>NZ_JBNIEY010000007.1:0-123564 GCF_051842345.1 Idiomarina sp. ST20R2A10 | reverse complement strand
GAGATTTAACTCGTCCCGTCAAGCGCTTTTAGCACCTTTCTAACTGTTTTTTTACTGACTGCGTAAAGTTTCAGCAACACGCTGCTTTTCTCGCCAAACTTAGGCCAGACATGACCTATTTACCTCTATCTGCTATAAAGGTTGTAACAGCTTTTAACTCAGGAGCACACTTATGGCAGATATCCGTAGTTACTGTGAATATGAACCAGTTATCGGTGAACGCGTTTACCTGGACCCCAGTTCGGTCATTGTCGGTAATATTACAATAGGCGATGACAGCAGCGTATGGCCTATGGTCGCAGCAAGAGGCGATGTTAACCGTATTACTATTGGTAAGCGTAGCAACATTCAGGATGGAACCGTTCTTCATGTTACGCGTAAATCCAAAGCCAACCCTGATGGGCATCCCTTAGTTATTGGGGACGAAGTTACCGTAGGCCACCATTGTATGTTGCATGGTTGCAAACTGGGTAACCGCATATTAGTAGGCATGTCAGCCGTTATAATGGATGATGTCGTCATAGAAGATGATGTCATTATTGGAGCCGGTAGTCTGGTTCCTCCGGGCAAACGCTTAGAAAGTGGCTACTTATATGTCGGCAGCCCAGTTGAAAAGAAAAGACGCCTTAATAGCGGTGAGGAGAACTTTTTAAGCCAATCGGCACAAAACTACGTCGATTTAAAAGACGACTACCTTTTACAGGTGAGTCCAGTTTCTTAAGTTAATGAAAGCTTAGTGGAAACGACGGCTTTCCAGTCGAGTGAAACTTAACAGGCCGGATAAATCCTTTAACCGGCCTGCAATAACATGCACCACACCATCGTGAATTTCGACAATGCCTTTTACCCAAAGCAGGTTGCTGGTCAGGAAGCATTGTCGAAATTGGCGAGCGGTATTCGCCCAGACCACCACATTGCTGTTTCCGCTTTCATCTTCCAAAGTTAAAAAAGTGACGCCGCTACGGGTGCCAGGCCTTTGCCTGCAGGTGACTAAGCCGGCCAGAGTCAGTACTTGCCCTGAGCGGCAGGTCATTAGATCGCGGGCCATAACGCAGTTTTTTAATTCAGGGTTATTCCTCAGCAAAGCTAATGGGTGGCGGCCTAAGGTCAATCCGGTCGATTCATAATCCGCTTTTATATTGTCCGGCTCATCAGGCGCGGGCAGTTGGCGGGCAGGGCGATCCTTTACATTCTCAAACAACGGCATTTGCTGATCACTCATAGACAAGCTTTGCCAATGTGCCTGATGCCGGTGTCCAGCAATGCTCTTTAATGCGTCGGCGCGGGCGAGGGCGTTGATATCGGAGTCCCGCAATCCGCTTTTTCGCAATTCATGCATGCTGGTGAAACCGTCCTCCGGCCTTTGCATCAACGTATGTTTTATTCTGCTTTCGGATAGGCCCTGAATTTGCCTTAAGCCCATGCGTACAGTCTCATCAGAGTTCATATCCTCTTTAGGCAACCAGCAATAGTTCCAGTCGCTGGCGTTAATATCCGCAGCCAAAAACGCTACGCCGTGGCGTTGTGCGTCCTGCACCAACTGCGATGCCGAGTAAAACCCCATAGGCAAACTGTTCAGTAAGCCCACATAAAAAGCAGCCGGGTGGTAAGTCTTAAACCAGGACGACACATAAGCTAAATTAGCAAAACTGGCAGAATGAGACTCAGGAAAACCATATTGTCCAAAGCCACAAATTTGCCGGAACAACCGTTCTGCAAACTCCTGCTTATAGCCCCGCTCCAGCATGCCGTTAATAAGCTTGTCTTCAAAGCGGGTTAAATGCCCATTTTGCCCCCACGAAGCCATTGCCCGACGAAGCTGATCCGCTTCGCCACCACTAAAGCCAGCCGCGACCATAGCCAGCTTAATAACCTGCTCCTGAAAAATAGGTACGCCCAGCGTTCTTTCTAATACCGACTTTACGTCGTTGCTAGGGTAATCAACCTCTTCCAGACCTGCGCGACGACGTAAAAATGGATGCACCATGTCGCCTTGTATGGGGCCGGGCCGGACTATCGCAATTTGAATGACCAGATCATAGAAGGTTTTGGGCTTTAGTCGCGGTAACATGTTCATTTGCGCCCGCGATTCTATCTGAAAAATCCCCATAGAATCGGCGGTTTGTAGCTGCTGATAAACCCGGCTGTCTTCCTGCGGAATGGTTGCCATGGTCAGTTGCGGCTCATAGCGCGAATTAATAAGCGTCAGCATTTTCCGTAAAGCCGTCAGCATGCCCAGCGCCAGCACGTCCACTTTTAATAAGCCCAGGCTTTCGAGGTCGGTTTTGTCCCACTGAATAACCGTTCGGTCCGTCATCGAGGCATTTTCTACCGGAACCAGCCGTGACAAGTCATCGGCAGCGATAACAAAACCGCCGACATGCTGCGACAAATGCCGGGGAGTACCCATCAATTGCTCAGTAAATTGTAAAAGGTGCTGGCCCCGTACTGAATTTGTGACTTCGGGGTGTTGTTGCGCTAGCTGTTGCTGCCAGCTTTGCTCTTTGTCGCGTCGGTCTAAATTGCGACGAAAATACTGCATTTGCTGTTCACTAAAACCCAGAGCTTTGCCAACATCGCGAAAAGCACTTTTAAAACGGTAGGTAATAACCGTTGCAGCCAACGCTGCGCGCTGCCGACCGTACTTGCAGTAAATGTACTGAATGACTTCTTCGCGGCGCTCGTGCTCAAAGTCCACATCGATATCGGGAGGTTCGTTCCGTTCCTTAGAAATAAAACGTTCAAACAACACCTGAATTTGCGTCGGGTTAACCGCGGTAATGCCCAGACAATAACAGACTACCGAGTTTGCTGCCGAACCACGCCCTTGAAATAAGATTCCCTGCTCACGGGCAAAACGAACTAAGTCATGAATGGTTAAAAAGAAAGGCTCGTAGCTTTGCTCTTTTATCAGGCTAAGTTCTTTTAAATAAAGCACTTTTACCGACTCGGGCACACCTTGCGGATAACGCCAGCGAGCGCCTTGTTCAGTTAACTGCTTTAAATAGCCGGAGGCACTCATACCTTCAGGAACCAGTTCGACGGGGTATTCGTAACGAAGTTCCGACAGACAAAACTGACACTGCTGAGCAATAACCAGTGTTTCGGCTAGCCACTTTTGCGGGTAGCACTGTTGCAACTCACTCAGGCTTCGCAGATGATGCTCCGCGTTGTTACTGGCTAACCCGGGCTGATGCGCTAAAGAGCCACCATGTTGAATCGCGTTCAGAATATCATATAGCGGCTGTTGTTCAGTGGTTGCCATGCGAACGCCACCAGCGCAGGCGACTTTCACTTTAACGGCCTGTTGAAGCTCAACCATAGCCTGAAAAGCCCTTTCGTCGTCAGGCTGGTAATGCCGCTCGTATAATAACCAAATGCGCTGTTGCCATACCGATTTCAACTTTTCACCAATGGCCAGAAGCTGAGTCTGAGAAAAGTCTGGCTGCCACAATAAAAGACACTGAGAAAATCCTTCGAAAAAATCATCGATATTGGCCTGATAATGTCCTTTTTCGCTGCGACTACGGAACAATGTAATTTTTTTACAAAGCTCCGCATAGGCTTCCCGGGTTGGCGCCAGCACAACCAGCGTACCCACTTCGGTCACCCTGAATTCACTACCCACAATCAGTTTAATACCCTGCGCTTTTGACTCCTGATAGGCTTTTACAATACCGGCCACAGAGCATTCGTCAGTTATTGCTATGGCGGCATAACCCAGATCATCTGCGCGCCTCACCAGTTCCTCCGGCGAAGCGGCTGAGCGCAAAAAACTGTAATGGCTTAAACTGTGTAGCTCAGCAAAAGGTTTTCCACCGGAACCTTTAAACATATCAGCTGAACCAACCATGCAAATACCATTGTCCGGACTCAAAATAGAGCCAACCCACACGCTGAAACTTGTCCCGGGCAATCCAGTAATCGCGCGCTATGTCACCAGCGTCCCACCAGCCACAGACTTTGCGCTCCGGCCCGTGACGTAGTTGCCATAAATCAATTGAAGTTGGCTGCGGAGGCTGTAATAGCCAAAGAGGCCGCTTAGGCGCCGCAGATAAAACTTGAGGCTTTTCCCCTGCCGGGCGTCGAAATTCGTTATTACCGGGGCGAGGGTCGTCATTCATGGCTGGCGAGAACACGGCATTGTTGCCAAGCTTAGCCTGTAACCGGCCAATAAGCTGCAGTGTTTCATGCCGGTGTTGCTGCACACCAAAAAAGTGACTGTTGTGCTGTTCAGACTGCAATAGCTCGTTAGCTACCAACGTAATTTCTATAACCGCTTCTGGCAAGGGTATAGATTCCATTTTTAACTGCAGTAACGACAAAAAACTCTGCCCCCGCCAGCCGGGTTCAGCTAAAGCGACGGGAACAACAGAAGGAGGTTCATACCGGTGATGCAGTTCAATACTAACCTGCTGGGTTACTTTTTGCCGCTGGTAGAGAAAATCTTCCAGCTCACCGAACAGTCTTTTCAGCGGAAACAACAACCCTTGCCAGTGAGGAATTTCAGTGACCAGATCCAGGCTTTGCCGGAAACTTTCCGGTGGAGTGAAAAAATTATAACTTTGCTGCTGGCGACCCTGAATTCGCTCCAGATATAACTGTGTTTCCAGGCCCAACTGCCGGCCGACTTCATCTCCCGATAACTGTATGAGCTCTCCCAGCTGACGAAAACCAGCGGCTTTACAATGCTTCTGTGTTTTTGTTCCTAAACCGGCAGCACCAATAGGTAGCTGAGCCAGCAGCTGTGTAGACTCTTTGGGGTTTAACGAAACCGGGCAGTCATATTCTGCTAATAATTGAGCGGCTAAAGGGTTATCCGCGACTGCCAGCTGAGCCTTAATTGGCAGCGCATCAACCTCTCGGGATAACGTGTTAAATACCGAATCCATCCCGCCATACAACTGCGCCAGACTACTCAACTCAATTGCCAGACCTTTGGGTGGATACAAAACTAACTTAGCTGCCCATTGGTAAAGTCGGGTGGCTAATTGCTGCAATACCTGCTGCTCACGCTCCGGAATATATTCAACCAGTTGCAGTTGCTCACAAAGCGATATTGCCATAACCGTCTGGATAGAGGTTTTGACCCCAGCCTCCCGCGCCAAGGTGTTGCACTGCACTATAACCGACTGGTTACCCTGTAACTGGTAAAGAGCCAGCGGCAGGGTGTTGCTGTCAGGCTGTAAGCGCACCCGATTATCCAGTAGTAGTTGGGGGAAATGACAATATAACCACATTAGTTCAGAACAACGTTTTCCAGTGGCCAGCCCACTTTGCGTTTTAGTACGTCGAGCGTGACTCCTGCTTCATCAAGCTTTAACCGTACGCGGTTAGAATAAGCCCGCGCCTCTTCATTTAAAGCGGGCTCACTCAATACCACGCCCATCTGCCCGGTTTGGGTAGCTTTATACCAACGGCGAACAGATTGAGCTGTCGTTTCTTTTTGCGCAAACCAGCCTAAAGCCAGCGCATTTTTTGTCTGCAGTATCTGCTCAAACGCCCAGGCCGCTTTCTCTGCACTGGTCTGAACAACCACCTGCATAGACTCATTAAGTCCATAATGATGTAGGCCAGCAGCCGACAACCAGGCCGGAGGGTTTACCCAGAAAACTGACTGCTTTTGTTGCACCGCACGCTGTATTAATGGCAACAATAGTGCCTGCTCCGAAAAAGGAGTTGGCAACTGCCATTCATGCAACCCCGGATATTGCCAGCCACCGCCCAGCGCCGTATCTAACGACGAAAAACCAGAGCTTAAGGTTGCGGCCTGGCTATCGGTCACCTGACCATGCCAAACAAGCCCTTGCTGAATAAGAGTCTGAAGCTTTGTCTGCATAAAACCTCCGAATACTGTACATATATACAGTATCATTAATTTTTACTCGTTACCAACAGACATCATTACTGGCTTCAGTTATTATTTATCTCATTGTTTCTAATTAGGATAGGGCAGCATGCTGACATCAATACTCATTCCCTTCAGAGTCGTTATTAACTTTTCATGGGGATTAATCACCACCGCTATTATTGGTGTTTCGATTATTAGTATTGGTATTTTTAAAGTGTTACTGCCTTTTAAAACGCCTCAGCGCATTTGTTCTTTTCTGGGGAATGCTCTATTCAGAGTCTGGGCGTACTGTATGTCAATGATGTTCCAGCTGACTCAACGCATGGAATGGCACATTAAAGGTGACCTCGATATCCACGAAAAAGGCTGGTACATGGTTATGGCTAACCATCGTAGCTGGGTCGATGTGCTGGTGTTAATGCATTTGACTCGTCGCCACATGCCTATGCCGCGCTTCTTTTTAAAGTCACAACTTATGTGGATACCCATTATTGGCTGGGGTTGCTGGGTACTGGATATGCCTTTTATGAAGCGCTACTCAAAAGAGTTGCTGGAGAAAAAACCGCATTTAAAAGGCAAAGATATTGCAACGACAACACGCTCCTGCGCCAAATTCCGCCACATTCCTACAACTGTGGTGAATTTCTGTGAGGGCACGCGCTTTACTCCGGAAAAGCACGTGAAAAAACACAGCCCTTTTCGCAACCTGCTGCCGCCTAAAGCAGGCGGAACGGCCTTCTCTTTGCAAGTTATGGGCGGTCAGTTTGAAGCCATTCTGGATATCACTATAGTCTATCCGGGAACCGATAAACGCCCGGTAGTCTGGCATTTATTAAGCGGACAGCTGAAAAACGTCTATGTTGATATAAAGACACTTCCTATTACCAACGATTTAATTGGCGATTACGCCAGTGATGAAACTTTCAGAGCTCATTTTCAGCAGTGGCTAAATCAGCGCTGGCAGGAAAAAGACCAAACCATTGACGACATACGTAAGCAAATTCACAGCACCCGCTAAGGGAGTTTTATAATGGACTTTGAGTTTATAAAAGAGTGGCTACAAAAATTCGGTCTTCAGAGCAACCTGGAGGAACTGAGTCTGGCTATCAGTTCGTTATTAGTTCTAATTGGTTGTTACATTACCTATGCCATAGCGCGTTGGCTTATCGATCATGCCATAGAGCACTTGTTAAAAAGGGCGCCCGAGCGGTGGTATAAATCGCTGGTTAACAGTGGCCTTTTTAAGCGTTGCGCAAACTTAGCCCCGGTTATCCTGATACACAGTTTCATACCAATTCTGTTTATCAATAACTTTGAAAGTTGGCAGTCCCCTCTGCGAACGGTTGTGGGTGTTTATCTGACCTGGGTTATTACCAGTATCCTGACAGCCCTGGCCAACGTCGTTTCCATTGCCTATGACTATACTTATAAAGCACGTGAGGTCCCCATTACCGGAGTCATTCAGGTCATAAAACTGATACTGGTACTCATGGCGATTCTCATCACTATTGCCATCATTATGAACAAGTCGCCTATGTACTTGCTAAGTGGTTTCGGCGCCATGACCGCCATTCTTATGGTGGTTTTCAGGGATACCCTAATGGGCTTTGTTGCCGGAGTGCAATTGGCGACCAACCGTATGGTTGCTATTGGTGACTGGATTGAGCTGACTGATCACGGGGTTGATGGTACGGTTCAGGAAGTCGGCCTAATTTCCGTGCAAGTTGAGAACTGGGATAAAACCATTGTTTACTTGCCCACTTATGTATTAATACACGAGTCGTTTAAAAACTGGCAGGGAATGATCAATACAGGTGGGCGGCGCATGAGACGTTCACTAATGATTGATTTGGACAGCTCTAAAATTCTGTCGAACGAACAGTTAGAAGAACTTGCTAAAAAGCATTTTAATCAGTCCGCTGACGACTGGCTAAATGCCAATGAACTCGACAAACCGGTAAGTAACTTAACTGTATTCCGGGTATTTACTGACAATTATCTAAGGAACCACAAACAGGTAAGAGAAGATCTGACTATTATGGCTCGCCTTATGCAGCCTACAGCAGCAGGGTTACCGCTGGAAATTTATGCGTTTTGTAAACAAACGGACTGGATGAAATACGAAGCGGTACAAAGCTCAATTATCGAGTATTTATACAGTGTGATGCCAGACTTTGGACTGAAGAATTATCAGTACTTGAATAACAACCACGCCTTCTCTGAAAACAAAGAAGGCGCTTATTGTGACTATAAACCGGAGTCCTGAGTTACTTTTCTAACAGATAACCGGCTAAATCAGAAAAGTCTTCCTGAAAATTATCGCTGTCACGGAAACCCTGTGGCAGCATTTTGTATTTACCGTTAACGATAAAAGTTGGCGTTGCGTTAACCCCTAAGTTGCTTGCCCGGCGATCCATTTTAGACGCCGCAGCGCGCACAGTGAAGCTCGCCATAGCTTTATCAAACTCATCACCGGAAACACCGTTAACAATAAACACATTACGAATGTCCTGCTTGCTGGTCAGCATGCTATTTTTATTAAAGTTGTAATCAAAAATAGCCGCGGCAATTTCTTCTTCCTTATTCAGTTTTTGCGCAACGACAAAAGCCTGAGTCATGGTCTCGCCCACGTTACCGCGAGGACTAATGAACGACACGTGAGCCTTCTTAAAAGCATCCGGGTATTCAGACTTGATTTCTTTTGCAATAGGTTCAAAGCGGTAGCAGTGCACGCAGTAAAACGAGAAAAACTCTGCAATTTCCGGCTTACTGGTTGCTTCGTCGGCTATCACTTCGTAGTGAACACCTTCTTCAAAATCCTGTGCCTGTGCGAAACCGGCGGCTACCATTAAAGCTGCCGCAAAACCCATTAACCACTTTTTCATTGTCATTTCCTGTTATCCGTTAAAACTATCTATTCAAATTAGCCATTAAAGCCAAGGTTCAGCGGCGCTTCATCCAGCCCCGCCAATTGTTCTTTCAGTGCCAGAATCTGCTGCTCCCAATATCGGCTTTCTGCAAACCAGGGAAACGCGCGCTGAAAGGCACTATCTTGCCACCGGCGTGATAACCATGCCATATATTGAATGATTCTGAAACTGCGCAAAGGTTCAATTAATATCAATTGCGCCGTATCGAATTCGCAGAAATCTTCGTAACCAGTCAGCAGGGCATCCATCTGTAATGTTTGCTCCTGATGCGATCCGTTCAGCATCATCCATAAGTCCTGAACCGCAGGGCCCGAGCGACAATCATCAAAATCGACAAAAGTCAGTTGTTCTTCATACTGCAAAATATTACCAATATGACAGTCACCATGCAGACGCTGATACTCAAAGTCCTGCAAAGGTGTAGAACGTAAGCGCTCACTTAAGGGATCAAGAATGGCAAAAAAGGCGTCTTTTAATTCAGCGGGTAATAAGGCGGACTGGTGTAGCTCGGCAACGGACTGTTCCACAAAACCTTCGTAGTCAATGGTTTCCCGGACTTTAAACTTGCCCGCCTGAGCCACCGCGTGCATACGGCCTATTTGACGTCCCAGCCGCTCCAGTTCGTCCAGGTCATTAGGCTCAAAGGCTCTGCCACCAATGCTTGAATACACACAAAAACGATAGCCTTCAAACTCGTGCAGGCGCTTTTCCTGCAGCTCCAGAGCCGAAACCGCCGGAACCTCGGCTTGCGCCAGCTCCTCAACAAACTCCAGTTCTTCGTTAATTTGCTCTGTGCGCCAGCGCTGCGGGCGATAGAACTTTGCCACGTAACGTTTGCGATCATCGTCAGCAAACTGATAAACCCGGTTTTCATAGCTGTTAAGTGCCAGCAAGCCCGATGCGGGATACAAACCGACACTTTCTAAGGCATTAACAACCAGATCCGGCGTCAGTCCCTGAAAAGCAAAGTCCGACGCGTTCTCTGTAGAATCATTCATATAAAAAGCGGCTCTGATGCGTATTAGTTATATCCGCATTATCAACCGCTGTGACCACGAAGTAAAACTCTGTGACCTGACCTTCTAATAATGAAGGTGGAACCGCTACGGTTACCGGCAATGTTCCGACTTCACCCGCAGAAACCTGTTTTGTAGAATCGCCAATTAACTCGAACTCGTCAAAGCCTCTAACTTCCACGCGGTAAGTCATGTCCTGTTGCGACTTATTGACCAGCTTTAAGGTAAAGACGTTTTCAATTTGCCCTTCAATGTTTTCTCTGAACAGCTGGTTACGATCACGTAATACATCGACCTCCAGGGGCACACGAGTTGCGACATCCCATACCATTACACTACTCACCACCAGAACCATAATAAAGTAGCCGATGCTCTTCATCCGCCACGGATTGGTTTTCTCTTTTTTGTTTTTCGCGGCTAAGTTACGTTCGGTGGTAAAGCGGATAAGTCCTTTTGGATAATTCATTTTATCCATAACGTCATTACAAGCATCAATACAAGCACCACAGTCGATACACTCATATTGCAGACCGTTTCGAATATCGATACCGGTAGGGCATACCTGCACACACATATAGCAGTCAATGCAGTGACCTAAGCCTTTTTCAGCGGGGTCAGCCTTACGCGAGCGTGGGCCTCGGGGCTCGCCCCTTTCAGCATCATAAGACACGGTGTAAGTGTCTTTATCGAACATAGCCGACTGGAAGCGCGCATAGGGACACATGTGCGTACACATAATTTCTCGCATATAACCGGCGTTGCCATAGGTACAGAATGCGAAAAAAAGAACACTGAAGGTTGCCCAGAAGCCGGCGTCCAGAGTAAAGAAGTTCAGAAAAAGTTCGCGTATGTCGGTAAAATAACCCACAAAGGTCATTGCGGTTAATAAGGACACCAGAATCCAGCCGGTCTGTTTACCGGTTTTACGCCAGAACTTGTCAAAGTCCATTTTGCGTTCATCCAGTTTTATACGCTTATTGCGCGGCCCTTCGAACTTTTTCTCAAACCACATAAAAATAAAGGTCCAGGTGGTTTGCGGGCACATAAACCCACACCAGACCCGGCCAAAAACGGTTGTCACAAAAAATAACGCAACGGCGGCCACAATCGCGAACCAGGCAACTACAGTGAAGTCCTGCGGCCACAAAGTTAAGCCATAAATACGGAAACGCTGATCCATAATATCGAGCAGAACCGCTTGTTCGCCCTGATAAGTTAGCCAGGGAATGAGAGCAAAGACAGCCAGCAATAGAAAACCAAATCCACGCCTAAAATACTCCATGGCACCTTTGGTATCACGCACGTAAATTCGGCTGCGGGGGGAATAGTTATCGTTGTGTTTCTGTCCGTCTGGACGTTGAATTTTGACTTTGTCGGCGGACTGAACCGTTATTTTTTGTTCCATGAGCAATACCACATAGTGTCACGGCGAGGTGCGCACAGTATAACGGATCTTAACTGTTTGCGCAGCTCACTGGGCTGAATTAATGATGCAATCAAAAAGTATGTTACAACCAGCTTCCACGTCATGCCAGTGCGACCACTCATCGGGTGCGTGACTGACCCCATTTACAGACGGGATAAATATTAGCCCAGACTCCGTAATCTCTGTAAAAAATTGAGCATCGTGTCCTGCGCCACTGGGCATTTTAAGACACGAATAATTTCGGGCTTTAGCTTTCTCTTCTATTTGTTTTGTCAGCTTTTCTGAACAGGCCTGAGGGTTCAGCCAACTCACTTGTTCGTATTCAAACTTCAAACGGTGCTTACGCGCTATTGCTGACAACGCCTTGTTGCAGGAGTCAGCCAGCTCTTTCATTACATCGTTACTCATGTCGCGACCAACAATAGTAAACACAGCTTCACCCGGCACGGTATGCGGACTTCCGGGCTTCAAGTCCACTTTACCCACGGTAATACGCGTTTTATCGGTACCGTCTTCAGCAATAATGCGCTCAATTTCGTGAGCAAAATCTGCCAGCCCCATAAAAGCGTCACTGCGCATATTCATTGGTGCTGTACCAGCGTGGTCGGCTTTACCTTTTAAGTGAACTATCCATTTAAACACCCCGGAAATACCTTCCACTGCGCCAATGGTTATCTCTTTTTGGAACAGCACCGGCCCTTGTTCAATATGCAACTCGTAAAAGGCTTTTAACCGCTCCGGAGGCCAGGCAGCGTCCAGCGCATCCATAACGTCCATGCCATGGGCAGCCATTGCGTCCTTTAAGTACACATTATCAGCATCGTGAGCCGACATAAGCCAGTCCGGATTAAGTACTCCCGCAATAGCCTGAGACCCCATCATGCCGCCAAATCGACCTTCTTCTTCGGCTGTACCAACCACCCATACAGGATGCGCTAATTTGACGTCATTTTCTTTGATCGAGCGCAAAACTTCGAAGCCCGCTAAAACCCCGAGCGCGCCATCGAAAATCCCCCCGGCGGGAACGGTATCGAGATGTGAACCGGTAAGAATAGCTGGCTTTTTGCTGTAGTCGCCAATACCAAAAAACACATTACCGGCACCATCCATAAAGGTCTTGAAACCTTCGGCTTTAGCTTGCTCCATCATCCAGCGGCGGGCTTCCATATCGGCATCGGTAAAACCCCAACGGTACATACCATGATCGGTCTCGTTATAACCAATTTTGGATAGCTCCAGCACGGATTTTTTTAAGCGGTCAGCATTAATACTCAGCATAGTCACCTCCTTTGCTTTTATTATTAAGCGTAGGACATAAACTAAGGAGCACCAAAGGCGTAAAAAAAGCCCGCACCAAAAAGTACGGGCAAAGGTTGCACGGGGCAAAGGGGAGCCCCTAGAGGGTTTACGACAGTTTGCGTGCAGTTAAGGCTGCATTAAGTACCGCCGCCAACTTAATTGACGATTGAATCGCTTGCGCTGAGACCTCGTGCTTCAGCAAAGTTTGTACGTGCGAATCAATGCACATACCACAACCATTCAGGGCCGACACCGCCAGTGAGAACAGCTCAAAGTCTGCTTTGTCCACACCCGGGTTAGCCATTGCATTCATGCGGAGCCCCGCAGGAAGCTTAGAAAATTGTTTATCGCTAGATAAGTGCAGGAAGCGATAATAAATGTTGTTCATTGCCATTAACGACGCTGCCGTTTTCGCTGCTGCCTTAACGTTTTCTTCAATTTTGCCTTCGGCTTCTTCTTCCACTGCCTGAGTCAGCTCGCCGTCCGACAAGGTGTAAACCAGCGAAAGTGCTGTGCCATAGAACTGGTCGTTGGTTAAACCTGACTGCTCAACATTTGAAAACAAGCTCGACAGGTTAAGCTTGGTGTCTTTACTGTGATCACCCAATAACTGTTTGTAATCTGCAATTGCCATACTTTACTCCTGAAATCCTCTGAAAGTGGGGAACAGGCGCCGATGGCAATACCATCAGCGCTTAGTTTAGGGGAGTAACCACCAATTAAAGGGTGTCGCCGCCCAACGCGCGGTTACAAGGACACAGTTCATCGGTCTGCAAACCATCTAAAATACGAACGATTTCTGCCGGGTTACGACCTACGTTCAGGTTGTTTACCGATACGTGCTGGATAACATTGTGCGGGTCAACAATGAACGTAGCACGCAGAGCAACATTCTCAGCTTTGTCACGAACACCTAATCCGTCGACCAAAGAACCGTCGTCAGCAAAAGAGTACTGGTTCAGGCGGTCAAGGTCAGGGTGCTCACGGCGCCATGCCAATTTCACAAATTCGTTGTCGGTGCTGCCACCCATAACAACGGCGTCGCGGTCAGCGAAGTCTTCGTTCAGTTTTGCGAACTCAACAATTTCAGTTGGGCAAACAAAGGTGAAGTCTTTCGGGTAGAAGAAAATGATTTTCCACTTACCTTCAAAGCTGTTGTTGTCGATAGTTTCAAAAGCGCTTTCGCCGTTTTCTTCCGGCATGTTGAACTTAGGTTTTGCCGCAATTACGCTGAATTCTGGTAGTTTATCGCCTACTGTTAACATAAATTGTCTCCTTGATTGAGATTTAAAATGTATTCGTTCCTTAACGAGTCGAGAGCTAGTGTACGGACGGAGAGAGATTGGATAAAACGAATAAAACGGATTATGATAATCGGAAATACCAATTAAAACGCGACGGATAACCTATGAGTAAATTACCGAGCCTGAAAAACCTGAGCTACTTACTGGCACTGCACCAGGAACAAAACTTTAATCGTGCGGCAGCGGAATGCAATGTCAGCCAGTCAACACTGAGCAGTGGCATTCAAAATTTGGAAGAACAACTCGATTGCCAACTTATTGAACGCGACCATAAATCCTTCCTCTTTACTGCCTTAGGCGAGGAAATTGTGGAGAAAGCGCGGGACATTATCAGCGCCTCAGAAGAATTACTGCATTATGCTCAGGGGCAGGGCAATATTATGGAAGGACCGTTAAGACTCGGCATTATTCCGACCATAGCCCCGTTTGTTATTGGTGAGCTCAGTAAAAACTTACAGAACAAGTTCCCTAAACTGCTGCTGCAGCTTTCCGAAGATACCACGCAAAACTTACTGCACCGCCTGCGTAACGGCGAACTGGATATTCTTTTGCTGGCTCTGCCTATGGATATTCAGGGGAATCAGAAGTGGATACTGGGTCGAGACCCATTCAAACTAGTGGTGCATAAAGATCTGGCAGAAACCGTCGGCGAACCAGTCGATTACGATAAACTGCCTGATCGCAGCATTTTCCTGCTGGAAAAAGAACACTGCATGACCGGGCATGCGGTCGCAGCCTGCCAGTTAACGGACTCGATTAAGATGAACCCGTTTACAGCAACCAGCCTGCACAGCCTGGTACAAATGGCTGACGCCCGCTTAGGCGCTACCTTTATTCCACAAATGGCCATTGACCAGGGCATATTGGAAAATACCGACCTTGTTTCATTAAAGCCCACCGGGCAGGAAGCCTCCCGCGATATTGGCCTGGTATACCGCCCAACCACCAGCCGCCGACAAACCTTCCGAAAAATTGCGGAAGAGGTTGCCAGGCTGCTGCCAGTCAATACGCTGAATTAAACTAACGCCGTCTGGCCGGCGGCAACGGATAACGCTCGGCCAGACTAATGCTCTCCCCGTCGGGTTTAATGACCCGGGCATGACGACGATTCAACCGACGCGGATCGGTCACACCACAAGAGTGCGCAATGATATTTACACCATATTCCATATACTTGTGGTAGTTGGCGACACGCACCGATTTATCTTCTGGATCAAGCCCTCGCATTAACTTAGGGTCGTCGGTAGTGACTCCTGTTGGGCAAGTATTTTTATTACACTGCATAGCCTGAATACACCCCAGCGAGAACATAAAACCACGTGCAGAAGTAACAAAGTCGGCTCCCATAGCAATAGCCCAGGCAACATCTGCAGGTGTGATCATTTTACCGGAGACAACTACGCGAACACGGCCGTGCAACCCAGCTTCGGTGAGCTTATCAATAAGCATAGGTAAGCTTTCAGTCACTCTCAGACCAACATAATCCATTAACGGCTGTGGTGCTGCGCCGGTTCCACCATCAGCGCTGTCCAGCGTAATAAAGTCTGGGGCGTATTCTTCTCCACGGGTCAGGATGCAGTCGATCAACTCGTCAATCCAGGACGGGTCACCCATAACAAATTTAAAGCCGGTAGGTTTGCCAGTAATTTTGCGAACTTTTTCAATGAAATCGAGCAGTTCTTCATTGTTACTGATTTCCGGGTGCCGGTTCGGGCTAATGGCATCTTCGCCCTCCACAAGACCTCGAATTTGTGCAATTTCCTTATTCACTTTTATGCCCGGCAAAATACCACCTTTACCCGGCTTAGCGCCCTGACTCAGCTTTATTTCAAACATTTTCACATTGTCGTGGCGGCCCAGCTCAGCAAGCCGATCTTCATCAAGCCGCCCTTCTTTATCCCGTACCCCAAACTTCGCGGTGCCCATTTGGAAAACAATGTCGCAATGTCCCATCAAGTGGTAAGGCGATAAACCGCCCTCGCCGGTATTCAGCCAGCAGCCGGCCTTCGCCGCCCCCTGAGACAATGACTTAACCGCAACCGGTGACAAGGCACCATAGCTCATCCCGGACACATGAAAGTACGAAACCGGAGAATAGGGCTTTTGACAATAAGGACCAATAATAACCGGCTCCGGCGATGTAGCCTGCTCAGCCATAGGTGGGTAAGGAGCGTTGCTGAAAATAATGGTACCCGTGCGGCTTAAATCCCGGGTGGAGCCGAAAGCCACGTTACGGTCCGCATTTTTTGCGGCACGGTAGACCCAGCTTCGTTGGGCACGATTAAATGGCATTTCTTCGCGATCCATAGCAAAGAAATACTGGCGCATGAATTCCCCCATACGCTCGAATAAATAGCGAAAGCGCCCCACAACCGGATAGTTATGGCGAATAGTATGCTTATTCTGGGTTTTATCGACGACATACATAACGCCAATAGAAATCACCAGCGTAATAATAGCCAAAACAAAAATGGCGGCTAACCACTGCGCTAAAGTAAGTAAGGAATCCGTGCTAAAAACGTTGCCGCTCATGGGTACCTAATACATTTCTAGTAATTGATAAGAGTATTAACGGTTAAAGCGACAAACAGATCAAGCGCAGTGTCATCAAAATTTTGAAGAATGACGTATACTCTAAATAATTCAATAACAAGGAGAGACCTATGTTCAATCCAAAGTTTGTTTTAACGGCAATATTGGCAGCTTCAGTAAGCGTGACGGCCACAGCCGAAGATGTCGAAACCGAACGCCATAAAGTCAGTGTCAGCACACTTGCGGATGGCTTTACTAACCCCTGGGGTATGACTTTTCTTCCTGACAAAAGCATTTTAGTTACCGAGCGCTCCGGCGACATCTACTGGGTATCCGCCGACGGCAGTTATCGCGAAAAGATAAGCGGAACGCCAGAGGTCGTAGCACAAGGCCAGGGCGGTATGCTGGATATTACCACTGACCCTGACTTTGCTGAGAATAACTGGGTTTATATTAGCTACTCTGAAGCAGCACAGGACGGTGGGAAAGGGAATAGTACGGCCGTTATGCGGGCGAAACTTGACGATAAAGAATTTACTGAGCAGGAAGTTATTTTCCGTCAGGCACCTAAGTACGAAAGCAATAACCACTTTGGTTCCCGGTTAGTCTTTTCACCTGAAGGGCACTTATACATTACTTTAGGTGACCGCTATTCACGTATGGATGACGCACAGACACTGGATAACCATCACGGTAAAGTGATACGCATATGGCCTGATGGCAGCATCCCGAAAGACAACCCTTTTGTTAACAATGATAACGCTCTGGACGAAATCTGGTCTTACGGTCACCGCAATGTGCAGGGTGCCGATATTCATCCTGAAACGGGCGAGCTCTGGACTGTTGAACATGGCCCACAAGGCGGTGACGAAGTAAACATTCCGGAAGCTGGCAAAAATTACGGTTGGCCAGAAATTACTTATGGTGTTGATTATGGCGGTGGCATTATCAGCGAAGACGCAGTCAAAGAAGGTATGGAGCAACCCTTCTATTACTGGGTACCCTCTATTGCCACGGCCGGAGCCACATTTTACAACGGCGATGCGTTTCCTGAGTGGAAAGGCGATTTCTTTGTCGCAGCTTTGAAAAGTTCACTGGTTGCTCGCCTGGACTTGTATGAAGGTCGCATGATGCATGAAGAGCGTTTATTTGAAGATGCTGTTGAAGCTCGTATTCGCGACATTAACCAAGGCCCTGACGGTTACCTCTATTTATTAACCGACCAGCCTGACGGTGCCATCATTCAAATAAAACCGGCGGATTAATATGTTGTACTCAGCTGTATTAAGAAAACTCACTTACACGGGGCTGCCTTTATTGGCGGCCTCTTTCGTTGTTCACTCCGCAGACGTAGACGAAACCGTTGTTGTTACAGCGACACAAAGCGAGACGCCCTGGTTGACTACTGCGGCCAGTATCGACCGCGTGAGCGTGGAAAACACCTTACCTTCTATGAAGATTGATGCTGGCGATGCCTTAGCCGGGGTGGCGGGCATTCAGGCTGACAACCGTTACAACTACGCACAGGATACACGCCTGGTGGTTCGGGGCTTTGGCTCGCGTGCGGCCTTTGGAGTAAGGGGTTTGCAGTTAAATGTCGACGGCATTCCGTTATCTATGCCCGACGGACAGGCACAAACTTCGAGCATTTTTCTCGACAGCATTGATTCGCTGGAAGTATTGCGCGGTCCATTAGCAACGCTGTACGGTAACTCCGGCGGTGGTGTGGTTGAATGGTTCAGCCGCAAGCCAACAGAAACCGCGTTGGAATGGGGTGGACAGTTCAGCGAAAATGACACTCAGCGGTACAATGTTAATGCCCAGTGGGCAACCAACACCAATCAGCTGCAAATTTTAGCCTCAGATTTTCAGACCGACGGCCCGCGCAGGCATAACTCAGCCGAGCGCCAACAGCAGGCGATACGCTGGTATCATCAGTGGGACGAGCAGAACCGCTTTGTTATTCGTTACGACAATAACGATGCGCCATTATTGCAAGACCCCAGCGCACTAACGCCCGAAGACTGGCGCGAAGACCCAACTCAGACAGTACAACGGGCAATTGATTTCAACACGCGGAAAGATATTCACCACCGTCAGGGGTCTTTTAGCTGGTTTCATGAGAGCAACAATGGTGAGGGGTTACTCTCGCTGTGGCAGGGTGACCGCGATATAGAGCAGTTTCTGCCTTTTGCCGGTGACGACACAACAAGCTCGGGCGCCGTCATTGATGTCTCTCGTCAATTTGAAGGTGCTCATGCGCGCTGGCGTCAACGCGGAGTTAACTGGTCAGCAACCCTGGGAGCGCAATTAGAGCGCCAGCAGGATCATCGCTTTGGTTATGTGAATGACAGCGGTGAAAAAGGTGATTTGCGCCGCAACGAATTTAACTGGATTGAAAATGCATCAGCTTATCTACGTTTTCAGTGGCAGTTATCGGAAGAGCTTTCAGCAACCGGCGGAGTTCGTTACAGCGACATCAATTATGAAGTAGAAGACTACTTTACCGATCTGGATAACTCCGATGACAGCGGCAGCAGCGACTTTAGTGAGACCACCGCAGCTGTTTCATTTACCTGGCAGTTTCTGCCTACCTCGGCGACTTATCTGAGCATCGGGCAGGGATTTGAAACACCGACACTGACTGAGCTGGCATACCGTAACCAGGGCTCGGGCCTGAACCGCGAACTGGGTCCGTCCACGAATGATCAATGGGAATGGGGTATCAAACACCAACTACCACAAGACTGGCGACTGCATTTCGCGTTCTTCGGTATTAAAAGCGAGGACGAAATACTGGTGGATCAGTCAAACGACGGTCGCACAACCTACCGCAACGCGTCGGAAACCTCGCGCGAAGGTGCTGAACTCAGTATTAACGGCGCACTGACCCAGCAGTTAGATTTACTACTGTCATACAGCTATATAGACGCGACTTTTGATAATGGTCCGTTACAGGGAAATCAGTTGCCCGGCGTAGCAAAAAGTCAGGGCTATCTGCGTCTTAACTGGCAACCCACAGAGCAGTGGCTAGTTCAGTTAGCCGGCCAGTACCGTAACGAGACACCGGTTAATGATGCAAATGATACCTTTGCCCCGTCTTACACGACCTGGGATATTGCTGTAAGCCGCGATTGGCAATGGGCTAAGAGCGAGCTGGATGTGTGGGTACGGGTTGATAACATTACCGACAAAGACTACGTAGGAGCTGTTGTGGTTAATCAGGGCAGTGGACGTTCATTTGAGCCCGCCGTAGGCCGGCAGGCAAGCGTCGGCATTAGCTGGCGCCGACGCTTTTAAGCCAATTACAGGCTGGCTCTTAACACATCGAGCAGGCGCTGTGCCGTCTGCTCAGATGAACCGGGATTCTGACCGGTAATTAACATACCGTCCTGAACGGCATATGCCTGCCAGTCATCCACCTTACGATAATGGCCGCCTTTGGCGGTCAACTCGTCTTCCAGCAAGAACGGAACTACATTGGTCAGTTCTACTGCAGCTTCTTCGCTGTTACTAAAGCCAGTTACCGTGCGTCCCTGAACAATCGGGTCACCACTTGGCGATTTAGCATTTAACAACACGGCTGGGGCATGACAGACCGCAGCAACGGGTTTACCCTGACTCCAGAAATGCTCAATCAACTTAATTGAATGCTCGTTATTGGTTAAATCCCACAATGGTCCGTGACCACCCGGATAGAAAATTGCGTCGAAACCTTCCGGATCAACTTCATCAAGCTTACAGGTCGTTTCTAATTTGTGCTGAGCCGTCTCATCTTTATCAAAGCGTTCTGTTGCTTCGGTTTGTGCATCTGGTGTGGTGCTGTTTGGATCAATCGGTGGCTTGCCACCCTTAGGCGATGCCAGAGTCACGTCCACACCGGAATCCGTAAAAACATAGTACGGAGCAGCAAACTCTTCTACCCAGAAACCCGTTTTATGGTCTGTGTCACCAAGCTTATCGTGTGAGGTTAATACCATTAATACTTTCACTTAGTACTCCTGTTAAATGATTCAAAAACTTAGTATAGACTACGTGCCTAAACGCGCGTTTGATCACTCGCCATGCTGTTCCAGCCAACGGTATAGAGTGCGCCTTGTGACTCCGAGAATTTCTGCCGCTTTAGATTTATTCCCTTCGGCATGCGTCAATACCTTACGAATGTACTGATTCTGATATTCATCCAGAGTCGGCCACTCGGTGCCATAATCCACGTCGGGTTCATGCTCACTATCCAAAATTCTTTGCGGTAAATCTTCAACCGCTATTTTATCGTCTCTGGAGAAAGTAAAGGCACGTTCAATAGCATTCTGTAATTCACGTACGTTGCCCGGAAAGCGATAGCAATAAAGCTGCTCCAGTGCAGCCGGAGAAATGCTGCGAACCGGTTTATCACTGTTTTTCTGCAGCTGCTGTAGGAAAAAATTAGCTAAACGCTCAATATCTTCTCCCCGTTCCCGCAGCGGTGGTACTCGTAAACTAAAGGTTTCCAGACGGTAAAATAAATCCTGCCGGAAGCGCCCGTCTTCTACCTGTTGCTCTAAGTTCTGGTGGGTTGCAGCCAGGATCCGGACATTCACCGTTTCTTCTTCGTCGCTGCCCACGGCGCGAATCGTGCCTTCCTGCAATACACGTAGCAGTTTAGCCTGCAGCGCCATTGGCATTTCACCAATTTCGTCCAGCAACAAAGTACCGCCGTCGGCCTGCTTAAGCAGACCCTGACGCTTTTTCTGAGCACCGGTAAATGCGCCAGCTGTGTGACCAAAGAATTCGCTTTCCATTAACTCGGCTGGAATGCCCGCACAGTTCACCGCCTGGAAGCTCTGCTCAGCGCGGTCACTTAACTGATGCAGTGCCTTTGCCACCAACTCTTTACCCGTACCGCTTTCACCGGTAATTAAGACGCTGCCGTCTGCCGGAGCTATGCGCTCTATCTGGTCATACAGTTTACGCATTGACGGGCTTTGGCCGACTAAGCCCCCGGGGCCCTTTTGTTGCTGACGATACCGTTTAAGCTCACGCTGCAGTGACCGATGTTCTAATATCCGTTTTACGCTAAGCAATAGGTGTTCAACATCCAGCGGCTTGGTTAGAAAGTCATCGGCCCCTTGTTTTAAGGCATCAACCGCCTGATCAACCGTACCAAATGCGGTAATCAATAACAGCGCAGGGGAGTTATCTTCATTTTTTAAACTTTCCAGTAAAGACAAGCCTGACAACCCCGGTAAGCGAATATCGCTGATAACCAAATCCAATGGCGTTACCGATTTTTTAAAGGCTTCAATACTTCCCCACGCGGTGACTTTATAGCCCTCGGCCTCCAGCTCTTCAACCAGCAACTCCTGCAGAGCCGGATCATCCTCAATAACGCCTATCATGGCTTTTGCTGCGGTCATTCACTACCTCCTTTAATAACGGCTTGCCGAAGGCATTGCGCAGGTAAACTCAAGGTAACCCGACAGCCACCATTGGGGTTGTTTGTTAAAGACAACTCTCCGTTATGGTCATTCAATACGTGTTTCACTATGGTTAAACCAAGCCCGGTGCCTTTTCCCTGAGGTTTATTAGTTTCAAAAGGCTGCAAAGCTTTATCTTTCATAGACTCGGGCAACCCCTCACCGTCGTCATCAACGGTGATAATGACACCTTCACCGGCGTACTCAGCTGCCACCACAACTTCCGATTCAGCGGCCTGCAAACCATTGCGAAGAACATTAACCAAGGCCAGTTCCAGTCGCTTGATATCCACTTTCAGAATAACATCGACAAGCTCCTTAATTACCACTTTGGCCGACCCCTTATCCTGCTCAAACTCTATGCTGGTCATGGCTGTTGCTATCAGCTCACGTAAAGAAATGGTTTCGCGCTGCTGTACCGGCGTACGGGAGAAAGCCAACAGCTGGTTTACCAGCCCGGTTAACCGCTGCACCTGGCCTCTTACCGCTTTTAGCTGGCGCTGACTGTCTTCGTCTTTATGGTTGCGTAATAAGCGGCTGGCGCGGCCGTCAATAACGGTAAGCGGAGCACCTAGCTCGTGCGCAACACCACTGGCGACACTCCCAATAGCCGCCATTTTTTCCTGTTCTCGCAAAGCTTGCTGCAGAGAGGCCTCGTGCTCTCGGCGCTGCTCCAGCTCTTGTTCAGCCTCGGTGATACTATCAAGCATACGGTTGAAACCCTGCGCAACCTCCTGCAATTCTGACGGGCCAGCAGGTGTAACCCGCGTACTGCGGTTCCCTTCAGCGACCCGCAACATGGCGTCCTTAAGTGCCACCACATGCCGACCGACACCGCGATAATGACCAAAAACCAGTACCGCAATAGTAATTAAACCGAACGCCGCCCAGCTCAGCCATGCGTATTGGCTTAAAGTTTCAAAAGACTCATCAAAGTCACTCGCCCGCCGGTTTATCTGTAATAAACCAATAATGCGACCACCGCGATCAACAATAGGCAGGAATTGAGAGAAGACATCGCGGCCTTCCACCCGACGATAATCGTCTTGCTTTATTCCAGTCTGAACGGTTTGTAGCGCTAACTGACTGTTGCTTAAGTCGGTTTCAGTAATGCCCGCTTCCGCTACCTGCTGGCCATACACGTTATAAACCGACGCACCATAAACCCGACCAATATTGAACACCGAATCCAGATTCGCCTGTACTGTAGACAAGTCGTTATTCAACAAGGCGTCGCTTATAGGCAAGCTAATGGCTCGCCCCAGAAGTTCTAAGTCACTTTTTAGCCGCTCATTAGACTCATCAGAGGCAACCTGTAACCCAACGCTTATTGCTACACCGGAAATCAATAACATTGGCATAACGACATAAACCAGAAGCCGCCTTTGCAGACTGGATAGTGGCCAACTGTATCTTTTTGTCACACGACCTCCTTTAATTGTGTACTAAGGATACACATTTTTTGGTTGGTTTTCTCGGCGCAAACTTCGCAAGAACAAAAAGTTATAAAAATCAGACAATTGAAAAGTTGGCACAGTCTTCGCTTTAGTTAGAGCGTAAGTAAAACTGATAAATTCATCTAGGAGATTATCATGCAAAAGACAATTATCGCATTAGCAACAGTATTCGCACTGGGTAGCACAGCAGCAGTAGCTCAGGAACAACAAGCTCAGGAGTCTATGGCGCAACAGCAGCAAACTCAGGAAATTTCTGAAGGCATGCTGGTTAAGTTTGTAACCGCTATGGAAGATGTTCAGGGCGTTACTGAAAAATACCGCGACCAGTTCCAGCAAGCTGAAAATCAGGAAGAAGCGCGTGAGATTCAACAATCTGCACAGGAAGAAATGATTGCAGCAGTTGAAAACGCAGGTCTGACTCCGCAAGAGTACAACATGATTATTCAGCAGGCGCAAAACGACGAAGAACTTCGTGGCCGCTTAGAAAAGCTGACTGGTGACGAAAACTCTTAATCGATTTACTCGATTGTAGTTTAAGAAGGCAGCCTTTTGGCTGCCTTTTTTGATCATCTCTCCTATGCTTTACGTAGGCCTAACTAGAAGAATATTCTTTAACGCAAGGAGAAAGCGAAGTGAAAGCATCCGATTTATTCGTAAAAGCACTTGAAAACGAGGGTGTGAAGTACATTTTCGGCATTCCCGGCGAAGAAAACCTGGACTTACTTGAGTCGCTCTCAAAATCCAGCATTGAGCTAATTTTAACCCGCCACGAACAGGGCGCAGGTTTCATGGCCGCCACTTATGGTCGCCTGACCGGCAAACCCGGGGTGTGCCTTTCCACCTTAGGCCCGGGGGCAACCAACTTGGTTACACCGGTGGCCTACGCGCAACTCGGCGCTATGCCTATGGTTGTCATTACTGGACAAAAACCCATAAAGGAACGTCATCAGGGTCAATTCCAGATCATTGATGTGGTCGACATGATGACTCCCATTACCAAATACACTCAGGCGATTATTAGCGCCAGCAGTATTCCGGCGCACATCCGTGAGGCTTTTCGTCGCGCTGAAGATGAACGCCCCGGCGCTTCTCACCTGGAGCTCTCGGATGATATCAGTCGCGAAGAGGTCAGCAGCCTTCCGATAGAAGCCAGTCATTCGCGCCGCCCCATTACCGAGCATAAATCGGTCCGCCACGTGCTGGAATTACTGCGCGAAGCAAAACACCCGGTACTGTTGATAGGGGCTGCGGCCAATCGGAAAATTACAGCAAAAATGCTGCGCGCATTTGTCGATAAAACCGGTATTCCTTTTATTACCACGCAAATGGGTAAGGGCGTTATTAACGAAGACCACCCACGCTGGCTCGGTAATGCGGCGGTTTCCGACGGCGATTACCCGCACCGCGCCATCGAAAAATCTGACCTGATTCTTAATGTCGGTCACGACGTGGTGGAAAAGCCGCCCTTTATGATGAAAACCGGCGACAACGACAATCGTAAAGTGGTACACATTAACTTTCAGGGTGCCCAGGTTGATTCGGTTTACTTTCCTCATGCCAGCATGATCGGCGATATTGGTAACAGTATCTGGCAGTTAAAAGAAGGGATTGAGCCGCAAAGTCACTGGGATTTCGACTTTATGCTGAAAGTTCGCGATCACATGCGCGACCATACCGATGAAGGCGCTCATGACGGAAGCTTTCCGGTGTTACCCCAGCGTCTGGTAGAAGATGTGCGTGAAGCTATGCCAGATGACGGTGTCATTGCACTGGATAACGGCATCTACAAAATTTGGTTTGCACGTAATTACCCGGCTCGTCAGCCAAATACGGTACTACTGGATAATGCCCTTGCCTCAATGGGTGCAGGCTTACCATCGGCCATGGCCGCGAAGCTGGTTAATCCGGAAAAGAAAGTCATGGCAATATGCGGTGACGGCGGTTTTATGATGAACTCTCAGGAGCTTGAAACTGCTGTGCGCATGGGGCTGGATATCGTTGTCGTTATCTTAAATGACAGCGGCTATGGCATGATCAAGTGGAAACAGCAGCATATGAAACTGAGCGACTACGGCTTAGATTTCAATAACCCGGATTTTGTGAAATATGCAGAGTCTTACGGCGCTAACGGTTACCGTTTAGATAAAACGGAAAATTTGATACCGCTGTTAAAAGACTGCCTGAACAAACCCGGCGTACACCTTATTGATGTACCCGTGAACTATTCACAAAATGACCGACTGCTGAACGAGGAAATCCCCGAACGCAGCCGCGCCATTAAAGATATTTAAGAACGGTTCGGATCAGTATCCGCGAAATAAGGGTAGTCGTTTAACTTATCGACAAAGGCCTGAAGTCGCGGATACTTATCTAAGTTAAAACGCTCACGGAAAAGCCCCCAGCTAAGGAAACAACCTAAACGTAGCTCTCCGTCACTAAAGGGATGAGGCCCTTCATAAGCCACCGCATGCTCTTTATCTTCCATCAGTTGCAGTATGTCATCAATACGCTGCTGTTGGCGTTTAACATACTTAACACTGTCAGCTGTTACGCCTTCTCTCTCCAGCAAAAACACGTTAATTGCCGAGTCCATCGCCGTATTGACCAGACAGTACTGATCAAAATCTTTTACATCGGCAATGAAGCGCTCATCCGCCTTGTCCCGCACGTATTTGAGAATGCTGGTAGAGTCGTGCAGGCGCAAATCATTGTGGTGAAGAAAGGGAACCTTTTTCGCCGGACTTAATTTGGCACTGGTTTCAAAATCCGTTTCGGTAAATGAAAACTTTGTCTTAGTTTCAAGTAAAGCAATACGGCAATGTCTTACGAACGGCGAGGTATAACTTCCGAACAATTCCATGATCTTCTCCTGTTAATGGTCTCGACAAGCTTCGTCAGGGTATTCCAGTTCAATGGTGGTATGAGCTAATTCAAACGCTGCCAGCTGCTGTGATATTTGCTGCTTTAAAAGTGCGCGCTCTGAACATTCCAGTTCTTTTGATACCACAATATGCGCGGTTAATACATGACGCTCGCCATCCAACGACCAAAAATGCAAATGATGGGCGTCATCAACCAGTTCCAGCGAGGTCAATTGTTCACGTATTTTCCGGTACACTTCGGGGTCTGGTGAGGCCTGAACAAAGAGCTTAACGGTAGAACCCAAGTGACGAAGAACGTTAACCAGAATGAACAAAGTGAAGCCAATGGAAAGCAGAGGGTCAAGAATAGGCCAGTCGACAAAGATTAAGATAATCGACACGATTAAAACAGCAACCCAGCCCAGAACGTCCTCTAGTAAGTGCCAGTTAAGTACGCGTTCGTTTAACGATTTACCATGCGACAATTTAAACGCCGCATAACCATTCACAATAACGCCGAATACCGCCAGTAACGCCATACCCTCCGCCATTGGCATTACCGGGTTCCATAAACGGGGAATGGCTTCAAATAAAATCCAGATTGAGCCTGCAGTCAGTACAACCGCGTTAATAAAAGCGCCAACCAGAGATAAGCGTTGATAGCCATAGGTAAAGGTCTGCGTGGCATCTTTACGACTGAATTTATCCAGCAACCAGGCCATACCAATAGAAATGCTGTCGCCGAGATCGTGCACCGCGTCAGCTAAAATGGCCGTACTATTGGTTAATATCCCACCGATAAATTCAATAACGGTAAAGCACAGATTAAGGAAAAACGCCCAACCAATTCGCTCCGATGAACTCTCGTGGTGATGATGGTGATGGTGCATAAAGCTCCTTATTACCAATGTCGGTATTCATTCATCTTAATACTAAGCGAACCAGAATTCGACATTAGAAACCGATTGTTATAATATAACATTACGTTTTTAATTGAGTTGTGTTGCCCCCATGAAATACCAAGCAGTTACTCTAAGTTTACTCTCTATCATGAGTACGGGCTCGTTCGCGCAAGAACAGGAGTCTTTCGAACACATTGAAGTCAATTATCGTCAGGCTTACCGCGGAGATGTTCCTGTTTCAGAAATTCCTCAGGCAATTACTACGCTGGACCGCAGCCTGGTGGATGATATTAATATCTCCCGTTTTCGCGATGTTTTGCTGTTTTCTCCGTCAATTGCTTTGCAAAACGACGGCGGTAACTTATGGGACAGCTACTCCATGCGCGGGTTTCCGGGCAACGAAAATGTACCTACTGGTTATTTAGTTAATGGTTTCTCCAGTGGTCGCGGATTCGGCGGGCATCGGGACGTTTCCAATATTGAGTACGTAGAAGTTCTGAAAGGCCCGGGCTCTGCACTGTATGGCCGCTCGGACCCGGGAGGGGTGATTAACGTGGTTACCCGCAAACCGCAGTACGCTCCAGAAGGATACTTAAAAACCTCGCTTGGCAGCGATGACCGCTATCGTATTGAAGGTGACTACACTGGCGGTATTAGCGATAGCGTATCCGCGCGGATAAACGGTGCGATACAGGATGATGACAGTTTCCGGGATCATGTCAGCAGCAAGAAAAAGGTTGTTAACCCGTCTCTGCGCTGGCAACTGGGTAAAGACACCTCCATACTTTATGCCTTTGAATTCATGCAGCAGGAGCAGCTGTTTGACCGTGGCATAGTGGTTTTAGATAACAATATTAGAACCGTGCCAAGAGACCGCTTTCTGGGCGAACCAAGTGATGAACCTACTGAAATCATTTCACAAGGCCACCAGTTAACCTTTGAGCACTACCTGCTAAATGACTGGTTTTTAACCGGTGGTATTAATGCCAGAAGCACAAAGTTAGACGGCTACTCGTCGGATGCCGAACTTTCCGGCTCGCGCCAAAAATTATTTGAAGACGGTCGCACTCTAACCCGTCAGCACCGTCGTCGTGACTACGATTCCGATGATTTATCATTAAGACTCGAATTAAGCGGTAACGCAGAGTTGTTCGGCATGACCCATCACTTACTGATGGGAACCGACGCATACCGTTATGACTTATACACTTTATTAGACCGTGTCCGTCCGGAGCCAGGTACTTACGAGCTGGATATTTTTAACCCTCAGTATGGTGCAGCTAAACCGGAACTTCATACCCAGTACATTAACGACGAGAATCAAAAAGGTTTTGGTTTGTACCTGCAGGATCAGCTTGAACTTAATGACCAGTGGCATCTACTAATGGGCTTAAGACTGGATCAGTACACGCAAGAAACCTTAGAACTGGTATCAGGTACGGAATCTGAACAGGATGAAAGCCGAGTGAGCCCGCGCGTGGCACTGAGCTACCTGCCAACGGATAACTTAACCCTTTATGCCAGTTATTCAGAAGGCTTTGTTCCTATTAGCGGCACCGACTTCGAAGGTCAGGGGTTTAAGCCAGAAGAGAGCGACTCAGTAGAGCTGGGCATGAAATATTCCGCTAACGGCTTTCGGTTAAACGCTGCTGTTTTCGATGCCACCAAAACCAACATTCTTACGGATGACCCGGTTCACCCAGGCTACCCGGCCACGCTGGGCGCTGCAACCAGCAGAGGGTTTGAAATAGATGGGGGCATGTCGCTGGGCAGTTACACCGATTTACGGGTTGCCTACAGCTACATAGACAGTGAAACAAAAAATGATATTACCGTTTACGACTGGGGCGTCAATGTCCCTGCCGGTAGTGACCTGGTAAATATTCCTCAGAATACCTTTAACGCCATGGTTAAACACGATCTCAGGCACTGGCAAATTAATGCTGATATAGGGCTTACCGCACGATATGTGGATGACCGTTTAGGCGCTACGGTCGATCAGTCGTATCGTCTGCCCAGTTATCAGGTGTTTGATCTGTTCTATACACACCGGTTAACCGACAACACTGAATTACAGATAAACGTTGATAACCTTTTTGACGAGTATTACATGTCGAACGCCTACTCTGCGCTTTGGACAACACCAGGAGCCCCAAGACAGTTTTCAGTGAGCCTGACTTATGAATTCTAAAAATATTACGCAAAGAATTAACAGTATTGATGCGTTGCGTGGGCTGGTCATTATATTGATGTTGCTGGACCACGTACGGGAACGTTTTTTTTATAACCACCCGGTTGCAGACCCTATGATACTGGAAACTACGGAGCCGGGCTTATTCTGGAGCCGTTTTGCCGCACATTTTTGTGCGCCCATATTTGTGTTTCTAACCGGCCTTTCAGCCTGGTTGTATCAGCAAAAGCATGACGGTTCGCCCAGCGTCGCCCGTGAGTTTTTATGGAAGCGCGGACTGTTCCTGGTGATATTGGAACTTACGGTCATCAACTTTTCATGGTTTGGCGCCTACGAAACACTGTACCTGCAAGTAATATGGGTTATTGGTCTGTGCATGCTCATTCTGGGTGCCTGCGTTAATTTACCGTACCGGCTTCTGTTTGTGTTGGGTCTGCTTATTGTTGCCGGGCACAATGCACTGGACTTTATTCAACTGAACCCGGGTGAGTGGGGCTATACAGCCTGGACCATTCTTCATGACCGCGGCTATATTTTACAGTCCGACGCATTATCAATACGAGCCAGCTACCCGTTACTGCCGTGGATAGGCGTTATTTTGCTGGGTTATGCGGCCGGACCTTTGTATTCCAAATCCTTCTCATCTGAGCGCAGAGCCTGTTGGTTATTAGGGCTAACGACGTTTTGCCTCGCCGGCTTTCTGTTGCTGCGTGGTTTTAATATCTACGGCGAGACACAGGCCTGGTCTCAGCAAGAGAGTTTAGCCGCCACCGCGCGGGCTATATTCAATGTGACCAAGTACCCGCCATCGCTGAATTTTCTGCAAATAACCTTTGCCGGCATGTTTGCCATGCTTTACCTAATGGAGCGCTTACAAGGAAAGTGGACGGAAGTTCTGACCGCTTTCGGTGGCGCACCCATGTTTTTCTACATAGTCCACCTTTACATTTTATTGCTGCTTTATACTCTGGCTACCGCAGTTTTAGGGGCGCCGGAGGAAGGCTTTATGAGTCTGCCCAACATTTATTGGGTGTGGTTAACCACCATTGTACTGGCCGCCTTACTGTATAAGCCAACGCAAGTGTTTAACCGATACAAACGTCGCAGCAATAAAGCCTGGGTGAAATATTTATGATGGTTAAGGAGAAAGGAATGAGTGACCGCCTCGGTATGTTTTTCTCTGGCCTGTGTTTTGTCCATTGTCTGGCAACGCCAATACTGCTTATTTTTCTGGGGACAAACTCGTTAGCGAGTGTTCTGGAAACGCCTTTGTTCCACCGGCTATTATTGCTGCCGGTGTTAACCATGGCGATATTTCAGGGGTATTATGCCTGGAAAAACCCGCAGGCGAAGCTCAGTCGGGTACTACTGCCGCTTGGTTGTTTAGCGGTCGTTATCGCCCAGTTTTTTCATGGCCCAATTGAAATCTTACTCACTATTATTGGCTCGCTTACCTTAATTAGTGGTCACTTTTTTCATTTAAAGCACGAGCACTGCGCCGGTCAGGACTAACCGGCGCTACTTGTAAGATAAAAGCCCATTCCTCCTAATAACCAAAGGACACTGATACCGCACAGTCCATTCATGACCTTGTCGCTCAACGAAGAAGAGTCGCCATGGTCATGATGATGATGGTGGTGTTCGTGTTCTTTTTGCTTCTGCCGCCAAAGCACAACCATAACCACGCTCAGCAATAAGAAAATAAGGTTCAGAACAAAACCATAGTCCAGCTTAAAGTGCTGTTGTTCTGCCGGAGAGGACCACTGCGACGCATCCGGCAGTAGATCGAACGCCAGTAAACCATAATGCATAGCTAAAGACGCCGCGACCAGGCAGGTAAAGAGCATTAAAGCGATGTACATAGCCATTTTCCAGCCATAATACCGCGCATTAATTTTGAGCACCGGCAGTACAATTAAGTCGGAAAAAATAAACGCCATAACCCCTGCAAAGGCCACACCTTCACCAAACAAAACGGCCGCTAATGGAATGTTGCCCATAGAACCAATAAAGGTGAAAAATGCAGCCACCGGACCCACTACCGCTTGTTGAAGTAACGACCAGAAACCCGGGTCACCCTCTGTACCCACACCAATAAACAACCATTCAAAAAACGCACTAGGCACAAAGGCTGAAATAACGCCGGCAACGGTAAAACCAATGAGTACGTCTTGCCAGACCATTTGCCATTCCATTACGTACTTTTGGCCAACTTTCTGCCAGGTATCCTTACTGAAAAGATCCGATAATGTGCTCTCGTGTTGATGTTCGTCGTCCTCTTCGTCTTCTTTTCGCGCATTCTTAATTAGGTTTTTAGGGTTGGTTAGCGTAATAAAGAGCCAGACGAATAGAATTAGCAACAACCCGCCAACGTATTCACCAACTACAAACTGCCAACCAAGGAAAATAGAAATAACAAAACCCAGTTCAATAACCAGATTCGTGGAGGCCAGCATAAACGCCATTGAAGCACTGAACGCAGCCCCTTTGTTAAACAAAGCCCGGGTGGTTGATAGCGCAGCAAAACTGCAGGAACTGGAGATAAAGCCAAAGAAAGTACCCAGCGACACAGACTTAAGATCATTGCCGCCCATAGCCTTGCGCATTCGCCGCTTAGTGATAAGCACTTGGATTAAGCTACTGATTAAATAACCTAATACAAACGCCCACAGCGCCATCCAGAAAAAACCCAGGCTGGTATAGGCCGACTCACCCCATAGCGATAGAAAATTCTCCATGCTGGCTCCTTGGTCTGGTTAAATTATTTTAGAATTCAGCAGATTAAAATAAAAATATGACTACATTCAAAATAGTAGCTTACGTTAAGCCTGTCCAAAATTGATCAAAACGCCTTGTTCCGTGACAGTCTCGTGACGTTTTCTTAAAAGAGCACTTTTGAGCCGCTTTCGTGTAGCCCCTTTTCATTTCCAGTTAAGCTGAGCTTTTAATAAGAGTCTTTGAGTGTTCTTTATAGAAGCGCTGGCGGAAAAACCAGGCGGAACATACCATCAACACGCTACCCAGAAGAGCCGTAAAGTAAGCGCTCTCTAATAGAAAGTTTAGCCAACTTAGCTTTATTTCAAAGAAGTTACGGTACAGCAGTATACCGACGGTTCCCGCATAACCCATAGCATCCGCGATATAAATAAGAAATCCGGCATTAGCTTTGTCGTTTATCATCGATAACATGCGATCGAAAATAAGACAGTTAAAAGGAACATAAGCCAGATAAATCCCAATAGTTAGCGCTATCATCCATGATGAACCTGAAATTCCACCGCTTTGATAGAATAAGCTGCTAACACCTAAGAGAAGAAATCCCCCAATAACCATCAGATGGTTAACCATAAATGCCCGAAAATTGTTTTTAATCCACATTATCGAGCTTAGCAAAAGTAGAACAGTCAATGACGTATACAGCGCAACGGAAGAAAATATTGCGGGTCTGTCGCCATACCCTAGTTCTATCCATATTTCTGCTGCAAAATTGTCACTGAAGTCGCGCATAGCGGTCAGTAATATATAACTGACGACCATGCAGCCCAAACCTATCGAGTATTTCCGCACTAATTGGATCCTATCTTCGGATGTCATTGGCTCCCTTTTATGGCGTTCCTCTTTATCCTGGTGTGTCGGCGGGGGAATCCTGGAAAGAAAATATACGGAAATGAATAACGGGATAGTAAAAATAGCGCCCGTGGCAGCCGGCATCCAGTATTCGCTGACTTGTAAGTCCAGCATCAGGTATTTACCGACGGTTTTTACGACACCAGAAGACACAATGAAACTAATAGATAAAATAGCACCCAAGACTTCCGTGGTTCTTCTTCCCTCTAAGTAACTGAAGACCAGGCCCCAGATTATGCCTAACGGTAAACCGTTAAAGAATAGCGCGACTAGCTTCCAGTTCCCCGGCGCAACGGCAAAAGCCATAAGTGAGCACTGTGCTGCCATTACCAACGTGAGAATGGCAACACTGCGATAATTTGCCGTCATTTCCGATACGACTTTAATACCGACAAACTTGGATAGGGCGTAACCTAATACCTGCGCAATAATTAATGCACTTTTGAAATCGATCCCTGCAACGAACTGAGCCTGTTCGTAGCTTGCCACGGCAAAAGGCTTCCGGAACGCATACATACAAAAATAGGTCGAGAAAGCGGCACTTGAGGCGTAGAGAATAAACCAGAAGGTGTTACTGCGCTTTGTATTCTTAGTGAGAGAAACCATAAGTGCCATTCCTACCATTGTGAGAACGGCCAATATTACGCGCAGAATATGAAGAATTTATGTTACTACCCGACGCTAACCTGATAGCGGGTTAACGGCTACAAATAACCTCCACTTGGGCATTATCGAGTGCAGATTTCAACGGGTCTTCGGGCGGTTTATCACAAACTATCGTATCAATTTGGTCAAAATCGGCCAGATGAACGGAACCAGCCCCACTAAACTTTGAAGAATCGGTCAGTACGACTTTTCGGCGAGCTCTATCAAGAAGTGAACGCTTAAAATTAGCCTCATCAATACTGAAATCAAGTAGCCCTATGTCGGAATGAATACCACCGATAGACAGAAATAGCAGATCGGGTGTGAACTGCCGAGCCTGAATAATAGCTTCCCGCCCGAAAGCGGCCCGGTAATCTGGATCAATTTGTCCACCAGTAAATGCTAACCGCCAATCATCGCGACCAATGACTTCATTTGCTACATCCAGCGAATTTGTCACTACCAGTAACTTCTTAGGTTTGGTCAACATTCTTGAAAACCAGTAACTGGTTGAACCACAGTCAATAAAAACCGTCATCCCATCTTCGACTAATTCGGTAGCTTTCTCTCCAACTTCTTTTTTAGCCGCAGCATTCAAACTTACGCGCCCTTGGTATGGGGGCTCTAGAGTTGAAGTGGAAAGACGAACTCCACCATGCACTTTAACCACTCTGCCGGTAGTTTCTAACTGCCGTATATCACGTCGTATGGTTTCTTCTGACACCTCAAAACGCTGTGAAAGATCGACAACAGACATTGATCTATGAAGCCTAATCAACTCCAACATAGTGATTAAACGCTCAGACATATTCACATCCATCCCCACACGTTTATTGGTTGCGCGCATGTAATTCAATGAGTTAACAAGTTGCTACTTTAGAGCAGAAGTAAATCTTAATCCACTTCCAACATTAAAAACCACATAAACTCACATTATTAATAATTAATACAACAAAATATCACACCACTGTCACATTTTAATTCTATATTGGCCTCGCTCAAAATCATAGCTGGAGGTGAAAGGTCATTTTGGTCCTATTACTTCCACGTTTAGCATACCTGGGGAGATACACATGAACGGCTACAAACGATTTGCACTTTCACCATTAATACTGGCAATAGCCTCAGCATCAGCGATAGCTGATCAGGATAAAGAAGAAACGAGTAAAAAAGACGAACAAATGGAAGAAATCATTGTTGTAGGTAAGAGACAGACTTTCGCCTCAAACACGGTTTCAATGGATATGATTTCACGTCGTCCAGCCAATGCTTCAGTAAACACTGTTGTACAGGAATTACCCGGAGTTATTGTACAGGAAGCTGATACCTTCGGTTCATCTGACTGGATGACTAACATCCGAATGCGAGGCTTTAATACCAATAACGGGCAAATTGGTACAACGCTTGATGGCTTACCAAACGGCGGCTCAAACTACGGCGGCGGTAGTAAAGCGAATAGATTTATTGACGTGCTCGATCTTGAAACCGTGGAAGTCAGTCAGGGAACGGCGGATATCAGCTCGAGATCAAATGAGGCATTAGGTGGAACACTGAATTTCATTACTTCCGATCCATTAATGGAAGAAAACTTAAGCTTACTCTATATGGCAGGCGACCAGGACGCGAGTAAGTACCGTTTCCGTTACGACTCAGGTGAAATTAGTCCAGATACCTACTTCTATCTCAGTGGCTCATCTTCGCAAAATAAGGACGTTTGGGATAATGAAGCTATCACGGAGAAAGATTATCTTACGGGTAAAATCACAACCATTATTGATGGGTTTCATATTACAGGCTTCGCTACCTACAATTCGGCTAATGAAAACGAATATGAATATGTTTCTTTAGAAGATTATTATGAAAACCCTCGTCACGACGGATTACACATGAACTGGACCGGAATTCCTGGTCTTGATGAAAACTATCGCGATGGCTGGCGTGCACTGCGTGATAATTCATTTTATAGTTTTCAGGTCGAAAAAGACTTTGGCAACTTTTCATTCAATACCGCCGTTTATTATCACAGAATGAAAGGCCGTGGTGACTGGATCCCTCCCTACATTACCGATGTCGATGGAGATGGAAACCTGGATAACGAACGCTCCGGTAACACAATTTATGGCGATTACGAGGGTGACGATATCTTTTTCGTTAACGCCGGTACAAATGTACCAGGTACATTGATTGACTCTTGCACTGGTCGATATGGTTTAGACGCTGAAAAAGATCCCAATTGTTATGATGGCAATGTCGAAGGGGTTGGCTCATATCGTACGTCAAATTATGCCAATCATCGTTATGGCATAACGGGGGATGTTTCCTACGACTTTGAAACTGGCAACATACAACATACCTTACGCAGCGGGTTTTGGTATGAAAACTACGATGCCGATGTAACGCGCTCATGGCATTTAGTTGAGAACTCGGCAATTAGCCCGGAATTCAATGAAACCCCTTACTGGATTCAATATAAAACCGAAGCAAACACTAAAGAACTCATGTACTACGCTCAGGAAAAAGCGGTTTTAGGCCCGCTGAGCGCAAGTCTCGGCGTAAAACAATATCAGGTCGATACTACGGTTGATCACTTCTATAACGATGACAGAACGGGTCAATTAGACTCCACTTCAGATCCGTTACTCTACGCAGGGTTAACCTATACAACACCGGTTAATGGTTTAGAGTTATTTGCCGGCTACTCTGAAAACTATAAATCCATTGTTCCTGGTATCATTGATTCCGGTTTATCTAATTCAGAACTGGGTGGCATTGATCCTGAAACGGCGGAGAACATTGAGTTAGGCTTCCGTTATATCAACAATGGCTTTAACGCAGCGGTTACCTTATACGACATTAAATTCGATAACCGAATTGTACAATTGGATACTAGTGTATTGGATGGTATCGATTACAAAGAAGAAGTCGACGGCAGCTATGTGAACGTTGGTGGTCAGAAGAGTCGCGGCGCTGAACTGCTCACCTCATATCAAGTTACCAGCGGCCTGAGAGTTTCTGGGTCTTATACCTATAATGATGCTGAGTACCTTAGTACAGGTGATACCGGTCTTGACCAAGACGCAGAAATTCGGGCTGGGAACCAAGTATACGGCGGACCAAAAACTTTCTTCACCATCGCAGCTGATTATGTCGGTAGCAACATAACGAGTGGAATCTCTCTGCGCCATATTGGGGATAGATTTATCAACTTTGAGAACTCAGCCACCGCGCCTGGGTATGAAGTGGTAGATGCCTACATTGGTACTGATATTCAGGGTGTTTCCTCCAGCATATCGGCTCTTCGCCTGCGTTTGAATGTGAATAACCTGCTCGACGATGAGTATATATCGGCTGTTGGCAGTAACAGTGTTTATCCCGGTTCACCAAGAACGGTGACTTTCTCTGTTAGTGCTGATTTTTAACCAGATGTTAGGTAAGAGGCATTAGATTTCGAAATCTAATGCCTCTTCAAGGAGTTACTTCTATGGTCGATATTAGTCGCCGTCGGTTTCTTTTAGGGGCAGGAGCTGCCAGCGTAATGGCTTCTTTTCCCGCAATATCAAGAGCTTTGGCTATTCCTGCTGCGGTACGTACTGGCACGATAAAAGATATTGAGCACGTGGTTATTCTGATGCAGGAAAATCGGTCTTTTGATCATTACTTCGGTACCTTGTCAGGAGCACGAGGTTTTTCCGACCCTTATCCTGCACCAGCTAAATCGTTTGACCAAATCAAAGACCGTACGATATTCACGCAATTAAACCAAACTGAAATAGGCCCTAAATTTGTCACCCCATTTGCGTTAAATACACGCCAAACATTCGAACATATGCGTGTAGAAGGCACGCCTCATTCCTGGCCAGATGCGCAAGCGGCTTGGGATAACGGGCACATGGATCGTTGGCCAGAAGCAAAAAATCTGCACTCAATGGGTTACTTTGAGCGCGCGGATATGCCATTTCAGTACGCCTTAGCCGATGCCTTTACACTATGCGATGCTTACCATTGTTCTATGCATGCGGGAACCAACTCCAACCGTTTGTTCCTCTGGTCCGGAACCAACGACGGGCAGGCCCAATTTGGTGGGCCGAGTATTGGTAACTCACATGACCGTTTACCTGAAGATGGTGGTGCAGCCATTCCATACACCTGGACAACCTACGTGGAAAGGTTGCAGGAAGCAGGTGTAAATTGGCGTATTTATCAGGATATGTCGGATAATTTTACGGACAATCCGCTTGTCGGGTTTGCTGCGTTTCAAAACTCAGTAGCAGGTAAGCCAGGTTCAAATCCAGAGCTCGCAAAACGAGGGTTAACGACTCAGGCTTTAGACCAGCTGCGAGAAGATATTATGGAAAATAAGTTGCCTTCTGTATCTTATATTATAGCAACAGCGGAAGGTTCCGAGCATCCTGGACCATCTAGCCCGGCACAAGGGGCTGCATATACCTCAGAGGTATTAGACGCTCTAACGGCGAATCCTGAGGTTTGGGCAAAAACAGCATTGTTTATCATGTTTGATGAAAACGACGGATTTTTCGATCACGTACCGCCACCAGCACCGCCTTCAGAAGATCCAGCATCACCCGGCGGATATGCAGGCCATTCTCAGGTGTCTACCCGAGGGGAGTATCATACTCATCGATCCGAAGCGGATGAGTCGTTGGAAGTACAAGACTACATGGGAAGACCCTACGGATTGGGACCACGCGTTCCAGCCTACGTAATTTCTCCCTGGAGTCGGGGCGGCTACATTAACTCGGAAGTTCTCGATCATACTTCGGTTATTCGTTTTCTGGAACAACGTTTCGGTGTTTTAGAACCCAACATTAGCCCCTGGCGACGGGCTGTTTGTGGTGATTTCACAAATGCTTTTGACTTCGTAAATCCAAACAGGGACTTGCCGTTAGCTTTTCCTGACCCCACAGCTGACGCAAAAAGGGCAGCGGCACTGCCAAAAAGAACAACGCCTAAACTTCCGATTCAACAGTCGATGCCTGCCCAGGAACCGGGTATGCGTCCACACCGGCCTAGCCTCTATAAGCTGGATTTAGAGTGGGATGAGCTGCCGGAAACCAATACATTGAAGCTGACCTTCATTAATAAAGGCAAGCACGCTGCTGTATTCCATGTTTACAACCGACTGAATCTGGACTCAATTCCGCACCGATATACTATCGAAGCCAAAAATAAAACGAGCAGAGAGTGGACGCTAATTGAAGATGCTTATGACTTGCAAGTCATGGGGCCAGAAGGTTTTCATCGTCGCTTAGCAGGAAAACATTCTGAAATACAACCCGGAAGAGATATTAGCTTTATCAGTGACGGCAAGTACTGCGGCCTATTGGCTCGTAGTGACGGCTTTACCTACTATCTTGGACAAGACGTTGATACGAAAAAAAGGCTGCCTCAAGGACAGGTCGTTCATATACCGACGGACAGTAATCAACGCTACGATGTCTCAGTGACGAGCACCTCATCTGATTCTTTTCTTAGACAATTTGCCGGCCGCCTGAATCGTTAAGGTGTACTTAAGGACGTACTTTAATAATGACAAAACCAAAGCTTACTGTATTTGACCTTGATGGCACCCTGGTTGATTCAGATAGTGCGCAGGACTGGATGTACTTTTTACGAAAAAACTCTTGGCCTTACAGCAAAGAAGCGACTGAGATTTGCAGCGAAATCATGCAGGATTACAGTAGCGGACGAATGAATATGAAGGATTATATGCAGGCATGGGTTTTACCCATAAAAGGTAAACGGGTTACTGAAATCAGAACTCTGGCTGCCGAATTTGCTGAACACTATATTAAGCCTCGCATTTATACAGAAGGTATGCGTAAAGTCAGGGAGCATCAGAAAGCAGGAGACATTCTTCTGGTTATTTCTGCCAGCCCCACCATTATAGTAGAGCCCATTGCTGCTCTTTTTGGTATTCAGTATGTTATTGGAATCGATATTGAGGTCTCTAGCAATAAGTTCACACAAAACCTAATAGAGCCATTTAGCTTTGGAGAAGGAAAAGTTGCTCTTTTAAAGCAGTGGCAAAAACAGCACGACTTAGAAGACTTACCGTTAGGCTGCATATATAGTGACTCAATTAACGACGTACCATTACTGGATTACGCGCTTAACAGCCATGTTATAAATGGTAACGAACAAATGCGCTCAATTGCGAAAGAAAACGACTGGCATACTCACGAGTGGAGCATATAAGCTCAAAGGTCAGTTCGTTTTCTTGTTTTAATGAAACTGACCTTTGCTTTAAAATTCTATTCGCTGCAGCTCAGAACATTTTCCCCATCCAGGTTAAAACCCTCTTTCCATAAAGCGGATATTCCAACGTCAAGGAAGTAAGAGCAGGCATTACTTTCAAACTCCTGCTGGCTGATTTCACCCTCTGAGCCGTCTTCATAATATTCCTGCACAAACACCGCTTTGTTATTTTTCAGGAAAGTGTCCTCGTAACTCACGCATTCATTTCCGTAGGCATAACACTGTTCGTTTACGGCAAAATCAAAGTCATTAACCAGTTCATTCAGTTGGTCTACATCATTCTTTAAACCAATGCTTAACCCTCGCGAGTGTGCGGCATTGGCTAACCATTTATTGTAATTTAGCTGATCATCGTAAGTGATAATGCCTTTTGTCTCGTCAGTGTTTATATAGCCGTCGACATTGTCGGGTTCAACCGCATCACAACCTGCAGATTGAGCTAAGTCCAGACGCGCTTCCATAATGGGTTTGATGTTTTCATTCAGGACAGCCTCATTGTTTATGTCCAGCCATACTTCACCCGGCCAGTCCGCCATTTCACCGTTGGCAATAACCGCGTCTTCCGAAAATTCAGTCGCATCGGGCCGCCAGTCTTCACGGGTTCCGGCACTAAAATAACAAATAACCCGTTTACCGTTGTCCTTTAATGAACTGATAATACTGTCGTCACCACCCTCGGCACCTTCAAATAAGTCGATATCGAACGCCTCGGCGTCCTTGCTTATATCCAGGTTATCGTAGTTCTCCAGCTGCCAATGCCAGCTTGTTCCTGGCTTGGGTTGCCATATGCCGGATTCTTGGTGATCCGAGCTTTCTGAAGACGAATCAGAGTTACAAGCGGTTAGTTGCGAGCAGGCTAAAACCAATAAACTTGCAGCAAAACAGTTTCGGTAAAACATTGGTGTCATTCCTTAGGTGATCCTTTAGAGATTATCGAGCTTTGCCGGATGGGCGGCAACCTTATTTGAATAACCGACCCTAGAAACTAAGTTTAGGTTCGCGAACCCGCTATCTGGATATTATTTTAAAGGTTAATTAATATACTGGGTGAAAAGTTGATTCAGACACAACGGAATGAGAAGTTTCAGAAGGAGACGCTATGTTAACCAAAGCTTTTTTTGCCCCTTTTTTAACAGCTAGCTTGCTGCTGATATCGGTATCGACGACAGCACAGTCAGTTTCGCAGAAAACCGATATGCTCCCCAATAAATCGAATACACCCGCTTGTAAGCTTCTGACAGAAAAAGACGTTCTGGATCATATTCCCACCAGCGAAGGCGTTCATATAGCAGAAGAAAGAGCTGAGCAAGGTTATTCAACCTGCGTTTGGGTACGAAATGATCTGGATCCTGACTTGGCCACCAAAGAGCCATTTCAGTTGACTGTATCCTGGGACTACCACGACCATGAAAGTGACAACATGGGAGGCTATGTATTAACCCAAGCTCGTCGATTAGGTGAGCCAGTCTTAGGCATTGGCGATGAAGCACACTGGATGCAAGGCGCAATGCCAACACTGGCGGTCTGGTATAAAGAACAAAGCGTGGCTATACAGCTTTTAGGAGGAGAGCCTCAGCGAAAAGGTAGCAAAATTTTAGCCAGCAAAGCATTACGTCGGATAAAAGCCGGTAATATTGCTCAAACGAATTAGAGCTGTTAATCCCCAGGCGTTGACTCGTTGTCACTGCTTCAATAAAGTTATTATCACTAAGGTAAGGAAGTAAAAACCTTTAAGTTTATCTTAAACACAGGAATATGACTGATGAAATCAACAGGAATAATGTTTGCAGCCGCCCTTACTTTAAGTCTCTCCGCTAATGCACAAACACCACCTGAACAGTCGATGGATAAGCCATGGGAATCTTTGTATGAAAACCCAGGTAAAACACCTTATGACAACGACCAGTCTGAGCATGGCAAGCTGCTGCAGGCCCGTTGGAAAAGTTGCTCTGGTATGGTTTTAAAAACCAATATGGTCGCCAAAACAGTGGCTGATCTTAAAGATAACCCGGACGACTACTACGTAACCGAAGAGCAGAACCGCAAACAACTGGAGCGCTTCTTTCCCACGACTTCCGGTACCTACCAGGACGCCATTAACGAAAAAATATTAGCCTTAGGCTATGAACACTGGAAAATGGGCCGAGGCGAAGCCGACAGCTCACCGGAGCTGTCTCAATTAGTATGGGACTGGTGTACTAGTCAGCCAGCCAAAAATTTTAAAGGACTGTGAGTTTCTCGTTTAGTAGCGTTATCTAAAAAAGAAGAAATATTCCCCTCTTAAATCAATTAAGGTATAGCTGCATGTTAAGTAAAAAAAGCACTCTATTTTTGTACGCTGTACCTTTTATTATTAGTTTACTTTCTTACTTTTTTCAGTTCAGTTTCATAAATGAAGTTACTGGAAATAACGGAATAGGGTTGATAGTAACAGGCATCTTATCACTGTATTTTATCGTCATAACGTTACTCGCTTTCAGTTTAAAAGAAGCCGTCACCCCATTACTGTCGTTAGCTATACTGGCTCTTATGTTTTTACCTGTTAGACAAAATATTTCTGTCGTCAGCACTTTAAAATCAGATTCCAAAATCTATTGGATAGAGCGCTCGTATTTCACAAGCTTTTTGAGTGTTCATAAAGCTAATAATGAAATTATAACGAAGCCTGAAAGAGTACGCTTAATAGAAGATGTTGTTTACGAGGCACAGCTTAAAGCCATTGAAGGGGAAGTTTACTTAGTCTACAAAGAAAACGAGAATGACCCTGACATTTCAGAAAAAATCTAAAAATGACTAAATTACAGGTTCTAATCCTTGAAACATTAAAATTTAATGACTTTAATGTCTCATTTAAGATCTTTAATGTTTATTAAGAACTTTAATGTACGCCGACAAAAAAAAGGGCCTTTCGGCCCTTCCTTATTCCACAGTAACTGACTTGGCCAAGTTCCTTGGCTGGTCCACATCGGTACCTTTTATCAAAGCTACGTAATAGGACAACAGCTGCAACGGAACGGTATAGACAATAGGGGCTATCACTTCGTCGCAATGGCTGACGTTAAGTACGGTTAACGACTCATCGCCTTTGAAGCGGGCGTTTTTGTCGGCAAAAACGTACATCAGACCGCCGCGGGCACGCACTTCTTCAACGTTCGATTTCAGTTTTTCCAGTAAGTCGTTATTCGGTGCCACGACAATAACCGGCATTTCTTCATCAATAAGCGCTAACGGGCCGTGTTTTAACTCACCAGCGGCATAGGCTTCGGCGTGAATGTATGAAATTTCTTTCAGTTTTAATGCGCCTTCCATAGCAATGGGGTATTGGTTACCACGCCCCAGGAACAGGCTGTGCTCTTTGTTCGCAAAGTCTTGTGCTAACTCTTCAATTTCATCGGCTAAGGATACCGCTTCTTCCAGCTTAGTTGGCAACGCTTGTAGGGCATGAACAACAGCTTCTTGCTGCTGCTCTGGCATGCCTCTGTATTTGCCAATACCCAAGGTCAGCATAAGCAGGCCGGTTAACTGGGTGGTAAAGGCTTTGGTCGACGCCACACCAATTTCTGCGCCGGCACGGGTTAAAAACGCCAGATCAGATTCGCGCACCATAGACGAGGAGCCCACGTTACAAATGGTCAGGCTGCTTTTGTAGCCAAGCTCTTTGGATAGGCGCAGTGCCGCCAGGGTATCGGCGGTTTCACCGCTTTGAGAGATGGTCACCAACAGGCTGTTAGGATGAACATAGGACTTGCGGTAACGAAACTCCGAAGCAATTTCGATATTGCATGACACGTTTGCCATGGACTCCAGCCAGTAGCGCGCCACCATGCCCGCATGGTAACTGGTACCGCAGGCAACTATTTGAACGTGTTCAATGTCTTTTAAGATACTCGCTGCATCTTCACCAAATGCGTTATCCAACACGGTAGTTTCAGACAAACGACCTTCCAGCGTGTTACGCACGGCAATAGGCTGCTCGTAAATTTCTTTCAGCATAAAGTGGCGATACTGGCCTTTACCACCCGCGTCGTAGCTTACGTCAGATTCAACAATCTCACGTTCTACGGCGTTGCCTTCAGAGTCATAAATGTCGATTTCAGTGCGGTTAATATCCGCCACATCGCCTTCTTCCAGGTAAATAAACTGACGGGTCACGGGCAATAATGCGAGCTGATCTGAAGCTACAAAGTTCTCGCCAATACCCACACCAATAACCAGAGGGCTGCCAGAACGGGCAACCACTAAACGCTCGGGGTACTTGGTATCCATAACCACGGTGCCGTAAGCACCTTCCAGCTGACTTACTGCTGATTTAACCGCAGCCAGTAAATCACCATGCGTTTTACGCTCATGATGAATTAAGTGAGCGATTACTTCGGTGTCAGTCTGCGAATTAAAGACATAACCTTCTGCTTGCAGCTCTTCGCGCAGGCGTTCATGGTTTTCGATAATGCCATTATGCACTACCGCAATTTCATCTTCAGAGCGGTGAGGGTGAGCGTTAGCTTCAGTAACCCCACCATGCGTTGCCCAACGGGTATGCGCAATACCAATAGTGCCGTCTAAGGGGTTCTTGTCTATGGCGTCTTTTAATTCCTGTACCTTGCCGGTACGGCGTACGCTTTTAAGGTGATTATCAGCGTCGATAACAGCCACACCCGCCGAGTCATAACCCCGGTATTCGAGTCGTTTTAAACCTTCCAGCAAAATACCTGTTACCCGACGTTCCGACGTGGCACCAACAATACCGCACATAAATTAACTTCCTTTTTTCGACTGTGGACGTTGCCATCCGCTGATATTACGCTGCTTGCCGCGGGCAACAGCCAGTTCTTCGTCCGCTACCGCCCGGGTAATAACCGAGCCAGCGCCAACAGTTGCATTCTTACCAATGGAGACAGGCGCAACTAAAGAGCTGTTTGAACCTATAAAAGCACCATCACCAATTTCGGTGAGTGCTTTATTTACACCATCATAGTTGCAGGTAATGGTACCTGCGCCAATGTTTGCGTATTCACCCACCTGTGTATCGCCAAGATAGGTTAAATGGCTGGCTTTAGAACCTTTACCCAGACGGCTTTTTTTCATCTCAACAAAGTTTCCGACCTGCGCTTCATCCGCAAGTTCCGCACCAGGGCGCAAACGCGCAAAAGGACCGACTTTACAGCCTTTCGCCACTTTTGCGTCTTCAATATGGGAATTTGCGCGAATAACGGTGTCATCACCAATAACGGAGTTTCTTATGACGCAGTTTGGTTCAATGACAACCCGGTCACCCAGAACCACATTGCCTTCAAACACCGCATTAATATCAATAGTGACATCGCTGCCGGCACTCAGTTTACCGCGACAATCGAAGCGGGCGGGGTCAATTAAGGTGGCGCCCTGGGTCATGAGCTCTTCAGCCTGACGCTGCTGCAGTGCTCTCTCTAAAGAGGCTAATTGCTGGCGGTTATTGGCACCTTCCACTTCCTGCGCATTGTCAGGCTGTGCAGTGGCAATATTAACGCCTTCCCGCGCGGCCATTGCTACAATATCGGTCAGGTAATATTCTTTTTGCGCATTATCATTGCTCAGTTGCTCAAGCCAGCTTTTTAATTTATCGCTGTCGGCAATCATAATGCCGGTGTTCACTTCATTAATCGCTAATTGCTGCGCGTTGGCATCTTTTTGCTCAACAATGCCGGTAACGCTGCGGCGTTCATTACGCACAATACGGCCATAACCTGTAGGCTCCGCAAGCGTCATAGTCAGCAGGCCAAGCGAAGTGTTTGCGCTGGCGGTTACCAATTTAATTAAGGTGGATTCGGTCAGCAGCGGCACGTCACCATACAAAATAATGACTTTTTCACTGCTTTTCAGGTGCGGAATAACCTGCTGAACCGCATGTCCTGTACCCAATTGTTCGCGTTGTTCAACCCAGGTTAAGTCATCACCTGCTATCGCCTGTTTAAGCTGATCGCCGCCATGGCCGTAAATTAAATTAATGGCGTCAGGCTTTAGCGACCTGGCTGTATCAATAACATGCTCTACCATAGGTTTATTCGCCACCTTATGTAGCACCTTAGGCAGCTCCGATCGCATGCGGGTTCCTTTTCCTGCGGCCAGAATAACAACGCGTAACTTCATATTAATGGATCCTTAATTCAGTATCGCTAGCGTAAGCCTTATGACATTAGCTTATTGTAACGACAAAAAAGGCCCTGTTGCACTAACAACAAGGCCTTTTACGTATTTTAACGCAGAAGTTTTAGCGCTTAAGCTTACGAATAATATCGATTTGAGCTAACGCACGCGATAGCTCAGCAATAGCTTCTGCATAGGTCACATCAGAACCTGAATCGGCAATGGCTTCTTCAGCGCGTTTCTTCGCTGCTTCGGCTTCCTGCAAGTCAAGCTCGTCACCACGAACAGCAACGTCCGCAAGAACAATAACGTGACCAGGCTGTACTTCTAACACACCACCGGCAACATAAAGAAGCTCTTCGTCGCCCGCTTCGCTGACATAACGAACCATACCTGGTTTGATTTTAGTCAGCAGGGGCGCGTGACCTGGGTAAATACCCAGCTCACCTTCGCTACCAGTGACCTGAACCGTTTGTACAACGCCTGAGAACAATTTGTCTTCAGCGCTAACAACGTCCAGATTTAATGTTTGTGTTGCCATTCAAACCTCCCGGTCGGTTACAGGTTTTTGGCTTTTTCTACCGCTTCTTCGATGGTACCAACCATGTAGAAGGCCTGCTCTGGCATATCGTCGTAATCACCATCCAAAATGCCTTTAAAGCCGGCAATAGTATCTTTCAAAGACACGTATTTACCTGGAGCACCAGTGAATACTTCGGCTACGAAGAAAGGCTGCGACAAGAAGCGCTGAATTTTACGAGCACGAGATACAGACAGTTTGTCTTCTTCAGACAGCTCGTCCATACCCAGAATCGCAATGATGTCTTTCAGCTCTTTATAGCGTTGCAGTACTTCCTGAACACCCATTGCTGTGTCGTAGTGCTCATCACCGATAACCTGTGGGTCCAACTGACGTGACGTTGAGTCCAACGGGTCAACCGCAGGGTAGATACCCAGTGACGCGATGTCACGGTTAAGTACAACAGTCGCATCCAAGTGAGCGAAGGTTGTTGCAGGAGATGGGTCAGTCAAGTCATCCGCTGGTACATAAACGGCCTGTACAGACGTGATTGAACCTGTCTTAGTAGAGGTGATACGTTCCTGCAGAACACCCATTTCTTCGGCCAGGGTAGGCTGATAACCAACCGCTGAAGGCATACGGCCTAACAGTGCTGATACTTCAGTACCGGCCAAAGTGTAACGGTAGATGTTATCAACGAAGAAAAGTACATCGCGACCTTCGTCACGGAATTTCTCAGCGATAGTCAAACCAGTTAGTGCAACACGTAAACGGTTACCCGGTGGCTCGTTCATCTGACCATAAACTAGTGATACTTTATCCAGAACGTTTGAATCGTTCATCTCGTGATAGAAATCGTTACCTTCACGAGTACGCTCACCAACACCAGCGAATACTGAGTAGCCGCTGTGCTCGATAGCGATGTTACGGATAAGCTCCATCATGTTAACGGTTTTACCAACACCAGCACCACCGAACAGACCCACTTTACCACCTTTAGCAAACGGGCAAATCAAGTCGATGACTTTGATACCGGTTTCTAACAGTTCGTTAGTGTTTGACTGTTCTTCGTAGCTTGGTGCCGCACGGTGAATAGACATTTTCTCTTCTTCACCGATAGGGCCCGCTTCATCAATTGGGTTACCCAATACATCCATAATACGGCCCAGGGTTTTCTTACCCACTGGAACCATGATTGATTCACCGGTATTTTTAGCGGTGATACCACGACGCAGACCGTCAGTTGTACCCATTGCGATGGCACGTACGATTCCGCCGCCCAGCTGCTGCTGAACTTCCAGAACCAAACCTTCTAAGCCACCTTCGGTCACTTTCAGTGCGTCGTATACTTTTGGTACAGCGTCTTGTGGAAATTCTAAATCCACAACGGCGCCGATAATTTGTACGACCTTACCTTGACTCATGACGTTTCCTCTAACTCTTCAATTCTGTTAACCGTTGCCGCATTATACCGCTTCGGCGCCGGACACGATTTCCGAAATTTCTTGCGTAATTGCTGCCTGACGAGCCTTGTTATATCGCAATTGTAATTGGTCAATAATATCTTCGGCATTGTCTGTTGCAGCTTTCATCGCAATCATCCGAGCGGCTTGCTCACTAGCAAAATTATCCACTACGCCTTGGTACACTTGCATTTCTACGAAGCGACGAATTAGCGTATCCAGGATACTTTCCGGATTCGGCTCATACAGGTAATCCCAGCTACCTGTCTGCACATCTTCTTCCGATCCTGCTTGCGGCAATGGCAACAATTGATGAATGGTCGGCTCCTGGGTCATCGTATTCACAAACTTATTGAATACAACGTACAAGCGATCGATTTTGCCTTCTTCAAAAGCATCCAGCATAACCTGGATAGAACCGGTAATTTCCTTCAGTTCTGGCTTATCGCCCATACCTGAAACCTGCGCTTTCAACTTACCAAAACGCTTGAAGAAACTGGTTCCTTTGCTGCCTATAGCGGCAAAATCCGCTTCAACATCCTGCTCTTTCCATTCGTTAGCGTGTTTAACGACTTTTTTGAACTCATTACCGTTCAAGCCGCCACACAAACCACGATCGGTAGACACAATGATGTAACCCACACGCTTAACCTGACGTTCTTCCATAAATGGATGACGATACTCGAGGTTACCGCGCGCCACATGACCAATCACCTTGCGAATGGTGTCCGCATAGGGGCGACTTGCCTCCATACGTTCCTGCGCCTTTTTCATTTTCGACGCAGCGACCATTTCCATAGCACTGGTGATCTTCTGAGTATTACCGATACTCGAGATCTGAGTTTTTATCTCTTTACCGCTGGCCATGACGATTCTCCTGTTAACTCAACGACAAATGGCCGCTATTGCGGCCAGGTGCGATTACCATGATTGCGTTTGCTTGAATTTCTCAAGCGCAGCTTTCAATTGCGCATCGATGTCGTCGTTATAGTTGCCAGTTTTATCAATCTCAGCCATTAGCTCGGCGTATTCGCTCGCCATGAAAGATTGCAGAGATTCTTCAAAATCCATGATTTTGTCGATTTCTACGTCTTTCAAGAAGCCTTTTTCAACGGCATAAATTGATACAGCCATTTGAGCCACGCTCATAGGCTTGTACTGTTTCTGTTTCATCAGTTCAGTAACACGCTGACCGTGCTCTAACTGTGAACGAGTCGATTCATCAAGGTCAGATGCGAACTGAGCGAACGCCGCCAATTCACGATACTGAGCCAGGGCAAGACGGATACCGCCACCCAGTTTCTTGATGATTTTCGTTTGTGCTGAACCACCAACACGTGAAACCGAGACACCAGCGTTAACCGCAGGACGAATACCTGAGTTAAATAAGTCAGTTTCAAGGAAGATCTGACCATCGGTGATAGAGATAACGTTAGTCGGTACGAATGCCGATACGTCACCTGCCTGAGTTTCAATGATAGGTAAGGCAGTTAATGAGCCGGTCTGGCCTTTCACTTTACCGTCAGTGAATTTTTCTACGTAGTCAGCGTTAACACGCGCAGCACGCTCAAGTAGACGAGAGTGAAGGTAGAAAACGTCACCAGGGAATGCTTCACGACCCGGAGGACGACGCAACAACAGTGAAATTTGGCGATAAGCGACAGCCTGTTTAGACAGGTCATCGTATACAATCAGAGCGTCTTCACCGCGGTCACGGAAGTATTCACCCATGGTACAACCAGAGTAAGCTGCCAGATATTGCAGGGCTGCGGATTCAGAAGCAGAAGCTGCAACTACAATGGTGTTTTCCATTGCGCCGTGCTCTTCTAACTTACGTACAACCGCTGAAATGGTCGAGTTCTTCTGACCAATAGCTACGTAAACACACTTAATACCAGAATCTTTCTGGTTGATAATAGCGTCTACTGCTAAAGCCGTTTTACCTGTCTGACGGTCACCGATGATAAGCTCACGCTGACCACGACCAACCGGAATCATCGAGTCAATTGACTTGTAACCCGTTTGTACTGGCTGATCAACTGACTGACGTTCAATAACGCCCGGTGCGATTTTCTCGACTGGCTCATAGCCGTCAGCTTCGATAGGACCTTTACCGTCGATAGGCTGGCCTAGTGTGTTAACCACACGACCCAACAGTTTTTCGCCAACCGGAACTTCAAGGATACGACCGGTTGATTTTACTTTGGTGCCTTCCTGCAAGTCTGCATAAGGGCCCATAACAACCGCACCTACAGAATCACGTTCAAGGTTTAGTGCGATAGCGTAACGATTACCAGGTAGCTCAACCATTTCACCTTGCAGACAGTCTGCAAGTCCGTGGATGCGAATGATACCGTCTTGAACAGACATGATGGTACCTTCGTTGCGAGCTTCGCTGGTGACTTCGAACTTCTCAATTCGCTGTTTGATCAGTTCTGCGATTTCATTTGAATTCAATTGCATGCTCAAGTCCCCAATTAGGATTGCAGTGCGTAAGCAAGTCTGTCGAGCTTGCCGCGCAAGGTGCCGTCAATAACGGTATCACCAGCTTCTATAACAAGTCCGCCAATAATGGACTTGTCGACACTGCAGTTCAGCTTAATTTTGCGTTGCAGGCGCTTCTCAAGTGCTTTAATCAAAGCCGTTTGTTGTGCTTTCAGCAGTTTAACTGCCGATTTAACATCTACAGTGACTTCTTTGTCATGTTCAGCACGAAGCGTCTGATAGAGCTCACTAACTGCTGGTAACACTGGCAGACGTTCATTTTCAGCCAGTACTTTAACGAAGTTCTTAGCGTTGTCGTCGAGCTCGTCGCCGCAAACACCCAAGAAAACCTCTGTTGTTTTCCCAACAGTCGAGGAGCTACTCAAAAATGAGGCAATAGTCTCGTCTTGCGCCACCGCAGCAGCGAAGCTAAGCATTTCTGCCCACTTATCGAGCGCTCCCTGTTCTAAAGCAAAATCAAAAGCTGCTTTTGCGTAAGGGCGAGCGACCGTAGTCAGTTCTGACATAAGCTCAAACCCCTTTATTAAAGTTCAGCGACCAGTTTTTCAACAATGTCACTATGAGCGTCTTTATCAATTTCACGCTCAATGATTTTCTGAGCCCCAGACACCGCTAATACGGCAACTTGCTTGCGCAGCTCTTCGCGAACACGATTGCGTTCAGCAGCAACTTCTTCATGTCCGGCCGCAACGATTTTTTCACGTTCTTCGTGGCCACGTTGAGTTTCTTCCTCAACAATTTTAGCACCACGTTTTTTCGACTGTTCAATGATTTCAGCGGCTTGCTGTTTCGCTTCTTTGAGCTGCTCGGCAATTTCTTGCTGGGCTTTCTCTAAATCTTTTTGAGCACGTTCACCGGCATTAAGGCCGTCAGCAATTTTCTTCTGACGTTCCTCGATAGCTTTGATGATCGGTGGCCATACAAATTTCATGCAGAACCACACGAACACGATAAACGCGATCGTTTGTCCAATTAGAGTAGCGTTGATATTCACAACGGACCTCCTTCAGTTGGTGACCGTCGAATAACGATTAGCCTGCTACCTGGGTTAAGAATGGGTTCGCAAACGTGAACAGCAATGCAACAGCAACACCGATCATCGCGATAGCATCGATAAGACCTGCAACGATGAACATTTTAACTTGCAGCTGTGGTGCCAGTTCTGGTTGACGAGCAGCAGCTTCCAGGAATTTACCACCCAGAATACCAAAGCCCAGGGCAGTACCCAGTGCAGCCAGACCGATCATGATTGATACAGCGATAGCAGTAAAAGCAACTACAGTTTCCATTGATTTCTCCAGTTTTTCAGTAGATTAAAGTTAAAAGTAAAGCTAAAAACTTTTGTTTCGAACACTAGTGTTCAGATGACGCCATGCTTAAGTAAACAATGGTCAGCATCATGAAAATAAACGCTTGCAATGTAATAACCAGAATATGGAACACTGCCCACGCAAAGTGCGCCGGTAGCTGCCAGAATCCAATCATTGCAATTAGAATAAATATCAATTCACCTGCATACATGTTACCGAACAAACGCAGTGCCAGTGACGCTGGTTTTGCTAATAACGTGATACTTTCCAGTACAAAGTTCACTGGTATTAATGCCCAGTGATTAAACGGAGTGAAAGTCATTTCTTTAGCGAAGCCTTTCACACCTTTATATTTGATTGAGTAGATAATAATTAGCGCAAATACGCTTAAACTCAATGCAAAAGTTGTATTCAGGTCAGTTGTTGGTACTACTTTCATGTACACATCATGCGGGTCTTCAACAAAGCCTAACCAATAACCGCCATACATAGCAGCTGTTGGTAGCCAGTCAACCGGAATTAAGTCCATCAGGTTCATCAGGAATATCCAGACGAAGATGGTTAATGCCAGAGGTGCTATCAGTTTATCTTTACCGTGAAAGGATTCTTTGACGCTGTTGTCAACAAACTCGACAATCATTTCGACAAAGCATTGCCATTTACCAGGTACCCCAGCAGAGGATTTTTTCGCTACTCTGCGGAAACTCCACAGAAACAGCACACCCAGTAACACGGACCAGAAGATAGTATCGACGTTCACCGCCCAGAACCCTTCACCAACCGTCCAATTTTGGAGGTGATGCTGGATATACTGAGTCGGAGTTTGTTCTCCACTTATCATGTTGTTTCCCAGTTAGGTTGATTTTAAAAATAAAACCGGTGCTATCCACTGCATGGTGACGGCGATGACAAAACCGACCAATAACCACACAGGATATAAATTTGTTACCAGCAATGCGATTGTTAACAACACTGCTGTAAGCAGTAGCTTAACGCCTTCGCCTAAAAAGAAACTTTGTACAACTTTCTGATTAGCGCGTGCGCCTGCGTGTCTAAAAGCGATAAGTGCAAATAGAGCGCTTGGTATTACGACGGTTAATCCGCCACACAGAATACCCAAAGCCGACTGTGTATTTGAAACTGCTATCGTGACAAGTGCGGCTATCAAAACCGCTATAAATTGTGTACCTACAACTTTTCCTGCCAGCTTTTTACCTACCGCATTAAGTGCCTGTGTCACGACTAAAACCTTTTAACTGGCGGCTATTTTTTTGAGGCTTTCAAGCAGCCACAACGAAACTCGCGCTAGTATAAAGATCTGCCATGTAATTGCAAACAAATTTGCCTGTAGGCGACGGTTTCTATGCCATTTAACAAAAGTTCTACAACAATCAATGCATTGGAAATTATTATTTGATGTGAGTCAGAATTCCATCCAGTTCGTCCAGGTTGGTGTAACTGATAACCAGTTTACCCTTTCCTTTACGACCATGGTTAATGGAAACTTTGGCTCCCAGGGTTTCAGACAACTTGGTTTCTAAATGCTCAATATTAGCGTCTGGCTCTGGTTTTTCGGTTTCTTTGGGAGGGTCTATTGTACGTCTGACGAGTTTTTCTGCGTCACGTACGGTCATATCTTTTGCGACAATCTGTTGTGCTACGTCGGCTTGTTGTTCGCCTTCCAGCGCAAGTAACAACTTGGCATGGCCAAGTTCAATATCACCACGCTCAAGTAACACTTTAACGCCGTCCTGCAAGTTATTAAGGCGCAGCAAATTGGTCACCGTAGTCCGTGATTTACCCACTGCCTGAGCAACGTCCTGGTGAGTCATCTGAAACTCGACCAACAAACGTTGTAACGCAGTGGCTTCTTCCATTGCGTTTAAATCTTCACGCTGAATGTTTTCAATTAACGCGATAGCTACTGCGGCTTCATCAGGTACGTCTTTAATCAGGCAAGGAACCAGTTCAAGCTTTGCCAGTTGCGCCGCACGCCAACGACGCTCACCCGCAATAATCTCATATTCGTCTTTGCCAACAGGGCGTACAACAATGGGCTGGATTATCCCCTGAGCTTTTACCGAAGCGGCTAAATCTTCCAAAGCTTCGGGTGACATGTCTTTACGAGGTTGATAGCGACCAGGCTTTAAAAACTCAACCGGCAGCTTCTGTAATTCACCTTTAACTTCTTCCGTCACTTGCTCTGATTGACGGTCAGAGTTTTGCTGATTACTGGTCAGTAAGGCATCCAGACCGCGACCTAAACCTCGTTTTTTTGCCGACATGATTCGCTTTATTCCCTTGTTATGATTCTTTTGCTACTTCTTTACGATTTTCAGAACGTCGGATAAGTTCACCCGCTAAGGCTAAATAGGCCTTTGACCCGGTGGATGACTTGTCGTAGTACATAGCCGGCGCACCAAATGAAGGCGCTTCAGCTAAACGGACGTTGCGTGGAATAACGGTCCGGTAAACTTTTTCACCAAAGTGGTTTTTAAGCTGTTCTGAAACATCGTTAGCTAAACGGTTACGCGGATCGTACATAGTCCGCAAAATACCTTCAATTTCCAGCCCCGGATTAACCACGTCGGCCAGCTGACGAATGGTTTCCATCAACGCGGTAAGACCTTCCAGCGCATAATACTCGCACTGCATGGGCACCAGAATAGAATCTGCTGCTGCCATGCCGTTAACGGTCAGCATATTCAGCGATGGCGGACAGTCGATAAAGATATAGTCGTAGCTGTCCTGAACGGCTTTAAGCGCATTACGTAAACGCAGTTCCCGCGCAAAAACTTCCATTAACTTAATTTCTGCAGCCGTAGCATCAGCATTAGCCGCAATTAAATGGTATTTACCGTTGGTGTCTTTTACGGCAACGTCGCCGACTGGCTTTTCTTCAATCAGCAATTCGTAAATGGTATTTTCAACATCGTACTTATCAACGCCACTGCCCATAGTCGCGTTACCCTGAGGGTCCAGGTCAATCAACAACACTTTGCGACGGGTAGCAGCCATGGACGCAGCTAAGTTAACTGCTGTGGTTGTTTTTCCTACTCCGCCTTTTTGATTCGCAATAGCAATGGTTCTAGCCACGGGTTTTATAACCTCTTGTTGTTGTCGGATAGTCGACTGTCGGTTGTTTTATGACCGTTTGCTTATAATGACGATATGCCGGCTCGCGTCAATGCCGGGAACGTTAATTTGCTCAATACTTTCAATTTTATATTGCTCGGGCAACTGCTCCAGTTCGTCTTGCGGATACAGCCCTTTCAACGCATAAAACCGACCGTTTTCAGCCGGTAAATGTTCACACCACGAAAGCATATCATTAAGCGAGGCAAAGGCTCTACTGATTACACCATCAAACTGCTTTTCGTCCTGATAGTCTTCCACCCGCGCCTGCACAGCCGTAACATTGGTTAGTTTTAGCTCATGACAAACCTGACGAATAAAACGGATTCGCTTGCCTAAACTATCGAGTAAAACAAATTCATTATCCGGTTCGGCTATGGCTAAGGGTAAACCCGGTAGCCCTGGTCCTGTACCGACATCGATGAAGCGCTGCCCATGTAAATACTTACGAACAGCCAGGCTGTCCATAATATGTCGGGTCAGCATATCCTTCGGATTTCTCACGCTGGTCAGGTTATAGGCTTTATTCCATTTATCCAGTAAGCCTACTAACGCCAGTTGTTGCTCAATCTGTGCTTCTGACAGGTTTATTTGTGCCTGATCTAATAATCCCTTTAACTGCTCTTTCACATTTCTTCCTTAAGCACTTTTACGCAATAAACCCTGCTTTTTCAGGTGAACCAATAACATTGAAACAGCCGCCGGAGTAATTCCGGAAATACGCGCTGCTTTACCAACGGTCTCAGGCTGATGATCATTTAATTTCGCAACCACTTCGTTCGATAACCCCTTAATTTTAGCGTAATCGAAAGGCGAGGGCAGCAAGGTATTTTCATGACGTTGTTGTTTTGCTATTTCTTCCTGCTGACGCGTTATATAACCCGCGTATTTAATTTGGATCTCAACTTGTTCTGCCGCTAAAGGATCGTCTAACCCCGGCGCAAAAAAGTCAGTTAAGGCTAAATCTTTGTAATGAATTTCCGGGCGGCGTAATAGTTCTTCGCCACTGACTTCTTTGGTGACAGGGCTTTTAACCAGCGCGTTAATTTGCTCTACAGATGCATGATCTTTATGCACCCAGGTAGTTTTTAAGCGTTGTTTTTCCTGCTCGACTGATTCCATTTTCTTATTAAACGCGGCCCAGCGTTCATCATCCACTAAACCGAGATTACGGCCAATTTCAGTTAATCGCATATCGGCGTTATCTTCACGCAGCAACAGACGATATTCGGCACGCGAAGTGAACATACGGTAGGGCTCTTGAGTGCCCAGAGTCGATAAATCATCGATCAACACGCCCATATAAGCCTGATCGCGTCGTGGAGCCCAGGATTCTTTATCCTGCGCCTGCAATGCGGCATTTAAACCAGCAATAAGTCCTTGCGCACCGGCTTCTTCATAGCCTGTTGTGCCGTTAATTTGGCCAGCGAAGAATAAACCGTTAATCACTTTGGTTTCCAGAGACTGTTTCAGATCTCTTGGATCAAAGTAATCGTACTCGATCGCATAACCAGGACGTGTGATATGCGCGTTTTCAAACCCTTTAATTGACTGAACCAGACGCTGCTGAACATCAAACGGCAAGCTGGTTGAAATGCCATTAGGGTAAATTTCGAAGGTATCTAAGCCTTCTGGTTCAACAAAAATTTGATGAGAGCCTTTGTCAGAAAAACGCACAATTTTGTCTTCAATTGACGGACAATAACGTGGTCCAACGCCTTCAATAACACCAGAATACATGGGTGAACGATCAAGCCCTGAACGAATAATCTCGTGGGTATTTTCGTTGGTATGCGTGATGTAACACGGAATTTGTTGTGGGTGATCGGAACGAGAACCCATGTAAGAAAATACCGGAGTCGGATTATCGCCCGGTTGTTCCTGCATAACAGAAAAATCGACACTGTGACTAGCTATACGCGGAGGTGTGCCGGTTTTTAAGCGTTCAACTCGTAATGGCAATGCACGTAAGCGTTTAGCTAATGCGTTTGATGGAGGATCGCCTGCGCGTCCGCCCTGGTAGTTATCCAGACCAATATGAATTTGTCCGCCGAGGAATGTTCCTACGGTTAGCACCACGGTTTTTGCCGTGAATTTAAGACCCATTTGGGTAACAACGCCAGTAACGCGATCGTTCTCGACGGTCAGATCGTCACAACCTTGTTGGAATATTGACAGATTCGGCTGGGTTTCCAGTGCGTAGCGGATCGCTTGTTTGTAAAGCTGTCGATCAGCCTGAGCTCTGGTTGCGCGCACTGCAGGACCTTTGGATGAATTCAGTGTTCTGAATTGAATTCCGGCTTTATCAGCTGCTTTGGCCATAGCGCCGCCAAGTGCATCGATCTCTTTTACTAAATGACCTTTTCCTATTCCCCCAATGGCTGGGTTACAGGACATTTGCCCTAAAGTATCAATATTATGCGTAAGCAATAGGGTTTTAACACCTAAACGAGCGGCGGCTAACGCAGCTTCTGTTCCGGCGTGTCCTCCACCGACAACAATAACGTCAAAGTGTTGTTGGCTCTGTTGTGACATGCAAAGTGACCTTTGTTTGAAGAATAGGAAGTTAGCCGATTATTTTAACGCGATTTCACTTAAATCTAAATGGTTAAATTTCGTTCAGTGCTGTTAAAGATCTTAAAGAAGATCAGTAAAGGATCTTATTTAGATCTTTTATTACTATTACTACTAGTTAGCGGTTTTCTGTGAATAGATCGCTGAAGCCCTTTTTTTATATATCCTGGAGCAAGATCACTCTTTGTAGATAAGTGACCTTGAACCCGAATCATAGATCGTGGATAAGTAGGGTAGTTATACACAGATCAGTTTATCCCCAGTGTTATACCCACTTCACTGACAGTGCTTAAGTGATCTTATTCCAACCTTAGTCACAAGCTGAAATCCTTGTGCACAAGCCTGTGGGTATGATCACAGAGCCTTTACAGCATCAGCGATCGCGGGCAACCAGTTTAATGCCTTCTCTTCTGGATCGTCTTCCAGTATGTCGATTTCTAAACGATCGGTCATTTGTGTTCCGCCTAATTCCTGTAAGCGTTTATCGCAATGTCGACCGGCTTCGCAGAAGGTGTCATAACAGGATTCACCAACAGCCACTACGGCATAGTTCAGTCCGGCTAAATCTGGGCTTTGGGGATCTTTTATTTCGTCGTAGAAATCGAGCATGGAGTCGGCATAATCGCCAGCACCATGACTGGCAAGAAAAATTAACCAGGGTTGATCGCTGGGTAACTTCTCAAACTCCGGTTCGTAATGGAGCTCGGTCTCAATGCCCTGCTGATTTAACTTTTCGCTGACAGTATCGGCTAAAAACTCGGTATTTCCGGAGGTTGTACCCACTAAAAGATGTAAAACAGTCATAAAATTTCTAACTCATTTGCTACTATTAAAAACACGAGAATCATACAGGAGAACCCAAATGGTAAAAGCTCTGGTTAATGTATTAGTCGCTTTTAGTGTAGCAATAGTTTCAACGAATGTTTTTGCCGGCATTGAGTCACCCAAACAGGTGTCAGATAAGTTATGGGTGATGGGCACACCATCAAATGAGCAGTTGGCTGACTTTGCTGATGAAGGTGGTGAGGTTGTTATTAATCTGCTTTCACAAAAAGAAATGACCGACAGTGAGGAAGCCGCAGTGGTTACCCGTAATGGCATGGCGTATTACCATGTACCGGTTAACGGTGCAGACGGAGTGACACTTGAAAATGCTCGCATGGTGGACCGTATTTTACTGAAAAATAGCGATAAGAAGGCGATGGTGCATTGTGCTTCGAGTAATAGAGTCGGCGCGTTAATGGCATTACGTGCCGGTTGGCTAGATGGAATGCCGGTAGAAAAAGCGTTAGAAATTGGACGTGAACATGGCATGACGTCTCTGGAGGGTAAAGTGAAGTCGATGCTTTCAGAGTAGTAAAAAATAAGGCCAGCTCAAATGAACTGGCCTTTTTTCACTGTGCCATCGTTATTTTAAGTGCTCTTTCAGCAATTCCGGTTGGCGTTCCGGCGTGAATATTTCAATCCAGTAGCCATCCGGGTCTTTAATAAAGGCAATACCCTTCATTTTCCCGTCGTTCGGGCGTTTTTGAAACTCTACGCCCATTTTATCGAAACGCTCACAGGCGGCATCGATATCCGGTACGGCGAAACCTATGTGACCAAAACCTTTGGGCTCTTCGTTACCACTGTGGTAAGACACCGAGTCGTCGTTCTCGTCGCCCCAGTTGTGAGTCAGTTCCAGCATGGCCGGCCGACCAAAGGTCTGTTCAATGCGTTTGTCGTTATCGGTTGACCAGTCTTTTCGTTGTTCAGGCGACATGGCAGCCATGAAATACAGCGTAAACTCCATTTCCGGGAAGTCGAATCGTTTAACCAACGTCATGCCCAGAACTTCACTGTAAAATTTTAAAGTGCGCTCCGGGTCTTTAATGCGGAACATGGTCTGGTTAAATACAAAGTCGTGTGTTGCGGGGTCGTGTTGTTCAGACAAACCCTTGGCTTCATCAAAATGTCTGCTCATAATGTCATCCTTAGTCGGTTCATTGAGTAACTGTTGTTACACTGTGTATTGGGTTTAGCAGGAGAGAGTTCAAGTCGTGAGCTGGGCGGTTTATCTAATTAAATGTGCAGACAATACGTTCTATACCGGTGTCACAACGGACATTGAACGGCGTGTGAATGAGCATAATACCGACGATAAAAAAGGCGCTAAGTACACACGAGCTCGTCGTCCTGTGGTGCTTGTCTGGAGTGAGAAACACCCGAACCGAACTAAAGCATGCCAGCGTGAATATGAAATTAAACGTTGGCCGCGCGCTAAAAAGGTTGAGTTAGCCGGTGGAATTTAATCGCTTCTGGCCGGTTAAAAGGTGCCCGAGAATGGCGTCTTTGTCTTTCATTCCCAGTTTGTCGCTAATTTGGGTAAGCTTTATTACGCGATGGTAGAAACGTGCTTTACGTCGGTTGTACTGGCTTTCGGTGAGTTTTGTTTTGTTCAGCTGGTCAATTTCTTCGGTCAGAGTTTGCAGTAAGCTTTGATAACGCGCTTTTAAATTGGTCGGATAAATAAGTCGATAAGCAATTAACGAAAGTAGGGGGGCGGCAACGACTGCCAGAGCAATACTCGCTGAATGACCAAGGTGGAATGAATAACCGATAGAGGGCTGCATTAACAGCAAAAAGACCAGATTGAAGTCCATACTGCCGTTTGCTGTTTTTTGATGTGACATAGGAAAACCCGCCAGCAAAATAACCGGCATTAAAGCAACCAGCATCCATAAAATGGAGCCCTGGTACTGCCAGACCGTTGCCTGTATAAGCACCGCTGTCAGCGCGCCGGCACACTGCCCGAAAAACACATATCTCATGGTTAATGCCGGGTTGTCTGCGGTGGAGAATAGCGTCAACATAACCGAAGCACCCAGCATTAAATAAGCGAATTGAAATAATCCGGTATACCACCAGCTTGCGCCAATGAGCCCCATAATAACTAAAGTGCGTATGGCCGCCTGGCGTGCACCCAACCAGTCGCGATGCAAAATGGTTTTGCTGAGTAAGGTGGAAGTGGCAGTTTTGCCCGAATCACGAAAAGATAATCGGTCGTTGGTTGCTTCAACAAATTCATTAAAGCGTTTTTTCAGTGCGGCGTTTTTAATGGATTCCAGAGCAGTTTTGAGAGGTTCTACAATTTCGGAACGTTTAGCGGAAGCATTTAATTTATTTGACGCTTCGAGTAAGTAATCGCTTACTTCTTGGTTTTTTTCCGGCTCCTGAATATTCAGTTCAGCCAGAAACCCCAGTTGGCTGTTAATGACCAAGCGTAACGTTTTGGCCGATTCATGAGCACTGACAGAGCCGGTGCCGTGATCGAGCAGTTGAGCTTCGAGGGCCGCCAGTTTTGATAACTTATCGGCAAGGTTTAAATCGTTATTATCCGGTTCGGCGAAGTAACGACTAATATCGTGCAAGTTAGCTGCGGTTTGTCGGCGAAGTTGGTTAATTAAGCTTTGTTCCGCTCTTTTATAAGTAAAAGCCCAGCCAATAACGAGTGATGTCATAATGCCGACAAAAACCGTGAGTAGACGGTCAATTCCGAGGGGCATAAGTGCGTCAGGGTTTTGTGTTAGCAACACCACCATGGAAGCTGAATACCCGGCAAGTATGGTGCCGTAAGAAATAAGCCCGTGCAGTAAATTGCCCGTGTAGACACAAAGCGATACCCACAGAGTTAAGCCCGCCACCAGCCAAATGATTTCGCCACTGGCAGAAACCACCAGCACCATACCGAACATAGTCCCTAAAAGAGTGCCTAACGCCCGGTATGCGGCCTTTTCTATAAGAAGACCACGAGTTGGCTGGGAAACGGCCCAAACTGTCATAGCAGACCATTGAGGATGCTCTAAGCCCATAGCCCAGGCAATAATAAGAGATAAGCAGGCAGCAACGCCGGTTCGAAAGCCAAACCGCAGGCGAACATAGTCAAACCCCCATTGCGCTAACTTGTCTTTCACTGGTGCTCCTTAGTTGTACGACTAAGAAAAAGCTTTATTTACCGATACAAAACGAACCAAAAATCTGGCCAAGGAGGTCATCAGAAGTGAATTCGCCGGTAATTTCATTGAGGTGCTGCTGAGTTAGGCGAAGTTCTTCTGCCAGTATTTCACCTGCCATATTGGCTTCTAACTGTTCCTGACCTTGCAGTAGATGTACTTTCGCTTTAGCCAGAGCCTCTAAATGGCGGCGTCTTGCCATGAAACTGCCTTCGGAGGTTGCACTGTAACCAACACAATGTTTTAGGTGTTCTCTAAGCAATTCAATGCCATGTCCTGTTTTGGCGGAAAGATGAATAACCGGAATGTTGTTGTGTTCATCTATACCCGTGGGCTCTTCCGATAAATCGACTTTATTGCGAATAACGGTGTAGGGCATGTCCTCGGGTAATTGTGCGAAAAATTCTGGCCAAATATCGTCGGGATGAATGGCAGAGGTTTCCTGACTGTCGACCATAAACAGCACGCGGTCAGCCTGGCGTATTTCATCCCAGGCGCGTTCAATACCAATTTTCTCAACATGGTCAGGGCTTTCGCGTAAACCTGCGGTATCGATAATATGCAGCGGCATACCGTCTATTTGAATGTGCTCCCGCAGAACATCGCGAGTGGTTCCTGCTATTTCCGTTACAATAGCTGATTCACGACCCGCCAGCGCGTTAAGCAAGCTGGACTTACCCGCATTGGGGCGTCCGGCAATAACAATGCGCATGCCTTCGCGCATGAGCGTGCCTTGCTTGGCTTCCTGTTCTATGTGGAACAGCTGGTCGATAATTTCAGCTAAATCGCCGGATACTTTGCCATCGGAAAGAAAATCGATTTCTTCATCAGGAAAGTCGATAGCCGCTTCAACGTATATTCTCAGGTGAATAACGGCGTCTACCAACTGATCAATTTTATGAGAAAACTCACCTTTTAGGCTTTGTAAGGCGGCTTTTGCGGCCTGCTCTGAGTTGGTATCAATTAGGTCGGCAATGGCTTCTGCCTGGGTGAGATCGAGCTTGTCGTTTAAGAATGCTCGTTCGCTAAACTCACCGGGACGAGCAGGGCGAATACCGGGAATTTCCAGTATTGCTCGAATTATCATATCGATAATAACCGGCCCACCATGGCCTTGCAGTTCTAAGACATCTTCTCCGGTAAAGGAGTTTGGACCCAGGAAAAAGAGCGCTATGCCTTCGTCCAACAGTTGTTTCTGTAAATCGTAAAACGGCAGGTACTCTGCTTTACGAGGCTTGGGGCAGTGACCTAACAGCTTTTCTGCAACCTCTTTACAGGCTTTTCCGCTCACGCGAACAATACCAACACCGCCGCGTCCGGGAGGCGTTGCCTGAGCTACTATGGTGTCGTCAAAATCTGTTTCAGTTTGCATTTTTGCTGCTCCCCAAAGGACTAAAGCCCGGCATTAGCCGGGCCTTAATGTTGGATTATTTCTTGTTTCGAACGTTAATCCCTTTCTTCTCTAAGCCCCGGTAAATGATCAGCATTTGCGCAATGGTAATCAAGTTACTGACCAGCCAGTACAGTACCAGACCCGATGGGAACCACAGGAAGAATACGGTAAAGATAACCGGCATATACTGAAACAGTTTCTGTTGCATTGGGTCAGCCGTCGGTGTTGGCTGCAGTCGCTGCATTAAGAACATACTGGCACCCATTAAAATAGGCAGGATGTAGTATGGGTCTTTGGTTGACAGATCCTGTATCCAGAACACAAAAGCAGAATGGCGCAGCTCAACACTTTCCAATAGCACCCAGTATAGCGCCAGGAAGATTGGAAGCTGCAACAGCATAGGCAGACAGCCGCCCAGAGGATTTACTTTTTCCTCTTTGTAGAGCTTCATCATGGCGCCTGACATCTTCTGTCGGTCGTCACCATAACGTTCACGCAGAGCCGTCATTTTTGGCTGCAGCATGCGCATCTTAGCCATTGAAACGTATTGTGCCTTAGTTAGCGGGAACAATAGCGCTTTAACAATAACTGTGGTCAGGATAATAGCCAGACCCCAGTTAATAACGATGCTTTGTAAGAACTGCAGCAGTTTGAATATCGGTTGAGCTAACCACCATAGGAAACCATAGTCGACGGTTAAGTCCAGATACTCGACGACTTCAGCCATAGCGTCTTGGTCTTTTGGACCCAGAAATACTTGAGACTCAATCGTTTTGGAGCTGCCTGGCTGAATATCAGTCATTGGATAAATGACACCGATAATTGCCTGGCTGCCATTGGCTACTCGAGAATAAAGACGATTTTGCTGACCTTGTTTCGGCACCCAGGCTGACACGAAATAGTGCTCAAGCATTCCGACCCAACCAGTTTGCGAAGTAACGTTCAGCTTTTTGTCCTGCATGCTGTCGAAATCGTATTTTTCGAACTTGTCTTCATCGTAGGAATAAGCTGCACCAAAATAGGTAGGCATGATCATACTGCCACTTTCGCCTGAGTGTACGGAACGTTTTAATTGGCCGTAAAATTGGGTTTCAAGCGTTTTGCTGGTGTTATTTTCTACTTCGTACCGAACATCAACAGTGTATTTTCCTGGCGTGAAGGTAAATACTTTACGATAAACAGCGCCGTTCTCAGCCGTATAGGTTAAAGGAACTTCAATAACCTCGCTTGTAGACTCGTAGCTTTCTTGTACGTAGTTATAAGAAGGGCGGCCGTCTTTGCCATCAATTCCGTCCGGGCCAATTAGGCCTGACTGAGCGACGTAAACGTTGTTTGAACTGTTTTGCAGAAGTTGAAAGCGTTCTTCAGAACCCTGAGTTTTCGCAAACTTGAGTAAGTGAGTCGAAACAACATCACCACCGCGGGTATCTATCTCAACATCTAACACGTCGGTGCGAACGTGAACTGTGGTTTCAGCCCGCTGAGCTACAACCGGCTGATCACTTTCCGGGACGTCTGCCGAAACGGCTGAACTGCCTGAGGGCACATCGCTGTTTTCAGCGTTATTGCTCGATTGTGTTGAGGTAACGTTTTCAGGTGCTTTTGTTCCGGGTGCGGTTTCCACCATCCAATTCTGGTATAGGAAGAAAGACACCACTAAAAAGGCAATAAATAATATCGTGCGTGGCGAATTCATAGTGATTTCGTCTCTGTTGGCTGATTTAGTAAAGATTCGGATTCGCTGTTATTTTCTGGCTTGGCGTCTTGCTTAGCAAGTGGAACCGGGTCGTAGCCGCCCTCATGAGCTGGGTGACATTTACTGATTCTTACTGCAGCAAGGCCAATGCCACGGATTGTACCGTGTTTTTGTATGGCCTCACAGGCATAATGTGAGCAAGATGGATAAAAACGACAACGCGGGCCCAGCAGTGGACTGATAAACCACTGATAAACCTTTATGAACGCGATTGGTATTGTTCGCAACGCTTTGCTAATTTTCGCCATAAATAATTCAACGTATCCCGTAATGCGGCGTTATCCTGCTCGACAATACCCTGCTTAGCAATAATTACAATGTCGAAAGCGGGAATTTTATGTTGGCTTAAACGGAAGGTTTCACGTATTTGTCGTTTTATGCGGTTTCGGTCAACTGCGCGCTTAGCTCGCTTTTTGCTGACGGTAACACCAATACGTGGATGGCCTAACTCATTGGGGGTTGCCAACATAGTGACATGAGCAGTAACGGCTTTTACAGGAGGGTTTGAGAATACAGTCTGGAAATGAGAGGGAGTTAACAGACGTAACTCCCTTCCGTATGAGATACTTTTATGCACTCAGTACTTTACGACCACGTGCACGGCGACGAGCCAGTACTTTGCGGCCATTTTTTGTTGCCATGCGAGCACGGAAACCGTGTGAACGCTTGCGCTTTAATACGCTTGGTTGAAATGTTCTTTTCATAACTAATATTCCATCGGTCAGTTTGCTATTTCCCACGCTGGCCGAATAAGTTGAAACCAAACGTGAACGGAATTTTTTAGAGCGCGGATCTTACCGATCTTTTCTCGTTGAGTCAATGACCAGAGGCTTTTTTAGGCAATAAATCCTAAAATAATATCATCCACAATCTGTTGAGATTATAACATTAATAATGTGGATAAAATAACAGTTATTCACTATTTGCTTTATTTTCCGATTTTGAGGCAATGTGGCCTTTTAAGCAATTTATGCGCCAGTTTTGGTTTCAATGGCTATTTTTTAACTCCTTTATTGACGCTGTTTTCAGGCAGTTTATGCTAGCGAATATTAGCTGAGTGAAGTACAATCTTTGGTTATGTTTATAAAGAAACGATCCAGGAGAAGAGTGTGAATAATTCGCTTTGGCAACAATGTGCAGAGCGACTGCAATCGGAGTTACCGTTACAGCAGTTCAACACGTGGATCAGACCCCTACAAGCCAAACTCAATGGCGAAACATTAACCTTGTTTGCTCCGAATATTTATTCGGTAGACTGGGTGCGTGATAAATACCTGAAAACCATTAATACCTATTTAGAAGTTTTGTGCGATGACAAAGTGCCTAACGTGGTTTTAAAAGTTGGGGAAGCGTCGCCGACACAACGTGACAGCGGCTCACCGCAACGCGCAGCTGCAACCCGCAGAAAAACACCTAACTTCTCATCAGGTAACACCGATGTGGAAGTGCCTTTTGAAAGCAATATTCATCCGGAATACACCTTCGATAACTTTGTTGAGGGTAAATCAAACCAGTTGGCGCGTGCGGCCGCTATTCAGGTGGCAGAGAATCCTGGCGGCGTTTATAACCCTCTGTTTGTTTATGGTGGTACCGGTTTAGGTAAAACTCACCTTTTGCATGCGGTTGGTAATGGCATTATGGCGCACAAAAAGGACGCCAAGGTGTTTTACATTCGGGCTGAGCGTTTTGTGCAGGACATGGTGAACTCTATTCGTAACAGTTCAACCAACGAGTTTAAGCGTTACTATCGTTCGGTCGATGCGTTATTGATTGATGACATTCACTTCTTTGCGAATAAAAAAGGTTCGCAGGAAGAGTTTTTCCATACCTTTAATGCGTTGTTGGAAGGTAACCAGCAAATTATTATGACCAGCGATCTTTACCCGAAAGAAATAGACGGAGTAGAAGATCGGTTGAAGTCACGTTTTGGCTGGGGTCTTACCATTGCCATTGAGCCCCCGGAATTAGAAACCCGGGTGGCCATTTTAATGCGTAAAGCTGATGAACGTGGTTTGCATATGCCTCACGAAGTGGCGTTTTTCATTGCTAAACGTTTGCGTTCAAATGTTCGGGAGCTGGAAGGCGCATTGAACCGGGTTGTGGCTAATGTGCAACTCACAGGACGGCCTATAACTATAGACTTTGTCCGTGAAGCTTTGCGTGACTTAATTGCCGCCCAGGAAAAATTAGTTACTATTGATAATATTCAGAAGACGGTAGCGGAATACTACAATATTAAGTTAGCCGATATTTTATCAAAACGCCGTAGCCGTTCTGTAGCGCGCCCTCGCCAGTTAGCAATGGCATTAGCTAAGGAATTGACTAATCATAGCTTACCGGAAATAGGCGACGCGTTCGGCGGTCGTGATCACACAACGGTTTTGCATGCTTGTCGGAAGATACAAGAATTAAAAGATGCGCAGCACGACATTAAAGAAGATTATCGAAATCTAATTCGTACATTGTCGTCATAAAAGTATGTCGTTATAAACAGGGGACTCAGTCATGAAATTTTCAATTAACCGCGATGCTTTTTTAAAGCCGCTGCAGGTTGTAAGTGGCGCTGTTGAACGGCGGCATACCTTACCAATTTTGTCGAATTTGTTGCTTCAGGTCGATAATGGTCAGCTTAAACTAACCGGAACAGATCTTGAGGTTGAACTGGTTTCGGCTGTACCGCTCGAGTCGGCGGATATGGATGCGGCTGTTACAGTGCCAGCGAAAAAGTTGCTGGATATTGTGCGCAGTCTGCCTGAAGGCTCGACCATCGAGTTTACCTCGCAGGAAGACAGTGCCACAGTCAAATCTGGTCGCAGTAAATTTAAATTGAGTACCTTATCTTCAGATGACTTTCCAAATATCGACGACTGGAAAAGCGATATCCACCTGGTAACTGAGCAGGCGGTATTAAAAGATTTAATGTTGAAAACGCATTTCTCCATGGCGAATCAGGACGTGCGTTATTATTTAAACGGCATGTTGTTCGAAACTGATAACGGCATGTTGCGTTCCGTAGCGACCGACGGCCACCGTTTAGCCATGAGCACTTGTGCTATTGATCAGCCAGGTTTGGCCCAACGCCAAGTTATTGTTCCGCGCAAAGGCGTGGTCGAGTTACTTCGGTTGTTAGGTGACGACGACCAGGAAGTGTCAGTGTCGATAGGAAACAACCATATTCGCGTGGAAACACCAGAGCTTGTTTTTACAAGTAAGCTGGTAGATGGTCGTTTTCCTGATTACCGTCGCGTTTTACCTAGCGGTGGAGACAAAGTTATTGTTGCCCATCGCGATGCGTTGCGGCAGTCCTTTGGGCGAGCATCTATTCTCTCTAATGAAAAGTTTCGCGGTGTGCGTTTGAATTTGAGTAGTGGTGAACTTTGCATTACGGCAACGAACCCCGAGCAAGAACAAGCGGAAGAAGTGATAGAAGTGGATTATCAAGGCGATGATCTGGAAATTGGCTTCAACGTTAGCTATTTGCTAGATGTCTTAAATAACATTGATGACGAACAAGTTTCTTTTACTCTGTCTGACTCAAATAGTAGTGCATTAATTGAACCTCAGCATGACGAGTCTTGCTGTTACGTTATTATGCCGATGCGTTTGTAACCCTGCCTCGTAAATGTTCATTGAGACGTTGAATTTAAGCCACTTCCGAAATTTCTCGGAAGTGGCTCTATCTCCCAGCCCCAAAATTAATATCATAACCGGCGATAATGGTTCCGGAAAAACCAGTTTGCTTGAAGCTATCTATTTACTCGGTTTTGGTCGTTCTTTTCGGCCGGGTGGTTTTCGTCAGTTGATTAAAGAAGGGAAACCGGGCTTTACTGTATTTTGCCGTTCCCAAGATTACGCTATAGGTGTAAAACGCAGTACCGATGGTGAACAGTCGCTTAGGTTGAATGGCGCGAACGTTCAGCGCATGTCTGATGTTGCTCGTTTGGTGCCGGTACAACTATTAACACCTGAATCCGTCGATATATTGTTGGAAGGTCCAGGACAGAGAAGACAGTTTATAGATTGGGGAGTGTTCCACGTGGAACACTCCTTTTATTCTGACTGGGTTGCGTACACTCAGCTCCTAAAACAAAGAAACAGTTTACTCAAGCAGCGCTCGCTTCCTGTAAGAGAAGATCGATATTGGAAAGAGCAGTTAGCCTATTATGGCGAGCGCATTAGTAAAAGTCGCGAAAAATACCTAGAAGAACTGAATGATTATATACAAGAACTAGCGAAATCTTTTCTCTCCGATGTTACAATGGAGGTTCGATTAAAATCGGGCTGGGATACTAGCCAAAGCTTATTTGACGCCTTAGAAAGCCATACAGAGAAAGATAAGAAATACGGCTTTACCTCAGTTGGGGCACATAAGGCAGATATAAAAGTGATAGCGGACGGGGTGGAAGTAAAACATCGCCTGTCTCGCGGACAATTAAAGACCGCGATAACCGCTTTAAAGTTAGCGCAAGGGAAGCATTACCAAAAAATAAAAAGGCAACCCTGCATTTATTTAGTCGATGATTTAACGTCAGAGCTTGATTCAAGAAACCAAGCGTTACTCTGTCGTGAGTTAGAAAATCTAGACGCACAAGTGTTTATCACCGCAATTACTGGAAAGCAGTTGTCGGATAAATTTCAAAAATCACCCCGAATGTTCCACGTGGAACATGGGGTAATAAACGAATGATATCGAGATAATACTATGGAAGAAAATAATTACGGTTCATCGAGTATCAAGGTTCTGAAAGGGTTGGATGCGGTTCGTAAACGCCCAGGCATGTACATTGGTGACACGGATGATGGAACTGGTCTGCACCACATGGTTTTTGAAGTTGTCGATAACTCTATTGACGAGGCCTTAGCGGGTCACTGTTCAGAAATTATGGTTATCATTCACTCTGACGGTTCTGTTAGTGTGAAAGATGATGGTCGTGGAATTCCAGTTGATATACATGAAGAAGAAGGTGTTTCAGCTGCTCAGGTTATTATGACCGTACTGCACGCTGGCGGTAAATTCGACGACAACTCTTATAAAGTGTCTGGTGGTTTGCACGGGGTTGGTATCTCTGTTGTAAACGCGCTATCTGAAAAGCTGCAGTTGACCATTCGTCGACAAGGCCAGGTTTACGAGCAGACTTATCATATGGGTGAGCCTGACAGCGATGTAAAACCTGTTGGCGATACCGAAACAACAGGTACAGAACTGCGTTTTTGGCCAAGCCACGAAACTTTTACCAATACTGAATTCCACTACGATATTCTGGCTAAGCGCCTGCGCGAACTCTCGTTCCTGAATTCAGGTGTTGGTATACGGTTGCGCGATGAGCGTGACGACCGCGAAGATTTATTTAAATACGAAGGCGGTATTGCTGCCTTTGTTAATTATTTGAATAAGAACAAAACGCCAATTCACCAAAAAGCTTTCTATTTCACAATACAAAGAGAAGACGGTATTGGTGTTGAAGTCAGTATGCAGTGGAATGACTCATTCCAGGAAAACATCTATTGTTTTACCAACAACATTCCGCAGCGTGATGGTGGTACACACTTAGCCGGCTTCCGTGCCGCTCTGACGCGCACACTGAACACCTACATGGAGAAAGAGGGTTATAATAAAAAATCAAAAACCTCTGCAACGGGTGACGATGCGCGTGAAGGTCTGACCGCCATTATTTCTGTTAAAGTTCCTGATCCTAAGTTTTCGTCTCAAACAAAAGACAAGCTGGTTTCTTCAGAAGTGAAGTCGGCTGTTGAGCAGACAATGAACGAGCAGTTAGCGGACTATTTACTAGAAAACCCGGGCGAAGCAAAACTTATTATCAATAAAATTATTGATGCAGCAAGAGCTCGTGAAGCCGCTCGTAAAGCACGTGAAATGACACGCCGTAAAGGTGCTCTGGATATTGCGGGCTTACCTGGTAAGTTGGCCGATTGTCAGGAAAAAGACCCGGCACTGTCTGAACTTTATATTGTGGAGGGTGACTCTGCAGGCGGTTCCGCTAAGCAGGGTCGTAACCGTAAAAACCAGGCGATTTTGCCACTTAAAGGTAAAATTCTTAACGTAGAAAAAGCGCGTTTTGACAAAATGCTGTCTTCTGTCGAGGTTGGTACATTAATTACTGCTATGGGCTGTGGTATTGGCCGTGATGAGTACAACCCGGATAAAACACGTTATCACCGTATTATTATTATGACGGATGCCGACGTTGACGGATCACACATTCGTACTTTGTTATTGACGTTCTTCTATCGTCAAATGCCTGAAATTATCGAGCGCGGATATATCTATATTGCTCAGCCCCCGCTGTACAAAGTGAAGAAGGGCAAGCAGGAAGTTTATATTAAAGATGACCCTGCGTTGATTCGCTACTTAACCAGTTTAGCTCTGGATAATGCATCTTTACATGTTAACGAAACCGCACCAGGTATTTCTGGTGAAAAGCTCGAAACTTTGGTTAACGGCTATCAGATGGCGCAGGAAAATATTAAGCGTTTAAGTCGTCGTATGCCTGAGCGTTTCTTACAGCGTCTGTTCTATGCGCCTCGTTTAACGGATGATCGTTTGAAAGATAAAGATTACATGGAGAAGTGGGTTAAAACATTAAACGATGACCTAACTGCCCGTGAAATTAATTCGGCAACTTATACCGTTTCTTTGCATGAAGATACTGAACGCAAGATGTGGTTACCTTCGACGACGATTCGTCAACACGGTGTCGACACAGATTACCCGCTGAACTATGAATTCTTAATGTCTAAAGACTACGAACAAATAGTGACGCTTGGCGAAGAGATCGACTCTTTGGTTGAGCCGGGTGGCTATGTGCTTCGCGGTGAGAAGAAGCAGCCAGTTACACACTTTGTTGAAGCTGTGGAATGGCTTATTGGTGAATCCAAGCGAGGTTTATACGTTCAGCGTTATAAAGGTCTGGGCGAAATGAACCCTGACCAGCTGTGGGAAACTACGATGGACCCTGATACTCGCCGTATGCTTCAGGTAACTATTGAGGACGCTATTGGCGCTGACCAGCTGTTCACCACGTTAATGGGTGACGAAGTTGAACCACGTAGAGCCTTTATTGAATCAAACGCTCTTAAGGTTGCTAACTTGGACGTCTAGGCTTAACAGCGACATTAGCAAGCAACAGGCAACAAAAAAGCCGGCTCATGAAAATGAAGCCGGCTTTTTTATTAAAAATCAAAGCGTTAGTTACTGAAGCAAAGAAATATCCGCTATTTCCAAGAACAGCTGACGCAAGCGAAACAACAAGTTCAGGCGGTTAATACGGACTTTATCGTCATCGGCATTGACCATGACATGTTCAAAAAACGCATCCACAGGCTCTTTAAGCTCAGATAAATGCGTGAGGGCGTCACTGTACTTACCATCAGCAATAAGTGGCTTAACAGCGTCTTCTGTCTGTTTAACCAAACGATAAAGTGTTGTTTCAGAATCTTCCTGTAGAAGAGTTTCATCCACGTTACCGGATATCTCTTCGTCTGATTTTGCCAGGATGTTACCTACCCGTTTATTGGCTGCGGCAAGGCTGGCAGCAGAATCCATAGACTTAAATGACTGAACCGCCTTTACTCTTTGGTCGAAGTCCGTTGGCTTAGAAGGGGAACGGGCAAGTACCGACTGAATAACATCGACGGTAATGCCTTGATCCTGATACCAGGGACGAAAACGACCGAGTAGAAAATCGAAAACATCAGTAGCGACAGTGTTATTCGATAGCTTGTCACCAAAGCCTTCGACGGATGCCGCTAACAGTTCATGTAAGTCTAATGAAAGCTTACGTTCTACCAGAGTACGCAACAAACCAAGAGCGGCACGGCGCAGAGCGAATGGGTCACGGTCACCTTTAGGTACCTGACCAATACCGAATATCCCAACCAGCGTATCCAGTTTGTCTGCTAAAGCGACGGCACAAGCCTCTCGTGTCAAAGGCAGCTCGTCGCCCGAAAAACGAGGCCAGTAGTGCTGTTCTATTGCTTCGGCGACTACTGGGCTCTCACCGTCGTTCAACGCATAGTGTTTACCCATAACGCCCTGGGTTTCAGGGAACTCAGAAACCATATCGGAAACCAGGTCAGCCTTACACAGCAGCCCGGCTCGTTCTGAGGCTTTTACGTCGGCAGTTAACTGGTTTGCAATTTTTCCGGCTAACACCGATATGCGGCGCGCTTTGTCACCAATACTGCCCAGTTGTTTTTGGAATAGAACCGAATCCAGTGCAGCAACTCGCGATTCTAAAGCCGTTTTCTTATCAGACTCAAAGAAAAACTGTGCATCCGCCAGGCGAGGGCGAACGACTTTCTCGTTACCCTTAATAATCTGCTGAGGGTCACGGCTTTCAATATTGGTAATGAAAATAAACTGTGGCAGTAAGTTACCTTTGCCATCTTCCACCGGAAAGTAACGTTGGTCATCTTTCATGGTAACGATAAGCGGTTCTTTTGGTACCGCGAGGAAACCTTGATCGAAACTTGCCGTTAAAGCAACGGGCCATTCCACAAGGGCTGCAACTTCCTCAACTAACTCGTCATCCTGAATAACCTGGCCGCCGAGTTCTGAGGCAAGACGTGATACTTCCGACTGAATGGTTTCAATACGCTCTTCGAAGTTAGCGATCACTTTCGCTTGAAGCAGCTTAGATAAGTAATTGTCGACATGATCGAGCTCAAAACCTTGGGGCGAATGAAAGCGGTGGCCCTGGATAAAACGAGCACTCTTCGTTTCCAGAATTTCGGCTTCAATAAGTTCGCTGCCCAGCATGACTGTTAGTGTGTGCACCGGACGAATAAATTGCGCGGTGCTGTCGCCCCAACGCATCGGCTTCGGAATAGGAAGGGCTTTAATTGCTGCCTCCAAAATACCCTGAACTAAGTCAGCCAGCGCCTGACCCTTTACTGTCGCTTTATGCAGTAGCCATTCGCCTTTTTCGGTTTTAAGGCGGTCAGCCTGTTCTACCGTAATGCCGTTTGAACGTGCCCAGCCTTCAGCTGCCTTAGTCGGTTTACCAGAGTCGTCAAAAGCCACATTCACTGCTGGCCCGCGCTTCTCCGCCTCTTTGTCCTGCTGTTCGGTTTCAACTTGTTTTACCAGAACGGCCAGTCGGCGAGGGGTTGCATAAGCCTCAATATTATCAAAATTCAGTTCGGCGCTTTTTAAGCCTGACTCAATACCCGACTTTAAGCTGTCACGCAGCGACTTTAAGGCTTTTGGAGGAAGCTCTTCAGTACCTAACTCAATTAATAAGTTTTCTTTTTGCACGGCTCGCTCTCCTTAGTTCGCTGCTGGTTTGTTTTTATTGTCGGCTAAAGGGAAGCCAAGAGCTTCGCGCGCCTGGTAATAGACTTCGGCAACGGCTTTCGCCATGGTTCTGACACGAAGTATGTAGCGCTGTCTTTCGGTTACAGAGATAGCGTGTCGGGCATCCAGTAAGTTAAAGGCGTGAGATGCGCGCATAACCTGCTCGTACGCGGGTAAAGCCAGAGATTTTTCAATTAGCAGTTCACATTCTTTTTCGCAGTCGTCGAAGCGGCGGAACAGCACATCAACGTCAGCGTATTCAAAGTTGTAAGTCGACTGCTCAACTTCGTTCTGATGGAAAACATCGCGATACAGGATTTTACCGCGCGGGCCGTCTGTCCAGACCAGGTCATAAATGCTGTCCACGCCCTGAATGTACATAGCTAAACGTTCAAGGCCGTAGGTAATTTCTCCGGCCACTGGGCGACACTCTAAACCACCGACTTGTTGAAAGTAGGTAAACTGAGTAACTTCCATACCGTTAAGCCAGACTTCCCAGCCCAGACCCCAGGCGCCCAGAGTAGGCGATTCCCAGTTGTCTTCTACAAAGCGTATGTCGTGAGTTAGTGTGTCAAAGCCCAGCATTTCTAAAGAACCCAGATAAAGCTCCTGAATGTCTTTAGGCGATGGTTTCATAATGACCTGAAACTGATAATAGTGCTGCAGGCGGTTCGGGTTCTCACCATACCGGCCATCGGTCGGGCGGCGGCAGGGTTGCACATAGGCAAAACTGGCTGGCTCCGGACCTAATGAGCGCAGAAAGGTCATTGGATGAAAGGTACCCGCACCAACCTCCATATCCAGTGGTTGAACCACGGCACAGCCTTGCTGAGCCCAGTAATCCTGAAGAGCAAGAATAAGCCCCTGAAAGGTTTTCACATCGTACGTCGACATACGCATTCTCTGCTTTGTTATTTGTGGTTGACCGAAGGTCGAAAAATATGCGTAGATTATACCCTCTGAATCGCCTTGGTTATAGGGGAAGGCATGACAAATAATCAGCCAGAACGGTGTTCCTGGTGTGAATCTGCTGACGACTACCGCGCTTATCATGACAATGTGTGGGGGCGTCCGGTAAGCGACCCGATAGAACTTTTTGCTAAATTGTGTCTGGACGGGCAGCAGGCGGGACTCAGTTGGTTAACTATTCTGCGCAAACAGAGTGGTTACGAGAAAGCCTTTTTAGGCTTTGACCCACAAGCTATTGTGGCAATGAGTGACGCTGATCGTGAATTGTTGTACAGCAACCGTGATATTATCCGCAGCAAGGCCAAAATTGATGCCATTTTTACTAACGCTGAAGCGTATATAAGGTTAGAAGAAAAGGGCGTTAAGTTTGAGCGGTGGCTGTGGGAGTTTGTAGGTGGCTCACCGATTATTAATGCGTACTCGACGCAAAGTGAGATTCCAACAGAAACAGAAGCTTCCCAAAGCATGGCAAAAGCGTTAAAAAAGGAAGGCTTTAAGTTTGTCGGACCGACCATTTGCTATGCTTTTATGCAAGCAGTTGGTATGGTGAACGACCATGTTACTAGCTGTCATTGTTATCAGCCTGTTGCTGACCAAATGAAACAGTTTACGTTGTAAAATGAGCGAAGGAAGAATGATAGAAATTACTCTTGCGGATTACAGCAACCCCAAACACCGCAATGCCGTTATTGCTATGTTAGATGCTTATGCCAAAGACCCAATGGGTGGCGGTGAAGGCATATCAGATGAAGTTAAAGAAAGCCTGATAGATGAAATGGCAAAGCGAGACCATGTGTTTTCTTTGCTGGCCTACGATGGTGACACTCCGGTTGGCGTTGCAAACTGTGTAGAAGGCTTCTCAACCTTCGCTGCTAAACCACTAATGAATATTCATGACATAGCCGTTATTCCCGAATATCGGGGGCAGGGCGTTGCTAAAAAGCTTTTAGAAGAAGTGAAAACGCTGGCGGAATTTCGCGGTTGCGTGAAGCTGACACTGGAAGTGCTTGAGAACAACGACCGGGCGAAAAAAGCCTATGAGAACTTCGGCTTCGCACCTTATGAATTAGGTGACGTAGGTCAGGCCGAGTTTTGGGAAATGTACTTAAATAAAGACAAAGCCTGACATCTAAAAGTCAGGCTATTAATGAGATTTCCTAACCCAGTAGCGGTAGGGCATTTCTTCGGTCTCAGACTCCACCAACTCATGCTCCATAAACTCGCAAAAGCCCGGAATATCCCGGGTTGTTGCGGGATCATCCGCAATAATCAGTAAAACCTGACCAACATCCATTTTACGAATAGTCGCACGCACCAGCATAACGGGCTCCGGGCATTTAAGGCCTAAGGTATCGAGTTCTTTGTCGCAGTTAATCTGGGTCATGACTTCTTTAAAAGATGTTAAGCGAAATTACCGAGTAGTTTAACACTTTCGCGACTAAGAGGTGAGGGGGGAGTGATGGATTGCACCGCTGTTTGTTGGCGGGAAATACTTAGAAACTGTCTGCAGCCATGGATTGCTGCAGTCAAGCCCCCAGGGATGGGTTCACGGCGTGTTTCTGAGTATTTCCTGACAATAAAAAGGGGCGAGCCTTCGCTCCCCCCTTCCTCAGAGCAGTTAAAGTGTTAAACCGCTCTAGTTTTGCTGTTTCTTTTAAATGCGTTCGAAGACAGTAGCAATACCCTGGCCAAGGCCAATACACATGGTTGCTAAGCCAAGCTTCGCGTCTTTCTCTTCCATTAAGTTGATTAGCGTCGTTGAGATACGTGCGCCAGAGCAGCCTAATGGGTGACCTAGAGCGATAGCACCGCCGTTCAGGTTCACTTTTTCTTCCATCTTGTCGAACAGTTTTAAACCTTTAAGTACAGGCAGTGACTGTGCGGCAAAGGCTTCGTTCAGTTCAACAACGTCGATGTCATCAATAGACACACCAGCACGCTTCAGCGCTTTTTCTGTTGCCGGAACCGGTCCGTAACCCATAATGGATGGATCGCAGCCTGCAACGGCCATTGAACGGATTTTAACGCGTGGCGTCAGACCCAGTTCTTTGGCTTTGTCAGCAGACATAACCAACATGGCTGCTGCGCCGTCAGACAAGGCTGAGGAGGTACCTGCGGTTACCGTACCGTTGGCCGGGTCAAACACTGGGCGAAGCTGTGACAAGCCTTCAGCAGTGGTTTCTGGACGAATCACTTCGTCTTCAGTAACACGCACCAGCTCGCCGTCGGCGTTGTGGCCATTCATTGCGTAAATCTCTTTAGCAAAGCGGCCTTCAACCGTCGCCTCGTGCGCTTTTCTGTGAGAGCGTGCACCAAATTCGTCTTGTTGTTCGCGGGTAATACCGAACTTACGAGATAACAGTTCAGCGGTCATACCCATGCTGCCCGAAGCTTTTGCAACAGACTTGTTCATGCCCGGGTGAAAGTCGATTCCGTGGGTCATGGGTACGTGACCCATGTGCTCAACACCACCGGCCATAAAGATGTCGCCGTCGCCGTTCATAATAGCGCGGGCTGCGTCGTGCAGAGCCTGCATTGAAGAGCCACACAAACGGTTAACCGTTACACCAGCCACTTTATGCGGAATACCAGCAATAAGCGCCGAGTTACGCGCAATGTTAAAGCCTTGCTCCAGGGTTTGCTGTACGCAACCCCAGTAAATGTCTTCCAGTTCTTCCGGGTCAACTTCCGGGTTACGCTCAAGTAAGCCCTTCATCAGCGCAGCTGAGAGGTCTTCGGCACGAGTATGGCGGAAAACACCATTTTTTGAACGCCCCATTGGCGTACGAATACAATCTACTATGACGATGTCTTTCATTTTAATAACCTCCTCAAGCCTTACTTCGCGCTGGTTGTGTCAAAGTAAGATTTACCGGCTTTAGCCATTTTGCGCATGCCGTCGGTAACCTGATAAATTTCACCCAGGTGCGCGTACTTGTCTGCCAGTTGAATAAAGTTGTCCATGCCAAGCGTTTCCAGGTAACGGAAAGGACCGCCGCGGAATGGAGGGAAGCCTAAGCCATAAAGCAGCGCCATGTCGGCTTCTGCAGCAGAACCAACAATGTCTTCTTCCAGACAGCGAACCACTTCGTTCACCATAGGGATCATGCAGCGAGCAATGACTTCGTCTGCGTCCAGCTTTTTGCCTTGTTCACAGCCTAGTAACTCATAAGTCGCCGGATCGGCTTCTTTGGTTGGCTTACCTTTTTTGTCCGTACCGTATACGTAGAAGCCTTTGCCGTTTTTCTGACCGTAACGCTCAGCAGCTGCCAGTTTAGCAATGGCGCTGGACTCGTCGCGTTTCATGCGGGTCGGGAAGCCTGCTTCCATAACAACGGTACAATGATCAGCTGTGTCTATACCAACAACATCGCTTAAGTACGCAGGACCCATTGGCCAACCGAACTGCTTCTCCATAACCTTGTCGATGCCGACGAAATCAACGCCTTCATCAACCATGCCGGCAAAGCCTGCCAGGTAAGGGAACAATACGCGGTTAACTAAGAAGCCAGGGCAGTCGTTAACAACGATAGGGGTTTTGCCAAGTTTAAGCGCATAGGCGACTACCGCATTAACGGTGTCATCTGAAGTTTTCTCACCACGGATAATTTCAACCAGCGGCATTTTGTGGACCGGGTTGAAAAAGTGCATACCACAGAATTTCTCAGGGCGCTTAAGGTTCTTAGCCAGTTCGGTAATAGAAATAGTCGAGGTATTTGAAGTCAAAATGGCGTCATCGCCAATTACCCCTTCAATTTCAGCCAGCACCGACCCTTTAACTTTCGGGTTCTCAACAACGGCTTCTACGACAATATCGACGTCTTTAACTGCATCGTTCAACAGCGTAGGTGTAATAGAAGACAAGATTTTAATCATCTTCTCGTTGTTTACCTTACCGCGCTCAACACCTTTTTTCAGTATCTTGCCGGCTTCTTTCATGCCTAAGTCTAAAGCGTCTTGCTTAATGTCTTTCATAACCGCCGGTACGCCTTTAAGCGCTGACTGGTAGGCGATACCGCCGCCCATAATGCCTGCACCTAAAACACCTGCTGTCTTAATTTCTTTGGTTGCTGCCTTAGCGTACTTTTTCGACTTACTTTTAACTGCCTGATCCGCCAGGAAGATACCAACCTGTGCCTGGCATGCCTCGGTTTGGGTGAGGTCGAAAAATGCGTTGTTTTCAGCTGTTAGTGCGCCTTCACGATGCTCGCGGGCACCGTTCTCAATTGCTTCTAACGCTTTATGCGGTGCCGGGTAGTGTTTGCCTGCTTTCGCTGCAATTAAGCCTTTAGCGGTCACCAGAGTCATCATCAACTCAGTGTCGTTAGCTTTTAACGGCTCAAGTTTTGGCTGACGCTTCGCTTTCCAGTCCTGTTGACCAGCGGCTGCATCTTTCGCCAAGTTAAGAGCGGCTTTGGTCAGGTTTTCCGGTTCAACAACGGCATCAACTGCGCCGACTTTCAATGCATCAAGGGCTTTGTTATTTTTACCTGTGGTTATCCATTCAAGCGCGTTGTCCGGACCAATCAAGCGAGGTAAACGCATAGTGCCGCCAAAGCCAGGAATAAGGCCCAGTTTAACTTCTGGTAGGCCGATAGTTGCTGTGGTGTCCGCTACACGGTAGTCACAGGCTAACAATGCTTCACAACCGCCGCCTAATGCGAAACCTTTTACCGCACCAACCGTTGGTACAGGCAGGTCTTCCAATTGGTCAAATACGCGCGAGGCTTTTGCCACCCAGCTGCGGGTTTTCTCCTGATCAGAGAACAGTGTCAGGAACTCGGTAATATCAGCGCCGACAATAAAGGTCGACTTGCTGCTGGTAACAATGACGCCGCGCAGGTCGTTAGTGTTTTGTAATTTTGTCAGTGCTTCACTGAATTCTTCTAATGTCGCCTGGTCGAATTTATTAACCGAGCCTTTCGCATCAAATTGTAATTCTGCGAAACCTGGTTCGATAAAATCGACCCGAATGCTTTCACCTTGATAGATCATCTTGGGTCTCCCACGACTTCCATTAATTTGTTGCTATAAAGAAACTGATTCTGCTATAGCTTTGGGTTAAGGTAGACAGAGTTTGGCGCGAATACGCCAATTTTTCAACGGTTATTTAAACATGCGTTTGAATTAATGAAAAAGCAGTCGTTTATCATACGTTACAGTGCGCCATTGTTTTTCGTGTTGTCCCTGTTAAGCATTGGTGCGGTTCAGTCTGAACCTGTTGATACAAAGCAACGGGAGCAGCAGCGTGAGCTATTCAAAAAAGCAGAGTACGCGGCTAAGCGTGGTCGTCTGGGTGAGTACCGGTTATTACTTAAAAAGCTGAAAGATTACCCGTTGCTACCGTACTTGGAATTGGCTCGACTTGAGCAAATTGGATACCTGGCCAATGAAGACCGCGTTCTGGCTTTTCTCGATAAATATGAAAAGACGCCCCTCGACTGGCAACTAAGACAGCCCTGGCTTACTTATTTGGCAGGGCAGGAGGAGTATTCTCGTTTTATTCGGGACTTCCGGCATCCGGGAACCTTAACTCACCGTTGTCAATTTATTGAGTCGCAGCGTGAAAAGGGTCTGGACGACGGGCCTTTCCGGCGTCAGGTTGATGCTATCTGGAAGCATGGGTTCTCGCTTCCTTCGGCTTGCGATCCAATTTTGGACGAATGGCAAGAATTGGGTGGGCGTACCGAAGACAAAGTTTGGGAAAGACTGGAGTTGGCAGCTGAGCATGGTAATCCGACTCTGCTCCCGTATTTAACTGGTTTATTGCCTGAGTTACAGCAGTATCTGGGTGAGTTTTATCACAAGGTGAGGTATTCACCCGCCGCTATAGAGGACGACTCCTGGTACAAGGGGCGCTATCCTGGAAAAGAGGCACAAATAGTCACCTATGCTTTAACCAAGCTGGTTTGGCGTGATGAAAACATTGCTCTGCGAAGCTATAAAAAGCTGAGTTCACAACTGCCCTTTACCGAACAGCAAGAGGGCCGCATCGCCGAAGAATTTGCTGTTGCGTTAAGCTTAAACTCTCATCCCGAAGCTCGTGTCTGGCATGATCGCGTTCCGGTAAACGCGCTAAATGAACGAGTTTTACAGTGGCGTTTGGCTATTTATCTTAAGGACAAAGATTACGAAGGCCTGAGAGACGCGATTCAAAGTTTGCCGGTTGCCATCCGGCAGGGTAATCAATGGCGTTACTGGCTGGCTCGCTCACAGGAGATAACCGGTAACGCTTTGGCCGCACAGGAACTGTACGAAGATTTAGCCGACGAACGGCATTACTACGGTTTTCTGGCGGCAGCGCGGTTGCAGAAGCCGGTGAGCCTTGAACAAGAGAAACTTGAAGTCAGTGTTGTTCAGCTTGAACAAATTCGTAATCATCCTAGCGTGCAACGTGCGTATGAACTGATTCAACTGGAGCGTTGGGTCGACGCCCGGCGCGAATGGAACCATTTATTGACGCAGCTTGATGGCGAGGAGCAAAAGGTTGCGGCATATCTCGCCAGCGAGTGGGGATGGCACGATCAGGCAATATGGACATTAGCGCAAATAGGGCATTTTGACGCTGTGGGCATTCGTTTCCCTTTAGCCTATAAAGATATATTAGGGCGGGCGTCACAGGCCGCCGGAATCGATGAAAACTGGGCTTTAGCTATTACGCGCCGGGAAAGTAACTTTCGGCACGATGCGTATTCAAGTGCTGGTGCAAGGGGACTAATGCAGATTCTGCCTGGTACTGCAAAGCAACTGGATACTAAGAATAATAGCTGGCGGCGGTTGAACGACCCCGCTGTTAATGTGCGTCTGGGCACTGACTATTTAAGTCGACTGAAACACCGCTTTGAGAATAATTGGTTATTAGCTACGGCAAGCTATAATGCAGGCTATTATAGAGTCAAAGACTGGTTACCCGACGAGTCTGTTGCTGCCGATGAGTGGGTCGAAACCATTCCGTACCATGAAACCAGAGATTATGTAAAAGCGGTATTGAGTTATCAGCAAATTTATAGGATGTTGGGTGGTAACGAGGATAATTTGTTTGAGCAAGTTGTTGATATGACAATTGTTGATACTGAATAAGGCGATCCAATATGACTGCGATAGCAGATTTGTGGCCGTTGTTTCCTGACCATATAAAGCAGCTTCAGACTCGTGCTGAACGACTTTTTAAACGAGAAAATTTAGATTTAGTTGCTATTCATTCAGGCCAGCAAAAGCGCTGGTTTTTGGATGATATGAATTATCCTTTCCGTGCAAATCCTCATTTTAAAGCCTGGTGCCCGGAAACTCAGTTGCCTAATGCCTGGGTTATTTTAAGGCCCAACACGCGGCCGACATTAGTTTTATTAAGTTCTCCGGACTTTTGGCATACGACTACAAGCCTAGAGGGAGCTCTCTGGTTAGAAGAGTTCCACGTGGAACACATCAGTTCGCCAGAGGCCATTGAAAAACTACTTCCTTACGATAAGAAAAATGCGGCTTACCTTGGTGAACATATTGAGGTTGCCAAGGCTTTGGGCTTTGAGAATATAAACCCAGACCCCGTGCTTCATTTCTTTCATTATCATCGCTTGTTTAAAACCGATTACGAAATTGCCTGTTTGACCCAGGCTAATCATATTGCGGCTGAAGGCCATGTTGCGGCCGCTGACGCCTTTTTTAACGGTGAGTCGGAGTTTGATTGTCTGCTGAAATATATGGCAGCTACTCGGCAAGGGCAGAATGAAGTGCCTTACAACCATATTATTGGGCAAAATGAAAATGCCAGTGTTTTGCATCACTGGATGCCCGATAAGACAGCTCCTAGTTCACTCAAGTCGATGCTGGTTGACGCTGGCGCTGAGGTTTACGGTTATGCCGCAGATATTAGCCGTACCTGGTCTAAACAACACAATGAATACGAAGAGTTGATAGCTGCACTTGACCAAATTACATTGGCGTTAATTGATAAAATGAAGCCGGGCGTCGAATTCCCGGCGCTGCACCAGTTGGCTCATGAACAAATTGCTAATGTGCTTTTTGCTTTTGGTTTTGTCAGTTGCAGTCCTGAACAAATGATTGAAGACGGCATAACTACGGTATTCCTTCCGCATGGTTTAGGTCATCCTCTGGGCTTGCAGGTACACGACGTTGGTGCTGCGCAGGCTGATGAAAGGGGTACGCCAATAGCGCCACCCAGTGGTCATCTTACGTTAAAAACCACTCGTACCGTAGAGCCCCGACAGGTTTATACCATTGAGCCCGGAATCTACTTTATTGAGCCTTTGCTGCAGAAGCTGGCGAATTCGCGCAATAAGCATTTGATTAACTGGCGCCGGGTGGATGAGTTTAAACCCTTTGGTGGCGTGCGAGTTGAGGATAACATTGTGGTTTACCGGGAGCGAAATGATAACCTTACACGCCAAACCGCATTAGATGCTTACGTGAAAAAGGTTACCCGTCTTGCATGATCAGGATTACGACATTCCGGCTTCGGAAACGGAAGTCGAAATAGAAGTTAAAGGCAGCCGCTTTATTGCGTGCCTGGCACATACGCCAAACGCCGACAGCGCCGCTGAGTTTCTGACTGTTGTAAAAAAACGCTGGCCCAAGGCGTCTCACTATTGCTCTGCATCGCTTTTTTCCGCACCTAATAACAGCCAGAGTATGGCTTACAGCGACGACGGTGAACCCTCTGGAACGGCGGGGCGACCTATGCTTATGGCACTACAAAATAGCGGCGTAGGCGAGGTTACCGCTATAGTCGTGCGATATTTTGGTGGGGTGAAGTTGGGAACGGGCGGACTTCAGCGAGCCTATACTGACGCGACAGTCGCCGCATTAGCTGAACTTGAAAAAGAGCAAAGGGTTTTTAAACAACGCTTTCAGTTAAATTTTGCTTATACTGACCAGGGCGATGTTGAACCGCTTTTGCTTGAGGCTAATGCTGAAATGGAATCTTCGGAGTATGAAGAGAGTGTGCGACTTAAGGTATTGCTACGCCCCGTGAATGTTGGGGCGTTGCAGAAGAAGCTACAGGCTGCCACCCGTGGCCGGGTGCAATTGAAAGAACTGGACTAAAAGAACATCGCACTTGGCTGGAAGACTTTTTCAACCTGATCAATGTACTTTTTATCCAGCAAGAAAAGAATAACGTGGTCGTCGGAGTGAATAATGGTTTCACTGTGCGCCATAAGCACTTCTTGTCCGCGAACAACCGCACCAATGGTTGTTCCTGGCGGAAGCTTGATATCTTTAATGGCTTTACCCACCACTCGGGACGTGTCTTCATCACCATGTGCAATTGCCTCAATAGCTTCGGCGGCACCTTTTCGCAGTGAGTAAACGTTAACAATATCGCCACGGCGTACGTGAGTTAGTAGAGCTGAAACTGTGGCGCGTTGCGGTGAAATGGCAATATCAATTTCGCCTCCCTGCACCAAGTCAACGTAGGCGCTACGCTGAATGAGCACCATGGTTTTACGGGCGCCCATACGTTTAGCCAGCATGGCTGACATAATGTTCGCTTCGTCGTCGTTGGTAACCGCGATAAATACGTCGATGTCTTCAACGTGCTCTTCTTCCAGCAATTTTTGGTCGGACGCGTCACCGCGGAAAATTAAGGTATGCTCAAGGCTTTGCGAAAGTTCTTCCGCGCGAGTTTCTGAGCGCTCTATTAGCTTAACCCGGTGATCAACTTCCAGTTGTTTGGCCAGACCGGCACCAATGTTCCCGCCACCGACAATCATTATTCTGCGGTACTTGTCTTCCAGCTTTTGTAGTTCCTGCATTACGGTGCTGATGTGGCGAGTATCTGCAATGAAGAAGACTTCATCATCGGCTTCGATGATTGTGGTTCCGGTCGGGCGTATAGGCTTACCCTGACGATAAATAGCCGCAACCCGGGTGTCGATATTGGGAATATGCTCCCGCAGTGTTGAGATAGCATGACCAACCAGCTTTCCGCCGTAGTAGGCTTTTACCGCCACCAGGCTGGCTCGTCCGTTGGCAAACTCCATAACTTGCAGAGCGCCTGGGTAGTCAATAAGCCGGCGAATATAGCTGGTTACCAGTTGTTCCGGTGAAATAATGTGGTCAACTGGCGCATCCTGATTATGAAAAAGCTGATCTTTATAGCGGATGTATTCTTCAGAGCGAATTCTGGCTATTTTCTTTGGCGTATTAAAGATGGAGTAAGCAACCTGGCAAGCAATCATATTGGTTTCGTCGCTGCTGGTTACTGCAATGAGCAAATCGGCATCGTCGGCACCCGCGCGACGTAAAACATCAGGATGGGCTCCGTTACCAACGACGACCCGCAGGTCATACTTATCCTGCAAATCGTCCAGTAAATCGTTATTGGTATCAACTATGGTGATATCGTTGCGTTCGCCAACCAGGTTTTCCGCTAATGTGCCGCCGACCTGGCCAACACCGAGTATGATAATTTTCATTCGACTTTTTTCAATCTCGCGTAAAAGAAACCATCCCCGTTATGTTCACCCGGGAGCAGTTGCAGAGTTTTCTGCTTTTCATTAATAGGTATCAGACTAGCACTCGATTGCTGTTTTAGAAAAGACTCAATTTGAGTTTGGTTTTCCTGGCTTAGAATAGAGCAGGTTGCGTAAAGCAGTTCTCCGCCGTTTTTAAGTAAAGGCCAAAGCGAATTTAGTATCTGGTTTTGCAATTGTGCGAGCTCATTAATGTCCTCAGCGCGCCGCAGCCATTTAATATCAGGGTGGCGGCGTATTACGCCTGTTGCAGAACATGGGGCATCCAAAAGTATGCGGTCAAACTGCTCGCCGTCCCACCAGTCAGCAGTTGAAGCAACATCGGCGCAATGAACTACGGCACTTAAACCGGCGCGATCCAGGTTTTCGTCCACTCGCTCAAGACGTTTAGCATCGATATCAATAGCCTGAACCGGTTGCTCAAAGTCGTTTCGCTCTAGCAAATGTAGCAGTTTGCCTCCCGGAGCGGCGCAACAATCGAGTACGCGGTGGGAAGCTTTTACGTTCAGGTAATCCGCAGCCAGCTGCGCCGAGCGGTCCTGTACCGATGCGTGTCCCCGGTCAAACCCCGGAAGCCTTTCAACCGGAACAGGTGAATGCAGCCGAATAGCATCGTCAGCCAGAGTGTCGCCTTCGGCAGCAATACCACTGTCTTCCAGTTGTCTTAAATAGTCATCGCGATTGAAAAAACGACGGTTCACGCGTAACCACATGGGTGGGTGTGCGTTGTTCTCAATGAGAATGTCGCTGGCTTGTTGTGGGTGGTCTGCCTGAATTGCTTCAAACAACCAGCGCGGATGATTTTGCATCGCGTCAACAGGTAGCTCGCGCTGCTGTGACTCATCTGCCGCAGGCGCTTCGCGCAGTAATTGACGCAGTATACCGTTTACCAGACCTTTATGATTACGTTTGCCCAGAATACGCGCGGCTTCTACTGTGGCGCTAACGGCAGCGTGGTCTTTAATACGAAGACAATAAAGCTGATAGGCACCTACCAGTAGTAAGTAGTGCAATACTTTAAGCTTACCTTTAAGTGGCTTATCCAGTTTAGCCCCAACCATTTTGTTAAGGCTGGGCAGAACCCTTAAAACACCATAGCTAATTGCACTAGCAAGACGTTTATCTGCGTCAGAGAGTTTACCGGTGGCGTGGGGTAAGGCCGCGGAAAGCGACTCGCCTTTTTCTAGCACATGAAAGAGGGCGGTTGCAGCGGCGGCCCGGCTAGTTGCTCCCTGGCCACCGTTTTCTAAATTTTTCTGCCGGCTCATTGTAATTCCAGTCCCGGGCTAAAGACATTACTGTAGCCGTTTACTAAGGTACTGGCTGGCTGAGCCTTTTTGCCCGGCATCTGCGCTTGAGTTATACGTAAAATACCGTCCCCGGTTACCACGTCGATGCCTTCGTGCGTGCTATTCATAATAGTTCCCGGACCTTTATTACTTGCGCCCTGAATAAGTTCGGCCGCGTGAATTTTGAGTGTGTTCTGTCCGGCTTTTAAATTTTCTGACTGGCACCAGCTCATTGGCCAGGGGTTAAACGCTCGTACGCAGCGTTCGATAAAGGCCGCCGGTTGTGTCCAGTCTATTTTACCTTCCTGCTTGGTCAGCTTTTTCGCATAAGTGGCATTGGCGTCACTTTGCGGTTTAGCCTGGCTCTGATAGCCGTCGAGATCTTTCAATACTTTAGTTAACGCCTCAGGCCCCAGGCTTTCAAGCTTGTGATAAAGCGAAGCCGAGGTTTCGTCCGGACTGATGGCGCAGCGCTCTTCGTGCAGCACTGGGCCGGTATCCAGGCCGGCTTCCATTTGCATAATGCAGACACCGGATTCTAAGTCGCCAGCCCATATCGCGCGTTGAATTGGAGCGGCACCTCGCCAGCGGGGTAATAAAGAACCGTGCACGTTCAGGCAGCCTTTCGTAGGAATATCTAATACTGCCTGCGGAAGCAGTAAGCCATAAGCCACCACTACCATGACGTCAGGTTTTAGCTCGGTTAGTGCAGCCTGATCCTCATCCGACTTTAAAGACTCTGGCTGACAAACAGGAAGCTGGTGTTCGAGCGCAAGCTTCTTAACTGCACTGGGTTGTGGCTTTTTGCCTCGTCCTGCAGGCCTGTCGGGCTGGGTATAGACACCCACTACCTGATGAGATCCATCAAGCAGTTGTTGTAAGTGTTGTGCTGCAAAGTCCGGAGTACCGGCAAAGACTATTCGCATTATTGTGCTTCCGCCGCTTGCTTCTCGGCTAAACGTTGCTCTTTCTCAAGCTTTTTGCGAATGCGTTCGCGTTTCAGCGGCGATAAATAATCAACAAAGAGTTTACCGTCTAAGTGGTCTATTTCATGCTGAATACAAATGGCCAGTAGCCCTTCAGCGGAACGGCTGAAACGCTCGCCGTTTTTATCCAGTGCCGTAACGGTAATTTTCTCGGCGCGTTCAACTTTGGCGTAAACGCCGGGAAATGACAGACAGCCTTCATCGTTCTTAAAGTGGCCTTCTGCTTCGGTAATTTCCGGGTTAATGAACACCAGCGGTTCGTTTTGATCTTCGCTGCAATCAGAAACAAACAGCCGTCTGTGCACGTCAACCTGGGTTGCCGCAAGGCCTACACCTTGTTCTTCGTACATGGTTTCGAACATATCGTCGATAACCGAGCGGATATTGTCATCTACCTTTTCAATCTTCTGTGCGACTTTGCGCAAACGTTCGTCCGGATATTGCAGAACCGTCATTTTTGCCATTAGAACCTCCAATTCTTCATCTACCCTTAGTTTACCTTAAATTGGTAGGTCAAGGACAGTCTGTGAACACACAGGAACTATGTGTATTAATGGGGATGACACGCGCATCAAACAAGGTACAGAAAGCTGCTCGGGAATGTACCGGCTGGGAGGCCATTTTTGAACGATGGGGGCAATCGCTAAAACCGGTCGAGGCGCGTTGGTTAAATGCAGCTGAAAATTGGTGTCGTAGTGACTATCAGGGCGTTATTTCTTACTTTAGTGAAGATTACCCAACTGCGTTAAAAGCCATAGCTAATCCGCCCTGGTTACTTTATTACCGGGGTCGTAAAGAGCTTTTGCAAGGAGTTAGTGTGGCTATTGTTGGCAGCCGCAAAGCCACTCACAGTGGTTTACAAATTGCTGACTGGTTTAGCGAGCGCTTAGTCGCGGCGGGTGTTGTGGTGGTTAGCGGTCTGGCGATGGGCATTGACGCTCAAGCACATAAAACCGCTGCCGATAAAGGAAAAACCATAGCGGTTTTAGGTACCGGTATCGATCAGTATTACCCCAGAAGAAACAAAGCCTTACAGGATTTTATTGCGCATCAGGGGCTGCTGATTTCCGAATTTCCGCCGGGGCAAACCGCACGAGTCGATCATTTTCCTCGCCGAAACCGTATTATTAGTGGTATCAGTCAGGCCGTGGTAGTGGTTGAAGCAGCACGCAAGAGCGGTTCGCTTTCAACGGCAATACACGCGTTGAACGAAGGACGTGAAGTTGGAGCTGTGCCGGGATCGGTGTTGTTGCCGGAGCATCAGGGCTGCCACTGGTTAATCCAACAGGGCGCGAAGCTAATTAATACGCCGCAGGACATTCTCGACTGGTTCTCGGTTGACGATACTGAGGTTGCCATAGAAGGTGATACAGAATGTCGCGATGAAAGCTTGGCAAACAATCGATTGTTCGCTAGTCTGAGTTCAGAGCCACGAACAATTGATGACATGGTACAATTGTCCGGACTCGAGGTTGCTGAAGTCATGGAGAAAGTAGTGTTACTCGAATTAGAAGGGCTAGTAGCAGCCGTACCAGGCGGTTATATCAAAGTGGGGAGGCGCTAAAGTATGTTTGATATCCTCATGTACTTGTTTGAAAACTACATTCATTCGGAAATGGAAGTTGTAGTTGATCACGATGAGTTAACCAATGAACTTACCCGGGCTGGTTTCCGTCACCAGGAAATCCAGAAGGCTTTGGCGTGGCTAGAACGCCTGGCCGATTTGCAGCAAATGGAAACCAAGTCTTATCTGGATGTTGCTCCGCAGCAGTCTACCCGTATTTATACCGCGGCAGAGATGACTCGTCTGGACAGCCAGTGTCGGGGGTTTCTGATGTACCTGGAAAACCTGGGTGTACTTGATTTTGCTACACGAGAAGTGGTTGTTGACCGTGTGATGGAACTGGAAACGCCGAACTTTACTCTGGATGACCTGAAATGGGTTGTACTTATGGTGCTGTTTAATGTTCCCGGCCAGGAAGCTGCGTACGACCAAATGGAAGGTTTGCTGTTTGAGGAAGCTGAAGGACCCCTGCATTAATGTCATCAGATGAGCGCTGCCCCCGTTGTGAGCGACCACTGGTTATTAAACATGTTGGGCATAACAGCTTTTTAGGCTGTACCGGTTACCCGGACTGCGATTATAAGCGAGGCCTTCGGGAGCAATCTGAAATTGAGCCCGAAGATCTCGGTGTTCCTTGCCCTGAGTGTGGTAAAGAATTGCAGTTAAAGAGCGGTCGTTATGGCCTATTTGTTGGCTGCAGCGGCTTTCCTGAATGTGAGTTCGTTACTGAACCGAACGTTGAGGAAGAAGAGACGATTCGCTGCCCTGAATGCGATAAAGGCCAGTTACACCAAAAAACATCGCGGCGCGGTACCGTATTCTATGCTTGCGACCAATACCCGAAATGTGAATTTACCGTGAATCAGCCTCCGGTTGATGAAGTCTGCCCCAAATGCCAGTACCCGCTGCTGGTGAAAAAGAAAACTGCCGCCGGAATTCGCAAAGTCTGCCCGCAAAAGCAATGCGACTATAAGTCGGACGCGTTATAATCCGACTCATTGAGTTGAGGAGTGATTATGGCAGATACATGGGAAGCAGCGCACAGCGCTATAAAAACGGGCATTATTGCCTATCCGACAGAGGCGGTATTTGGACTGGGATGCGACCCCCGCAATGAAGTGGCTGTGCAGAAGTTATTAAGCCTGAAACAGCGACCCGCCGAGAAAGGTCTTATATTAATTGCCGCCGATTACAGTCAGTTACTTCCCTATGTTGAAGACTCCGCTATTGCGCAGGACAAACGATTCAGCGTTTTGTCACATTGGCCGGGGCCCGTTACATTGATTCTGCCGGTAAGAAAGGGCGTATCAACCTTATTGACGGGCGGCCGCGATACCATAGCTGTGCGAGTGACTGCACATGAACCTGCCAGAGCGTTGTGCCGCGAACTGGGCCACGCTTTAGTCTCTACCAGCGCCAATTTAACCGGGCAGGAACCCGCCCGAACTGCGGCAGAAGTTCGTCAGCAATTTGGTGACAGTGTGGACTGGATAATGGATGAAAGCACCGGTGGAGCTGCGAACCCGACTCGAATCATAAACCCATTAAATAATCAGGTTCTCAGAGACGATGCATAATGATTACTTGAAGCAGGTAAAAAGCTACCTGATGTCGTTGCAGGATGCTATTTGTCAGCAGCTGGCGCAGGCGGACGGTGAGCAGATCTTTCAGGAAGACAGCTGGGACCGGCCGGGAGGCGGCGGTGGTCGCTCGAGGATCATAAAAAACGGTGCGGTTTTTGAACAGGGTGGTGTGGGTTTTTCTCATGTGTACGGCGAGAAGATGCCTGCCTCGGCAACGGCACACCGACCAGAGCTGGAAGGTCGCGACTTCAATGCCTGCGGTGTTTCTCTGGTAATGCATCCGGAAAACCCTATGGTGCCGACGGTCCATATGAATGTGCGTTTTTTTATTGCGCAAAAAGAAGGTGAAGAACCTGTCTGGTGGTTTGGCGGCGGCTTTGATTTAACGCCGTTTTATCCTTTTGACGAAGACATTATTGAATGGCATCAACAGGCGAAAAACGCGCTCGATAGCGTCGATGAAAAGCTCTATCCGGAGTATAAAGCCTGGTGTGACGATTACTTTTTCCTTAAGCATCGCGACGAAGCGCGCGGTGTGGGTGGTATATTCTTTGACGACCTCAACGACCGTTCATTTGACGAGTGCTTTTCGGTTATAAAAGCGGTGGGTGATGCTTTCACCCGAGCCTATCTGCCTATTGTCGAACGCCGCAAAAACCTAGCTTATACTCAGCAACAAAGAGACTTCCAGCTATATCGCCGCGGGCGTTATGTGGAGTTTAATCTGGTCTGGGATAGGGGAACTTTGTTTGGTCTGCAAACCGGTGGCAGAACCGAGTCTATTCTAATGTCGATGCCACCGCTGGCGCGTTGGGAATACGACTGGCAAGCTCAGCCGGGCTCTGCGGAAGAGCAGCTTACCGAGTATTATTTAAAACCCAGAGACTGGCTGTCAGTATGAAATCCGTGACCAGCCTGGGCGTATTCGGGAATCCCATAGCGCATAGCCTGTCTCCGCGTATTCATGCGTTGTTTGCGCAGACTCGGCAGGACTCAATTAACTATCAACGCTATTTATCCACGCCTGCGCATTTTTCCCGACGGGTTGCTGAATTTTTCCGCCATGGCGGGCAGGGTGCCAATGTCACCTTGCCATTTAAACAGCAGGCCGCATCCTTGGTTACTAAACTGTCCGAGCGTGCGCGGTTAGCGGGGGCGGTGAACACCTTAATTCCTTACGGCAATGGCCAGCTGTTAGGTGATAATACTGACGGCGAAGGTTTAATTATCGACCTTAGAAATAAAGGACTCGAAGTGAGTAAGCGCTCACTTGTTGTCTTTGGTGCCGGAGGTTCAGCGCGGGGGATAATACCTCTTCTGCTGGAGCAAAAGCCGCGGTGTCTGTATTTGATTAATCGAACGGCAAAGAAAGCTGAAATGCTTAAATCTCAGCTAGAAACACTGGGACTGGTTGCAGCCAACCGAATTCAGATACGTTCGTCTGCGTCTGCAATTGACGAACCCATAGATCTGTTAATTAACGCCACCAGCAGCAGTTTGAATGGACAGCGTTTAACGCTCCCTCCGCTGCTGTCCGAAAATGCTTCTGGCTATGACTTAATGTATGCCGACCAACCCACGGTATTTATGGAGCAACTGACGCAGGCTGGCTGCAAAAATGTCAGCGATGGATTTGGCATGTTGATTGAGCAGGCTGCGTCCTCTTACCAACTTTGGATGGGAGATGAACGCCCCGATACCGCATTTGTTATGGCTGAAATGCGAACTCCTAGTTGATTGATTGAAAAGGGGTTTTCTTTGCTTTTTATAAGTAAAGAAAAATGAGGAACAAAAGGTTATAAAAAAACTGAATTTGTCAGTAGATCATTGCTGATTTTATGGTAATCTGTCTGACCTGCTTTTGAGGCATTTCCTTCCATTTCAGGACAAAAGCAGAATAGTTTCCACAGTGAAACATAATAATAAAAAGTACTAGGTATTTCGGGAAACCTGCCGTTTTAAATCCCATACTATCAATAACTTAAGTAAATTTTAGACACGGGGAAATTTAAATTTCCGGCTGTGGCATGAACCGTTGTTAACAGAGTTATTAACAGGTTATGCACACTCTGTTCAGTGGCCTGAATTGCCGTTCTGTGGCATCCTATAGGTAACGCTTAATTTAGGTTCTTAACTATGGCCACATCTGTTCCAGAAAATCCTTTTATCCTTGTCGATGGTTCTTCTTATTTGTTCCGCGCTTTTCATTCGCCGCCGCATTTAACCAACTCAAAAGGTGAACCGACCGGAGCTATTTACGGCGTCGTTAATATGCTTCGAAGCCTGTTAAAGCGCTATAAACCCAGCCATATGGCCGTAGTTTTTGATGCCAAAGGCAAAACCTTTCGTAGCGACATTTACCAGGACTACAAAGCAAATCGTCCGCCTATGCCAGACGATCTGCGAAGCCAGATCAAACCTTTGCATGACATTGTCCGGGCTATGGGTTTACCGCTGCTTTGCATTGACGATGTTGAAGCTGATGATGTTATTGGCACGCTGGCGCGCCAGGCCGGCGACAAGGGGCGCTTTACGCTGATTAGTACCGGCGATAAAGACATGGCTCAGCTGGTCAATGAACATGTCATGCTCATTAACACCATGACCGATACTTTAATGGATCCTGAAGGGGTTGAGAAAAAGTTCGGGGTTAAGCCAAACCAAATTATCGATTATTTAGCGCTTATGGGTGACAGCTCTGACAATATTCCAGGCTTGCCCAAAGTGGGCGAAAAGACAGCACAGGCGCTGCTGCAAAGTATTCCCAGCATTGACGCTATTTACGAAAATGTGAATGCAGTAACTGAGCTCTCTTTTCGTGGTGCGAAGTCTATGCCGGCTAAGCTTAATGAATATAAAGAACAGCTGCTGATGTCGCGTGAGCTGGCGACCATTAAGCTCGATGTGGCAATGGACTTACAACCGGAAGAGTTGAAAATACAGACGGCAGACAGCGAAAAACTGCAGGAGCTCTACAGTCGTTGTGAATTCCGCCGGTGGCTTGGTGAGCTGATGGAAACTGGTGCGGCAACGGATCAGGCGCTGGGTGAAACCGATGGCGAAAAACCGACCAGCGATATAAACAGAGACTCGTACCGTGTATTGATGACTGAAAAAGACGTCAGCGATTACATAACGCAACTGAATAAATGTGATTACTTTGCTTTTGATACCGAGACAACCAGCCTTAATTATATGGAAGCTGAACTGGTTGGTGTGTCGTTAGCCATGGCACCTGGCGAAGCTGTGTATATACCTGTCGGGCATGATTATATGGAAGCGCCGGACCAGGTTGGCCGGGACTGGTTACTAAAGCAGTTAAAGCCTTTACTTGAAGCTGAAAAGCCGCAAAAAGTGGGGCAAAACCTGAAATACGACTCGCATATCCTGCGTCGCTATAAAATTCGTCTGGCGGGGATTTTAAATGACACCATGCTTGCCTCCTACGTGTTTAACAGTGTTGGTTCGCGGCATGATATGGATACCTTAAGCCTGCATTATCTGAATCACAAAACCATTAGTTTTGAAGACATTGCAGGTAAGGGTGCTAAGCAACTGACGTTTAACCAGATTGCTTTAGAGCAGGCGGGGCCCTACGCGGCTGAAGATGCTGACATTACCTACCGATTGCATGATGTGCTCTGGAATAAAGTAAAAGAAACCGGCAGCGAGCTGCAAAGTGTTCTTACCGACATTGAAGTGCCGTTAGTGCCTGTTTTGTGCGATATGGAACAATACGGTGTGCGTATTGACGCAAACTTGCTGGGTAAGCAAAGCCAGGAAATTGCGGAAAAGCTCGATGCCCTGGAAAAAAAGGCTTTTGAAATTGCCGGCGAGGAGTTCAACCTGGGCTCGCCGAAACAGCTGCAACGCATATTCTTCGAAAAGCTTGAGTTGCCAATTGTGAAGAAAACGCCAAAAGGCGCGCCGTCAACGGCTGAGGAAGTTTTGCACGAGCTGGCACATGACTACCCCTTGCCGGATGTGATACTGCAGCACCGCGGCTTGTCGAAGCTTAAATCAACCTATACCGACAAGTTACCGAAGATGATTAACCCCGATACAGGGCGCGTACACACCTCGTATCAGCAGGCGGTTACCGCAACCGGACGTTTGTCCTCAACAGACCCGAACCTGCAGAATATTCCAATTCGCACCGCCGAAGGGCGTAGAGTGCGTCAGGCCTTTATTCCTGAGCAAGGCTATAAGATTGTCGCTATCGACTATAGCCAGATTGAACTGCGCATTATGGCGCACTTGTCGCAAGATGAGTCTTTGCTTAAAGCTTTTGCCGAAGGCCTGGATATTCACCGTGCGACAGCGGCCGAAGTGTTTGGCTGTAAGGCTGATGAAGTCAGTAATGACCAGCGCCGTCAGGCAAAAGCGGTGAACTTCGGGCTAATTTACGGTATGTCAGCCTTTGGGCTGGCGCGGCAACTGGGTATTGCCCGTCATGAAGCTCAGCACTATATGGACAAGTATTTTGAACGCTTCCCTGGAGTTTTGCGTTACATGGAAGATACTCGCAAGCAGGCAAAAGAGCAGGGCTATGTTAAAACCCTGTTTGGACGTCGTTTACCCTTGCCGGATATAAAAGCCAGTAACGGAGCCCGTAGAAAAGGGGCGGAACGTGCAGCTATCAATGCGCCAATGCAGGGCACTGCAGCGGATATCATTAAGAAAGCTATGCTGAAAGTTGCCGACTGGATTGACAGTAATAACTGTCAGGATGATGTGCGTATGCTAATGCAAGTTCACGATGAACTGGTGTTTGAAATAAAAGAGTCGAAATTAACGGATTATATTGAACAATTAACTGAAGTAATGGAAAAGGCTGCAAGCCTTGATGTGCCTTTAATAGCGGAAGCTGGTAAAGGCAATAACTGGGACGAAGCTCATTAATTTTAAGAATTGTCTGAACTTTTTATAAAGGGTCTAGTCACAACAGGTGAGGGCATTAATCCTCCCTCAAAAAATTGTTCTCCCTGGATTACTTTTCGCCCGACTTTTTAGTCGGGCTTTTTTCTGTCTATTTCTGTGGTATGCCAGCCATACCGGAGCGGCCTCTGCGGTTAGCGAACCAAACCCCAACTAAAATGGCGAGCATTCCAACTCCCTGTTGCAACCAAAACTCTTCGCCATCAAGTATCCCTAGTATAAGAGCGACAATGGGAATGAGGTAGGTGACCGAACTGGTAAAAACGGTATTGGTGAGCTGCACGACATGGTTAAAAATAACCAAGGCGCCTGCCGTTCCTGCAATACCCAGAGCCAGAACAGAAAGCAGCGACAACATTGCGCCTGGCTGCTGAACCTGAGTAATAAACTCCGTTCCTGCAAACAAGTAGATTGTTGCCGGAACGGCAGCCATAAGCAACGATATGCCGGTAATGGTTAACGGCGATAAGTCGCTGATTTTGTGTTTAATGAGGTTCAGGTTGAGGCCATAACAAACTGTTGCGGCCAGGACTAACAAGGCGTACAGATTAAAGTCCCAGCTGCCATTAGCCGAAGCCGTAACCAGAAGCAAAGTACCAAACAAGCCAATGGCTACGCCAATAACCTGTGCTATGCGCGCTTTCTGATGAAAGAACAGCGCACCGATAACCAGTGTTGCGATAGGGGTTAACGCATTTAGAACTCCGGTAACGCCGCTTTCCAGCTGTGTTTGGGCAATGGCAAACATAAAAGCCGGAATAAGACTGCCAACCAGCCCGACACTGGCAAGCTTTAACCAATGTTTGCGGGTAATTTTATTCAGTCGGCGGGCAATGAAAGGGGCAAGTACAAGCCCTGCTGAGCTAATGCGTAGCGCGCCAACTTCCATTGGACCAAAGGCCAGTAAGCCTTTTTTAATCAACAAAAAAGAGCTACCCCAAATTAATGCGAGTAACCCTAATAATAACCAGGCACTAAGCGGTGGCGTGTTATTCGTCGTCATACTCTTTGCTATACCACTGGTTGAGTTTCTCTTCGACTTGCTCGACACCTATGCGCTTCAATGAGGAAAAGGCTTCAACCTGGACGTCGCCGTTGAAGGCTATTGCCGCTTGCTTAGCTTTTAAAACGGTTGATTTGCGAGCGCCTTGTTTGAGTTTGTCTGCCTTAGTTAATAAAGCCAGTACCGGCAGGTCACAGTTAACCGCCCAGTATATTAATTCCTGATCGGTTTCGCGGAACGGGTGGCGGATATCCATTAATACCACGATACCTTTTAAACTGTCGCGTTGCTGAAGGTACTCGCTTAAAGAGCGTTGCCACTTTTCTTTGACAGCTAATGGAACCTTAGCGAATCCGTAGCCGGGTAAATCTATCAGTCGCTGACCTGTGGTAAGTTCAAAAACGTTAATTAACTGAGTCCGTCCGGGCGTTTTACTGGTGCGGGCCAACGCTTTTTGACGCGTCAGAGTGTTTAACGCACTGGATTTCCCTGCGTTAGAACGGCCGGCGAAAGCAACTTCAATGCCTGAGTCCGGCGGCAGTTTGCTGATATCTGGTGCACTGGTCACAAATTTTGCCGATGCGTAATCTAATTGCTGATCTGCCACTATTAAGGTCACTTTTATTGAAAAAACGGAACATCTACGCGCATTATGAAGTATCCGGACAGTATCTCCAATGATCATTTAGCAATTGATTCGGTTTTAATCATTTAATCCACACAAGTTTTGTGTAAAATAGCAACCTGCTTAAGGTGATTTATTGGGGCGCGTGGCGCCATCCAGAACAGAAGAGAAGCAAACATGAAAAAATTCGCAATCTTTTTGGGACTTTTCTTCGGTACCGCCGGTATCGCAGTAGCACAAAGCGGCGACGCTGAAGCCGGAAAAGAGAAATCGCAAGTTTGTGCGGCTTGCCATGGACCCAATGGTGAATCTCCGACCGATATGTACCCGCATTTGGCCGGTCAGCACGAAAAATATTTGTTGAAACAGCTGAAAGATTTCAAACGGGCCTCCGAAACAGGCGGTGAAGAAGGCCGTAATAACCCGATTATGATGGGGCAGGTCGCTTCATTGTCAGAACAAGACATGGCCGATCTTGCCGCGTTTTATGCATCGAAGGACTCACCGAAAGGCGAAACACCTAAAGATCTTATTGCCAAAGGTGAAGACTTGTTCCGCCGTGGAAACCCTGAAACCAATATGCCTTCATGTGCGGGTTGTCACGGCCCTCGTGGAAACGGTATGGGGTTAGCTGCTTTTCCTGACATTTCAGGTCAGCATGCCGCATACACCAAGTCTCAGCTAGAAATGTTCCGTAGTGGGGAGCGTGCAAACGACCCGAATGGAATGATGCAGGGCGTTACAGAGAAAATGACAGATGAAGAAATTGAGCTGCTGTCTAAGTTCTTGAGTGGCTTGTATTAAATTCGTATTTGCGAATAGGAAAGCGGCTTCGGCCGCTTTTTTTATAGCTATGAAAAATGTTATGAGTAACGTATCTTTTCATGCCTTGTTAACAAAAAGTAATAAAAAAGTGTTTTTTTAGATCAATAAAATCATTGAATTAATATTTGGTTCAAGTAGTCTTAACAACGCTCGGGGAGCTTCCAGACAGAAAAAAATAAAAAAAAAGATGTTAAAAGCCCTTGAGAAAATAATAAAAAGACTGTAAAAATACAGCTGACTCGACACAAAAAAATAACAAGAGGTCGAGAGGTTATCGAAAAGTCAGATGTTATCTTATTTCTCGATAATCCAGGGAGTAAAGCCAACAGGCTCGCGGTTGCTCCACTTAATAATAACAATAATAAAAAGCAAACAGGTTACGGAAAACCGCAATAAAAACTCGGAAACAGTGACAACCATTCTCATAGTTGCAGTGCGCTGCCAATGTTATGAGAGAATCAGGCGATGTGAAAGCATCGCCTTTTTTCTTGCCTAAAAATCATCTCAGACTTGTAATTCGTTGCTCCCCACTGACGTAATCCACGTTATTGCGTTACAATAGACCACATTAGTTGTTATTCAGGAGCGACCATGACTCGCCAGAAAAAGACACGTAAAGCCGGACCATTGGCACAGCCTAAAACTCCGAGAGATGCACGCGCAACAGATGCGGCATCCAAGGGCAAGAAAAAAGGAAAGGGACAAGCGCCTGGTCAGCGACATTCATCGGCTAAAGTTTTGCAACAAAGCAAAACAAAAGGAGATGAGAAAGATCCCCGCCATGGAAGTCGTCGTAAAATAGCTTTGGTAATGACACCTGAGCAGGAGCTGAAGCAGTTGCAGGAAGATAGCAAACTGCAGCTACTGGCTGAACGCTTTGAAAACGATGAGTCTCTGACAGCAGAAGAGCAAAGCTACCTTGACGAGAAATCTGAGCGTTACGAGCAGCTGATTGCCAAACTGGGTTATGAACTCGATGAAGAATGGGACGACGAGGAGAGCTAATGTCCAGCGAACTCTATTGGATTATCGCCATTGTAGGCGTATTGATTATTGTCGCTCTGGGTTGGTACGCTTCGACTTTACTGTTGCGCCTGCGTACTCAGACTCAAGTTCGCGAAGCAGCGGTGCAAAAGCGCGTTGACCGTATTGATGAAAGCATTATTACCATAGCTAAAGCAATGCAGCAGGAGCAATGTCCGCTGTCTGAAGGATGCCTGAGAATCGTGGTATTGCTTGATCATCGACCCGAAGCGGTCGATTACGATTACTCTAATGACTACCCTGCAATGCACGGTATGTATGAGAAAATTAAACATATGCCAACGCATGAATCGCGTAAGAAGTTTCCTAAGAAGAAAGTGAAGGAAATGGACGACGAGCGAGAAGGCTATGAGAAGTCCATGCGCGATATTATTCTTGCTGACGTTGATAAGCTATTAAAGCAATTTCCGGCGGCCTGAGGAGGCGGCATGGCGTTTTTTAAAGGTGTAAAAGAAGATATAGCCAGCGTTTTTGCAAGAGACCCGGCTGCGCGCAATACCATGGAAGTGTTATTTCACTATCCCGGGCTTCATGCTACCTGGTTTCATCGCGTAAGCCATAAGCTTTGGGGCTGGAAACTGTACTGGCTTGCCCGTTTTGTCTCTAATATTTCACGCTGGCTTACCGGTATTGAGATCCATCCCGGGGCTAAAATTGGCCGTCGATTCTTTATCGATCATGGTATGGGTGTGGTTATTGGTGAAACTGCGGAAATTGGTGACGATGTTACTCTTTACCATGGTGTCACTCTTGGTGGTACAAGCTGGCATAAAGGTAAGCGACACCCGACATTAAAGGACGGTGTGGTTATTGGTGCCGGCGCTAAAGTACTGGGTCCCATTACGGTTGGAAAGTCTGCCCGCATTGGTTCTAACGCTGTTGTTGTCCGCGACGTACCTGAGTTAACAACGGTTGTAGGCATTCCGGCTCGTGTGGCTCAGTCTGGTGTTGATAAAGAAACGACTGAGCGACGCAAGAAAATGGCTCAGGAATATGGTTTCGACGCTTACGCTATCTCGGCAGATAATCCTGACCCGGTGGCAACCGCAATAGGTCGAATGTTGGATCATGTGCAGGTATTGGATAACAAGGTTTCTGACCTATGCCAGGCGGTTAATAAGCTCGGTGGCGATGTCTGCGGCGAGATCCCCGAAGTTGATATGGACGACGTCGAGTTTCTGGAAGAAAGCGAGCGCGCCGCTAAACGGCGCACCCACAAAGATGATGCTTCTGCATCAGATGAGCAAAACCATTAACTTTTTAAGTTAAAGCGCTCAATCAATGAATACAGCTCTTTGCTGGTATTTTGCAGTTCGTTGCTTGAGTGCTGAGTTTGCTCTGCCGTTTTCTGAGTCTCGCGAGCGGTATCAGCAATTTGAGTAATCTGTTCACTGATATGGTCGGCAACGCCACTTTGTTCTTCGACAGCCGATGCCATTTGCGCTGACATATCAGAAATTTCCTGAATAGCCACTGATATTTCACCCAACGCACTGTCTGCCAGGCGAACTTTCTCAACCCCTTCAGATGCTGCCTGCTCGCCTTGTTTCGATACTTCTACAGCATTACGGGCACGATCGCGCAGTTGCTGAATAACTTTATGAATACCCTCGGTAGATTGAGTGGTTCTTGAGGCCAGCGAGCGGACCTCGTCCGCGACCACGGAAAAGCCACGGCCATGTTCACCGGCACGAGCTGCTTCAATTGCGGCATTCAATGCTAATAAATTGGTCTGGTCCGCAATAGAAGAGATTAAATCGGCGGCTTCGCCGATAGCTCCGGTAGACTGATCAAGCTCTTCGACCGTTTTGGCGATTTCTTTTACTGCGTCATGCAGTCTGATAATAACTTCACTGGCTTCTCTTGCCAGCCCGACGCTTTCGTCAATGTTGGCCTTGGCTGATTCGGCCTGCTCCGCATTACGCTCTATTGTGTCGGCTACTTCCTGAATGGCGGTCGCCATCTGGTTCATTGCGGTTGCCGTTTGCTGAGTAGAGGCTGTTTGTTTATCAACATACTGACTGCTTAGCTGCGCCTGATTGTATGTATCTTCGGTGACTTTCAGAAGACCGCCGACCGCGTCTTTCATGCGACTTAAAGCGGTTCGGTTACGTGCGCCTTCGCTAATGAGCTGCATAGCAAGCCTGGCTTCCCGACCCTGCTTGTTGAAATAAGTCATGCCGACTAACTCAGAGTCGAAAGCATCAGTGCGCAAAGTTAATAGCCCTTGCAGCATACGACCAACGTAGGCGCCATAAGCAAGAGTTGATATTGCGGTACCTGCTAAAGTGATAAGTGCCGCTGCGGGTTCACCTAGCGCGGCTATAATGGCACTGGCTACCACACCGGGAACTATTACAGGTATTAAATCTTTACAGCCCAGCCATACACGTTTGCCGAATGGAATGGCATGTTTTCCGGCATTCAGCCTGTCATAAACGCCTTGTGCGCGCTGTTTTAACTCATCTGAGGTGGCAACCCGCACGGACTCGAAACCCACTGGCTTATCGTTTTCCATTATTGGTGTGACATAAGCACTGACCCAATAATGGTCGCCATTTTTACAGCGGTTTTTAACTAAGCCCATCCAGGGTTTGCCGCGTTTAATGGTTTTCCACATATGCTCGAAAACACTGCCCGGCATATCGGGGTGACGTAAGAGGTTGTGCGGTGAACCAATTAATTCATCACGGGTATAACCACTAATATTAACGAAGTCGTCGTTACAATGTCTGATGACCCCTTTTAGGTCGGTTGACGATATCAACCGATAGTGGTCGGGAAAGCGGCTCTCCTTTCCTGTTACCGGACCGTTATTTTTCATAAGCGCCTTTAAGTTGTTTGATTAACATCAATATTAGTAAGGTTATCGTGATTTTCTAGAAAAAGTTTAGCGAAGCAGGGATTTAGGCATAAAAAAACGCCGCTAAAAGCGACGTTTTTGAAATTCTTTGTGTAAACGTTCGGTACCCGAAAGGGCAACGAAGGTTCCTTACATAGGAACTACGTTTTCAGCTTGTGGACCTTTAGGGCCTTGAGCTACGGTGAAAGAAACCTGCTGGCCTTCTGCCAGAGTTTTAAAACCGTCAGACTGAATAGCGCTGAAATGTACGAAAACGTCTGCGCCGTTTTCTTGTTCGATGAAACCGAAGCCTTTAGCTTCGTTAAAGAATTTTACTTTACCAGTAGTAGTAGACATGCTGATATTCCTCGTAGTGCATGTTGAAATCAATGTATTGCTCAAAAAACTTAGGTATTACTTGGACTTACAAAACGAGGTACAGCAAAAAGGACTTCGTAAAAAATCTCAAATCAATAGCCGAAATTTTCTCAGCGGTTTCGAGTATACGCTTAATATAACCCGAGTCAACAATACCTTGCGTTATTTTAACCAGTTACGGCTGATATGGCGGAAAGTATCGGTTCCTGACTTCTCTAACCATTCAAAAGCGGCCATTTCGGAAGTAATAATTTCAACGCCGGCGTTTCGCATTCGCTCAATGGCACTGTCTTTATCTGTGGGGCGGCGCGAGCCTACTGTGTCAGCGGGTAAGAAGACCTGATAACCCGAAGCCTGAAGCTCTATTGCGGTTTGTAAAACGCAGACGTGGGTTTCCATGCCCATAATAACCACATGCTTTTTATTGTACTCGGAGAGCACATCACGGAAAGTGTCGTCACGCAGCGCACTAAAGTGCGTTTTTTCAACCACTCGTGCCGCTTCAATAATATCTTGCAGGCTATCAACGGTGTAGCCTAAACCTTTCGGATATTGTTCGGTAATAAGAATAGGCAAATCCAGTTGCATGGCAATTTCGCCTAGCCAGCGCATACGAGAAGTAACCACATCGCGTTGGTGAATGGCTGGCAGTAACTTCTCCTGAGCATCAACAATCAGTAGTAAAGAGTCTTTCGCAGAAAGTAGCATGATGTATTCCTGTTGGTACTAAGTGATAACAGATACTAACTCTAGCTGATTAACACTACCATCAGCAAAAAGTCTAAACTGAGTTAATAAATCTGGTTAATAATTATGCGTGAAATTTGCAGTTAAGGCGGTCAATGGCTACAATCCCCGCCTTTCCAAATGCGCACGCACATCCAAACAGTAAATAAAAGGTGACACCATGGCTCCGGTATTGATTCTAATGGGTTCCCAGTCCGATTGGCCGGTAATGCAAAAAGCGGCAGAAATGCTCGAGTCTCTGGGCATTAAATGGCAGGCTAAAGTGGTATCTGCACACCGCACGCCGGACTTACTTAAATCCACCATGGAACAAGCGGAACAAGATGGTGTACCTGTGGTTATTGCGGGAGCCGGTGGTGCTGCTCATTTACCGGGTATGCTGGCGGCTTATACGGCCATACCGGTGTTTGGTGTGCCAGTTCCGAGCAAGCAGTTAAAAGGTTTAGACAGCTTGTTGTCCATTGTGCAAATGCCTAAGGGTGTGGCTGTTGGTACTCTGGCTATTGGCGATGCCGGAGCGGCAAACGCAGGCTTACTAGCGGCACAGGTTATTGGCAGCTTTGACAGCGATGTGCGCAAACGAGTACACGAATTCCGCATAGCGCAAAAAGAAAAAGTGATGGCTAACTCAGACCTGGAACTACCAAAATGAAAATTCTGATCCTTGGTAACGGCCAGTTAGGGCAAATGCTGGGTAAAGCGGTTATTCAGCAGGGTCATGAATGCGTTTTATACAGCGACAGACAAGATCAGGTCATGGCATTGGGTAGCCAGCAGCCGTTATCGATTACGTTAGCGGAAGCGAATGAATGGGCTGATGTCACTACCTGGGAACACGAGCACTTAGGTGAAGAGTTGGTGGCTAAAGCTGCCGACAAGTTTCTGTTGCAACCTGAACGCTTTAATCAACTGGTTGACCGTCGTTCTCAAAAAGCCCTGTGCGATGAGCTGGATATACCAACATCGGCCTGGAAGGCATACGAAAACGCAGCTGAGTTAAGCGCTATTTTAAACGCCTGCGACCATGCAGTTGTCATTAAATCGGCAAAAGGCGGTTACGATGGCAAGGGCCAGTGGCGCTGGCGCCCGGGTGACGACATTGCGACCGTTGCAGAAGACGCCGGACAGCGTCCGGGTATTGTTGAAGATATGATCGATTTTACCGATGAAGTGTCGGTTGTCGGTGCGCGTTCACATAAAGGTGAGCAGCGCTGCTTCCCACTGACGTTGAACGTGCATACCCAAGGCATTTTGTCGTATAGCCTGGCGGGTGCTGAGCACTTTTCTAAAGAACTGGAAGCCTTAGCCAAAGAACACCACCAGAAACTGACGAATGCGCTGGACTACGTCGGTGTATTAGCCATTGAGTTCTTTGTAGTCGGTGAAGGAGACAACCAACACTTGCTGGTGAACGAAGTGGCGCCGCGGGTTCATAACTCCGGTCACTGGACCATGAGCGGTGCTAACTGCGATCAGTTTAATTTGCATATACGTGCTATTACCGGCTTGCCATTACCGGACTTGCTGATTGCGCCAACGCTAATGGTTAATGTAATTGGTGTTGCCGGAATCCCTGAAGCCTTGTGGGAAGCCGCCGCTGCCGACTGTCACTGGTACGGTAAAGAGGCACGTCCCGGGCGTAAAGTGGGTCACGTGAACATTATGATTGACTCGTTTGAACGGGGCGAGAATCTGGCCAGCAGCTGGGCGGAAAAGCTGCAACTGCTGGCTGGCTAAACTTTTTAGAGCGGTCACAATTCTGTGAATGAGCGGCTAGAACCGCTCATTCAGCCATTTCTGCATATCCTGAACCTGCTCCATACACAGTGAATGTGGCATTGGGTAGGTCTGATATGTCACTTTAAAACCTTTCTCTTTTAATGCCGCGCAGGCTTTTTGTCCCAGAACTTCCGGCACAACCGGGTCCTGTGTGCCGTGCTGAACCAAAATAGGCAGTTGCGCGTTGGCTTCATTTACCTCAATGTCACCCGCGGTGGCAAAATAAGTGGAATGCGCCATTAAACCGGCCAGTGGTTTAGGGTAAGTCAAAGCTGCTTCATAACCCACTGCGCCACCTTGTGAAAACCCGGCAATAATAATGCGCTTACTGTCGATGCCCTGAGCAACTTGTTCGTCGATCATAGCGTGCACTTTCGCTACTGACTCGCGCAACTGCTGGCTGTCAATTTGGCGGTCAATGCTCATGTCGGTAATGTCATACCAGGCTGGCATGACCATGCCCTGGTTTATGGTGACCGGCATTTGCGGAGCGTGCGGAAATAAAAAGCGAATCTGCGCGTTATTAATTTTTATGTGTTCTGTCATGGGTACAAAGTCGTTACCCGACGCACCTAAGCCGTGAAGCCAAATAATAACCGCATCGGCGTTACCCGCAGGCTCATGTTTAATAACTTCCAGAGACATTACTGATTCCCTATAGCTGCGGCCGGGTACGAACCCAGCCAGTGAATGTTGTTCATTTTCGCCAGTTCCTGCAAAGCGGCTGCTATACCTGGCTCGCTGAGGTGCCCGTCAAAATCAATAAAGAAATGATAGTCACCAAACTGACTTCCCGCCGGTCTTGAAACAATGGAGGTTAAGTTAATTTGCTGTTTTGCAAAAACCTGTAAGCTGTCGACCAATAAGCCCGGGTGATCGTTGTCGTCAATGAGCAGCAAACTGCTTTTCCAATGCGTACTTTTATCAAATTCCGGCGTTTCAGATGTTGCGGATAATACCACGAAGCGCGTTTCGTTACGTGGGTTGTCAGCGATGTTGCTGTTCAGAATCTGTAATGAAGCGGGGCAGCTTACGTGCTTGGGAACCACCGCCGCAGATGGCTTTTCGGTGGCCAGCAACGCATCGAGCGACAACGCATTACTCGCAGTGTGTATAACCGGAAGCCCCAATCCATTCAGATACTGATTGCATTGACCGGCGGCTACGAACTGTGCCCATATTTGCTGCGGTTCAGCACTGTTGGCCAGGCACTGAAAACCAACCGGAATGCGAATTTCCGCCTGAATATGTAGTGGGCGCTGAACCAGGTAGTCCACAACAGGAGAGACAAAGCCCTCGGTTAAATTTTCAATAGGCACAACTGCAGCGTCGCAGTCATTACCAATTGCGTCCAGACAACTCACCAGACTGTCCAGTAACTGAATTTGGTGTTGCCTTTCGGGTTGATAAAGCCCTGCCGCAACCTCGGAAAAGGTGCCGGCAGGGCCCAGTGTCGCTATTCTCATTTCTTATACTGCTCAAACCACGCCAGCGCGTGTTCAATTTTGGCTATCATATTAGAAGGGCGAGCCGTAACACCGTGAAAAGCGCCTGGAACACGTACCATAGCGGTGTCGACTTTTTGCAGCTTCAACGCCTGATAGAACTGCTCGGTTTCCGATATTGGCGTACGGCGGTCTTCTTCACCAGTGAACAACAATACCGGTGTTTCAACGTCACCCACCATAGACAGCGGGGAGCGTTGCCAGTAATGCTCCAGTTCTTCCCATGGCATACCCGGGAACTGGTTAGTAATTTGACCAATAGAGCTATCAGCTGTCAGTACTTTACTCACCCAGTTAATAACGGGGTTAGTGGCTGCCGCGGCGTTAAAGCGATTGGTCAGTCCGACTGCATAGGCTGTGGCGATACCGCCTGCCGAGCCGCCGGCAATAAACAGGTTGTCTGAGTCGGCAATGCCTTTATCAATGAGTAAATCAATGCCAGTCATGTGGTCAGCAAAGTCATAAGGTGACGAGTAGTTGCCGTCCAGCAGCATGGCAAAGTCTTTACCGTATGAAGTACTGCCGCGATGGTTTACATAAAGCACCACATAGCCTTCGGCTGCATAGCGCTGGTGTTCTGCGGCAAAATGCGGACCGTAAGACAGGTGAGGACCGCCGTGTATTTCTAACAGTAACGGGTACTCTTTGTTTTCATCGTAGTTTGGCGGAGTAATGTACCAGCCATGAATCTCCTTGCCGTCATAGCGCGACTCATAGCGAATCTCGTGAACTTCACCCAGCTCACGGTGACCTAGCAGGTCTTCATTAAGCTGAGTAAACTGAACCGCTTCGCCATCTTGTGGCTGATAACCGACATCGGCGGGGCGATATTCAGACCCTTTTGTGTAGGCAATAGCACCGGTTTTTGAGGCCGTAAAAGAGCCCATGGTATAAGGACGGCTGACGTAAACACCGGAAACATCATCCACCCGATTCGTCAGCTCATTGCTCAAGGTGACATCAGCAACTACGGTTTTGCCCTGATCGGCGTATGAAACCGCAAGCGACTCATTGCCTGTCCATTGTGGCGAGCTGAAAGAACGATCGAAGTCAGCCTGTAACTCTGTTTCCGACCTCTCACTCCAGTCCATTATCCATAATTGTGACTTATGGTAAGGCACCGGCTCGTTAGAGCTGTGTAAGTAAGCTAAATGTTCGCCGTCTGGTGAGAACTGTGGTGATGACTCGCGGCCGGGTTTGTTAGTTACCTGAGTCACTTCTTTTGAACTCAGGCTTACGCTGTAAAGGTCACTTTCATTCACCTGATAGGCCCAGTCTTCAGAGCGGTTGCCAGAAAAAATCAAATGCTTATCGTCGGCTGCCCAGGTAAGTGGGCCGCCATGTCGGTAAGGGCCGTCGGTTAACTGGCGCGCGCTACCGCCGTCTGCAGGTACGACAAAAATTTGTGTGTGCGCAGGCTCTAAAACGCCGGTGCCGTCGCGTTGATAATAGGCTTCCTGAACAATAATGGGAGAGTCAGACCACTTAGCGCCTTTAGGTTTTGTTGGCTTTTTCACACTTTTAGCAAAAGGCGTAGGCTCGGCTTTAACCGACATAGTAAAAGCCAGTTGGGTGTCGTCGTTAGACCAGCTAATACTGCCGGGGCTTTCGCTTACGTGAGTGACTTTGGCGGTGCGTTGCTCTTTAATCCAGTGCACATGAATTTGGTTTTTTTCAGAACGGTTAGAGGCAAAGGCAAGGCGAGTACCGTCATTCGACCAGGCGAGGCTGCCGTAGTTAAACTGATCGTCAAAAATCGGTAAATGTTGACCGGTTTCGGTATCAATTAGCCATAATGAGCGCCGGGTATTGTCTTTCATGTCGTCAAAACTGTTGCGGATATACGCAATGTATTTGCCGTCGGGTGAAATACTGACCTGATTAGCGTATTCAAGCTGGAAAATATCGTCCGCCTGGAATGTTTCTTGTGATAAGGCTGGAACGGAAGTGAAAAGTAGCGCTAAGCTACCGGCAATGACTGAGTGCTTTAACCACATTGTTATTCTCCTTTTGGGTTATGGCTTTACGTTACTCAAGCTTGCGGAGCGATGCAAAGAGTTCCGTTCAAGTTGTTGGAAAATACGGTAAACTGAAGGCCTTTTCCAAAGGCTGGACGAAAATTAAAAAGGAAACCCCATGCATTACCGGCAAACTCGCGCTGAGATTTCTTCCTCCGCTATACAGCACAACGCTAAGTGGGTACGTCGTAAAATGGCGGGTGGAAAACTTCTGGGTGTAGTGAAAGCTGACGGTTACGGACACGGTGTAGCTCCCGCCGTTCAGGCGTTGACAGAGTTGGTTGATGGTATGGCTGCGGGTTTTATGGAAGAGGCCTTGGCGGTGCGGGAAAGCGGTTATAAAGGGCCCTTGGTAATACTGGAGGGCTGCTTCTCAGCTACTGAACTGAACCTGTGTTGTGAACATCAGCTGAGCCCGGTGGTGCATTGCGAACAGCAACTTGAGAGTATTGAGCAAGCGCAGTTGACTAGCCCTTTGTGGGTCTGGTTAAAAGTGGACACCGGTATGCACCGGCTTGGCTGGTCTGAAGAGCAGGCTCCGCAAGCATTAAAGCGCCTGCGTGCGAGCAAGAATGTCGCCGGTGTGACCTTAATGTCGCACTTAGCCAACGCCGATGCCGAGCATCGTTTAAACGCCCGTCAAAAACAGCAGTTCTGCCAGTTGTCGGAAACCCTTAAAGACTATCAGGCACGGAGCTTCCACAACTCAGCCGGACTTTTAAACCCGGATACTCAGTGGTCACTTCAGGATAATGACTGGGCCAGAGCGGGTTTACTGCTTTATGGTGTGAATCCGTCTACGGTGACTGAAGTGCAGGCAGAACTGAAGCCTGCAATGCGCTTAGTTGCTCCGGTTATTGCATTGCACCAGCTGGAAAAAGGCGAGTCGGTAGGTTACGGCAGCGGCTGGAGTGCCGATAAACCCAGTGTTATAGCGACAGTTGCTATGGGTTACGCTGACGGTTACCCAAGGCAGGCGGAAAATGGCACACCGGCAATGGTTCGTGGAAAGCGTGTGGGTTTGGCCGGACGAGTCTCTATGGACATGCTGACGATTGATGTTACCGGTATTGAAAATCTGCAGTTAGGCGATGATGTCGAGCTTTGGGGCCCTAATATTGACGTGCGAGAAGTCGCCGCCTGTGCTGATACTATTTCCTGGCACTTGCTGACCGGCGTTAGCGGCCGGGTTCCCAGAGTACTTGTATAGGTTTTTCGTTCATTAGCCATACAAAAAGTATGGCATTTATTAGTATTTATCCTACAAGTTTTACATCGGCACCCCTGATCTTTGTCAACAAAAGCGTATACTTGAGACAAACCTTAATTAAGGGTGCTTGCTATGTTTGAAAGTTTTGACGCACTGTTTTTAGCGCGCTTCCAGTTCGCGTTTACCATCGCGTTTCACATTATTTTTCCTGCCTTTACTATCGGGGTTGCTAGTTACCTGGCGGTTCTCGAAGGCCTGTACCTCAAAACCCGCAACCCGGTTTACCAGCAGCTGTTCCGTTACTGGGTGAAGATCTTCGCTGTGGCCTTTGGTATGGGCGTGGTCTCCGGTATTGTTATGAGCTACCAGTTCGGCACTAACTGGTCGGTATTTTCCGATAAAGCCGGTCCGGTTATTGGCCCGCTAATGGGTTACGAAGTTCTCACTGCGTTCTTCCTTGAAGCAGGTTTCCTTGGCGTCATGCTGTTTGGCATGAATAAGGTGGGCGAGAAACTGCACTTCTTCGCTACCCTGATGGTGGCAGTGGGCACTGCTATTTCTGCCTTCTGGATTTTATCGGTAAACAGCTGGATGCAGACGCCCGCCGGTTACGCGATGAATGACGTAGGGCAGTTCGTGGTCACCGACTGGTTTGAGGTGGTGTTTAACCCGTCTTTCCCTTATCGGCTGGCGCACATGCTGCTGGCAGCCTATTTAACCGTGGCTTTTGTGGTCGGCGCAGTGGGTGCCTGGCATTTGCTGAAAGACAAAACCAACGCCGCAGCTCGTAAAATGTTCTCCATGGCCATGTGGATGGCGTTAATTGTCGCTCCGCTGCAGGTTCTTGTCGGAGACTTCCACGGACTAAATACGCAGGAGCATCAGCCGGCGAAAGTCGCGGCAATGGAAGGGCACTTCCATACTGAAGCCCGGGCACCGCTGTATTTATTCGGGGTGCCGAACCAGGAAACTGCGGAAGTGGATTATGCTCTGAAAGTTCCCGGTCTTGCCAGCATCATTCTGAAACACGACATAGACGCAGAAGTGACCGGTCTTGATCAATATTCACGGGAAGACTGGCCGCCGGTGGCTACCGTATTCTGGGCCTTCCGGATAATGGTCGGCGTGGGCATGCTGATGGTACTTGCCGGACTCTGGTCAGGCTTCCAGCGCCTGCGCGGCAAACTGTACGACAATAGAACCTTGCTACGTTTCAGTTTATTTATGGGACCTATGGGCTTTGTCGCGGTCATTGCCGGCTGGATTGTCACCGAAGTGGGGCGTCAGCCCTGGGTGGTCTATGGCCTGCTGCGCACCGCCGATGCGGCATCGCCCATCGACAAAGCCGGTGTGGCGGGCAGCCTGATAGCCTTTATTGTGGTGTACTTCCTCGTTTTTGGTGCGGGTACCTTCTACATTCTGCGCAAAATGGCGGGGAACCCTGAACAGGTCGCCATTCCCGATTACGCTAAACACAAGCCCACTATGGCCGCTGAGCGCATCTACGATGAGGAGGTGTAAGCTATGGATTACGCACTGATTTGGGCAATATTAATTTCGGTCGCCGTATTTGCTTACGTCGCACTTGATGGCTTTGACCTGGGGATAGCGCTGCTGTTTCCCTGGTTCAAAAAAGAAGAAGACCGTGACGTGATGATGAACACCGTGGCGCCGGTCTGGGACGGTAACGAAACCTGGCTGGTGTTGGGCGGTGGTGGTCTGCTGGCGGTGTTCCCGCTGGCTTACTCGGTGCTGATGCCGGCGCTGTATATGCCTGTTATTGCCATGTTGCTGGGGCTTATTTTCCGCGGCGTGGCCTTTGAGTACCGTTTTAAAACCAAACGCGCCAAAGGTATCTGGGATTTATCCTTTATTACCGGCTCGCTGATAGCGGCAATGAGTCAGGGCATTATGCTGGGCGCTATGCTGCAGGGCATTCAGGTAACAGACCGCGCTTATTCCGGAGGTTGGTTCGACTGGCTGACGCCATTTACTATTTTCTGTGGTGTGGCGGTAGTTATTGGCTACATGATGCTGGGCGCGACCTGGCTGGTGATGAAAACCAGCGGCGATCTGCAGCGTCAAAGCTACCGTGCCGGCTGGTACACCACGATATTGCTGGTGGCCTGCATTGCGTTTGTGAGCCTTTACTTACCTTATGTCGATATGTTTATTGCCGAGCGTTGGTTCACTTACCCGGCCTCTGTTGGCCTGTGGGCTTTGCCAATACTGCTGGCGGTGATGACCATTGGTTTGCTGCGTTCGCTGCATAGAAAACAGGAAGGACGGCCCTACCTTTGGGGTTTGGGTATGTTCCTGTTGGCTTACACCGGCTTTGCAGTCAGCATATTCCCCTATTTGGTGCCCCGCAGCATTACCCTGTGGGAAGCCGCCGCACCGGACAACAGCCTGAAGTTCTTACTCGTGGGTGCCGTGTTCCTGTTGCCGATAATTTTCGCTTACACCGGCTATACCTACTGGGTGTTCCGAGGCAAGGTTGACCCTGACAGCGGATACCACGACTGATGAAAGCTGTACTTAAGAAGTGGTTGTGGTTTGTTGGCTTATGGTGTCTGGGTGTTCTGGCCGTCACTTTAGTTGGCGGCCTTATCCGCTGGGCTTTATTGTAAGCTTGCGCTAGGCTAAAGGCAGACTTGACGCCGGAGGCAACCAAAATGAAATTGACTCACCTTCTGGCCGCAACTGTTGCGGCCTTATTTTTATCTGCGTGTAACAATGCAGAGCCCCAGAACAATGAAACTCGTAGTGCTGATTATGTCATTAAAAACGTGACCCTTGTTGACTGGCTTAAGGGCGAGCCCAATGTTAGTGAGCAGCAGACGTTAGTGGTTAATGACGGATACATCAGCGGTGTGTTTGCGAACGCTGAAGCCCCTGCTTTTGACGACAATACGCAGGTCATTGATGCCGAAGGGCAATACGTTTTGCCAGGCATGGCAGAAATGCACGGTCATGTGCCGCCGGCAACAGACTTTGGTGACTTCCCCAAACGCTACGCCGACGACATGTTGTTTTTGTACGTTGCCAATGGTGTAACAACGGTGCGTGGCATGCTGGGTTATCCGCACCAGTTGCAGCTTAAGTCCGATATTGAGTCGGGCAAGCGCCAGGGTCCAACGTTGTATTTAGCTGGCCCCAGCTTCAGTGGCAATACCATTGAGTCGGTTGAGCAGGTGACGAAGCGGGTCATTGCACAACGCGATGAAGGGTGGGACTTACTGAAAGTGCACCCCGGGTTAACCCTTGAAGAGTATGAGGCCATGGCAAGTACGGCTCGCCAGGCGGGCATGGACTTTGCCGGACATGTGCCGGCAGATGTCGGATTAAAACGCGCCATGGAGGCAGGCCAGAGAACCATTGATCACCTGGACGGTTATCTCGCTTACGTTGATGCTATGAACAGAGAAATAACGCAGGATGAACTCGATTTGCTGGTTTCTATGACGCTGGAAAAAGACGTTGCGGTTGTGCCCACCCAGGCCTTATGGAAAACCCTGATAGGTGCGGCTGATCCCGACAAACTGAAAGACTACCCGGAAATTCAGTTGGTACCAAAGGCGGTTCGTGAAGGCTGGCTAAACTATTACGATAACCCCAGCAGTTACTTTAATAAGGAACAGGCGCAAGTGCAGCAGGAAAATAGGCAAAAGCTGTTGCACGCCCTGCACGAAGGCGGCGCGGAAATCATTTTTGGAACCGACGCACCCCAGTTATTCAGTGTTCCGGGTTACTCCATACACCACGAAATACAGCTGATGTCAGAAGCGGGTATACCTATGGCTGATATTCTGCGTTCCGCCACGGTAGCGGCAGGTGATTACTTTGCTGATGAGGATACCTTTGGACGCATTGCTGCCGGGCACCGGGCTGACTTTATTTTGTTAAAGGATAATCCTCTGGAGAACGCCGATACCCTGCGTGAGAACCAAGGGGTTATGGTGCGCGGACAGTGGCTTAGTCGTGAAGCTATTGATAAAAAAGTTGAGGAAATTCGGGCGGCTTACGCTGACTAAGGGCTATTGATAATAAGGAACCGATAAATGAAACCGTTATTTAAAATATTAAGTTCAGTTTCGCTTGGCGTTACTTTGCTGGCCAGTGCACCTGTTTGGGCGCAAAGCGCAGACAGCATTCGCAATACCGCCGAGGAAACGCTGGAGGCGTTTAACATTCCGGGCCTGGCCGTTGTTGCGGTTAAAGACGGCGAAGTGATTTTAGCCGAGGGTTTCGGCGTGCGTGATATAGACAGCGGTGAGCCGGTAAATGCCAATACACTGTTTGGTATTGCTTCAAACACCAAAGCTTTTACCGCAGCGGCTATGGCAACGCTGGTAGAGCAGGGGAAACTCAACTGGGACGACAAAGTTATAGACTACATTCCTGAGTTTCGTTTGGCCGACCCGGCTATTACTCAATCTCTAACAATTCGCGATATCCTGAGTCACCGCTCGGGCCTTGGTCTGGGAGCGGGCGACCTAATGATCTGGCCTAACACCGATAAGTCCACCAGCGATATTCTTGCCGGGCTGGCGCACGTACCTATTGACCACGGTTTGCGCGAGCGTTTCGCCTACAACAACTTGATGTTCGTAACGGCCGGTGAAGTTATCCACCGGGTTACGGGCATGCCATACAGAGAATACGTTGAGAAAACCTTTTTTCAGCCTTTGAATATGGACGAGAGTGTTATTGGTTTTTCGCATATACCTGAAAGTAATGACAACGTTGCGGTAGGCACTATTGAAATGAACGGTGAGCTGCATCGTTTCCCGCTAGATTTTCTTGAAGATTTTGGTGCAGCAGGTGCGACCGCAGCAAGTGTTGATGATTTAAGTAACTGGTTGATCACTCAGCTGCAGGGCGGCGTGAGCCCATCGGGTGAACGCCTCTTTTCAGAAGACTCGCAACAGGCCATGTGGCAGTTAACCACACCGTTGGGTACATCACCTGAAGCTGCTGAACAAGGAACGTATTTTGGTGGCTACGGCATGGGTTGGTTCGTAAAAGACTACCAGGGCGTGAAGCGGGTGTATCACAGCGGGGGCATTCTGGGCATGTTGTCGCTGACCACACTGATACCTGAAAAGAACTTTGGCATGGTAGTTCTGAGTAACCAGCAGGCTTTTGGTGGTTTAACCGCAATTACCGAAGAAGCCCTAGAAGACTTGTTAGATTTGCCCGACCGCGACTGGGTGGAGGAAGAGCAGCAAAAATATCAGGCCTTTATGAAAAGAAAAGCCGAGTTCGAGGTAGAAGAGCCTGAAAAAGTAAGAGCCGCGCTGCCGCTGGAAAGCTACGCCGGTACTTATAATGACGCCTGGTATGGTGACGTAAAAATTAGCTACGAGCAGGACAAACTGCGCATCAATTTTACTCACACTCCTATGCTGCAAGGCACCTTAGAGCATTATAACGACGACACTTTTATCGTGCGCTGGGACGAGCCTTTACTGGAGGCTGATGCGTTTATCGACTTTAGCGTGAACCGCAATAATGAAGTGCACAGTGCAACGCTGGAAGCCGTAGCGCCTTATACCGATTTCAGCTTCGATTTCCATAACCTGAATTTGAAAAAACAGAAGCAGGAAACCGGTGATTAAAAGAGTCAGCAGCCAGAGCCTTCTGGCTGCTTATTTTCAGACGCTCTAGCCTTTACTTAATTCGTCATCGAGTTTCGTTGCTCGCTGGAAAGCGGGGCGCTTCTCAATTCGTTCAACATAACGTTTGAATGAGTCGCGCTCCTCCAGCGTTTTGAACTGCATGCCCCAGCTAATATGACTACCAACGTATACATCTGCCGCGGTAAACTGCTCGCCACAAATATAAGGTCCTTTAGAAACGGCTAATTCAAGAGCTTTCAGAACATCGTCGTGACTACCAGAGCCAACCATTTGCAGGTTATCTTCAAGGTTCCAGCCACAGGCTTTGGCGCTGTTGGCCATTTCCACCGGACCGGCCGCAAAGAATAACCAACGGTAGTAAGTTCCTCGCTCCGGGCTGTCCAGCGGTGGCGCTAAGTTCTTTTCCGGAAACTGATCGGCAAGGTAGGCACAAATGGCGGCGGTTTCCGTAACAACCAAATCGCCGTGTTGTATTGCCGGCACCTTTCCTAACGGATTAACTTTCAGATACTCGGGCGTTTTCATCTCGCCATTGTAGTTAAGTACTTTGACCGTATACGGCTGGCCAACCTCTTCCAGCATACGACGAACAATGCGTGCCCGGGACTCAGGGTTAGTATAGAAAACGATTTCTTTGTTGTTTTTAGACATATTTTCTTTCATAGCTCAGCTCCTTTTTATTATGGGTTTTATTTCTGATAAGAACTATATTGGCTATATAGGTCATAATTAGGCCTATATAAAAATATTTATCTAAATTTATTTTCATCGCCTTTTATCAGGAAAATTATGACCGGCCCAACAACACGAGTACTCGCCTTACTGGAGTTATTGCAGTCTCACAAACGTTTGAGTGGCACTGAAATTGCTGAAATGCTAGGCGTGGATAAACGCACGGTCAGGCGCTATATCAGTGCGCTTGAGGAGTTGGGTATTCCGGTTACCACAGAGCATGCCCCTCATGGAGGCTATATGTTGGTTGCCGGTTTTAAGCTGCCGCCGATGATGTTTACTCATGAAGAAACGCTGGCGCTCTCGCTAGGCTTGTTGGCCGCGAAGAGTCTTCAGCTGACCGATACCTCGCCTGCGCTGACCAGCGTTCAGGCGAAACTTGAGCGCGTTATGCCAGAGCATATTCAGGCAAGGGCTCGTTCCATTAGTCAGCATACAAACCTGTTATTGCCCGACTCTGGACTGCCGCAGGAGCAGTCGTTATTGATGCCGTTAATGGAAGCCATAGAGAGCCAGCGGCGGGTACAAGTTGTGTATGTGGGCAAAGCCGAGCCCGAGCAGCCGCGCAAGCTAGACCCATATGGTATGTTCTATAGACTCGGGCATTGGTATATAGGCGGATTCTGCCATTTGCGCCAAGCGCTCCGTACCTTTCGATTAGACCGTTTAGCCGAAGTGACATTACTTAAAGCAACCTTTGAAAGGCCTTTAAACTACAACGCTGCCGAGCAGTTCAAACAAAGCCTGTGCGCCATGCCAGGCAACCTGAAAGTGCGAGTTTTATTACATACGGACCTGGACACAGCGACCCGCGAGCTAGGCACAAGCGCCAGTATTTTAACCCAGGAAGACAACGCGATATTTATTGAAACCGTGGTAGACAGCACAGAATGGTTTGCCTGGTGGCTGGTTCGCTTACCTTTCGACTTCACCATTATAAGCCCCGACAGCTTAAAACAAGCCTTGCGGCGCCGAGCCGAGCAGCTTATAGGTTATTGTTAGTGGTACATGCGCGGTTTGCAGCACTGGACATTGCAGCGGATATTCCCTAAAATCCACGCCTGCTCTGAAGACTCCTAACTACGCGCCCGTAGCTCAGCTGGATAGAGCGCCGCCCTCCGGAGGCGGAGGTCACAGGTTCGACTCCTGTCGGGCGCGCCATTTCCTTGGCTTGTAGCGATTTTCTCCCTTTCGTATTTATTCTTAAGCCCTCTCTTTGATACTTTTTCGGTGTGACTGTTAGCTGTTGTGGCTGATTTTGCTGCGGATCAGGGCTGTGTCCATTCTGTGTCCAGATTGTGGCCGCAAATACGTGAAAGATTTCGTTGGCGCTATTTTGTGACCTCTAGCCAAAGTTTTTTGGTGATGGTGCGAGATCAAGCGAATTTTGATTGCGGTAAAGAATCCTTTTCCTCTTTAGTATACTCCAAAATTTTCCCTTCAAATCCCATAACATCTCCTTCAACAACTAGAAACTTACCTGTTTCAGCGAAGAACATTGGATTTATATCTCTCCTTACGACATCAGCAAACCAATTAGCAGCATTTGTGCTTTCCCGAATAGCATCATGACATGTATAAATCCATTCCTCATACCGAGATAAATCTTTGTTATAATTGGAGTTCCAACCACCAGACTTATAAAACTTATTAGGGAAATATCTCTCGCCGTGAAGTTCGCCATGTCTAAGAAAAGTTTGTGCTGCAAAATTTAAGGATAAAGCTAAAGTAGTTGTAGCTCTTTTCAGCTCATCAAATTCTTCTGGCCAAATAGCTTTTTTTACCCTGAGGCTGAATTCAAATATTTCAGAGGGAAAGTTGCTATCCCAGTTCGGGTCGGCGCTTAAACTATGGCTGGTCCAAATATCCCATTCTTCGAGTCGACACATAGTAACGGCAGCATCAATGATGCTTGTAACAGCTGTTGCACTAGCAAGCTTGGCTTGATTCACCGTTTCACTTAATGTTTCGTTAACCCAGAGCTCATGTTTTGACTTGATATGGAATAATTTTTCCACGGGCCAATCGTCTTCGTTATTATCTACTTCAGTATGATGATTAGGGCAAAGAAGGATTAAGTTGTGGTAAGAGTTCCGCTTGTCAACGTCAAGTAAACTTTGACTCCTTGCCGAACCAGACTTCTCTCCGACAATATGAGCTTGTTCGCCTAATGCAAAAGAAGAGTTTACGGCATTTTTATCTTGGGTAAGCTCTACTTTACAAACTGCGCACCGATTCCCCGAACGCCCCCAGAGAAGTTTTATATCTTTTTGCTTAATTGCCATTTAATGCGTCTCTTCTTCGTGAGGTATGTCTAATGTCTGAGCCAGTTTCCTTCTGGCTTCTTTAGCGAGCTCATGGTACTTAATCATTTCGCGTTGTTCATTCATAGATGTTTAAGTGTCACGCTGGCTTGTGATCTTTCGAAATAATGAGGTTGCTTGTGCATGTTCCTCTCTGGGGCTGCTTTGTTAAGCGACCACTGTATCGTTTACGCGACCAGATCACTTGGAAGCGGACCGAGCAAAGATTGTACAAGCTTTACCGCTTTCGAGTCGTTTACTAAGAGGTTTCTAACTGCTGCCTCGTACTGTGTGCGATTTGTGTAGTTAAGCGCCTTGGCAGTGGCGTCGAGGGCTGGCGATTCTCGTATTGGGTATCTCTGCAGAATACCCGTGAAGTTGTTCGCATCGATTAATGCCATAATACGTGCTTTTTCATCGTCAGCACACTTAGCGAAATCTATTTCCACGGAACGCTTACCGCCGTTCGCTATTTCGCCTTTCTTTGGGAGAAGCGAAAATACTTGCTCTCTCGCAGACTTTTCAGCGATTTTTGAACTCAGGTGTCCAGCGCTAGCACGGATAGCTTTGATGGCATCTCGATTTGCTTTATCCAACATTTCCGAGAGATTTCCATCGACGACTGCAGCAAGTTTTTCACCCGCCAGTTTCTGCAGCTCAGGATGATAGTAGATTGATTCGACCGAATATACGGTCAACGGAATCACGCCTTTAGCTTGTAAGTCGATAATTCGTTCTGGCTCTGAAGAGTCATTGTCCACCAACCCGAACGGTTTCACCCAGTGGAGTTCAGACGTGCCTTTGATGCCGACAACTGCATTCTCAACGTCTCGGCAATTTGCCTTAGCCACGACTGATGCATTTGGAAACAGAAGGCTGTAAAGCGGTTTATCAAGGCTATGCTCTACCCCCTCGACGAACACAATCTTCCGACGCTCGCCTAAAATATTGCTTTTTAAGTCATCATCAATGCCGTCGGAGCTTTTGAGAAAATCAATGTCGTAAAAAGCGCTGTTCTCGTTCTCGCTCTTGCTCTCGTAAACACAAGCACGAGTTAGGAGAACGCTTGAGCCTGGATTGTCCACTGGAAGTAAAGGCTCATGTGTAGATACGATTAATGCGCAATCTGGTCTCTCTTTGAGTAGAAGCGACAGGAGCGGAGACACGATTGAACGATGCAAGTGTCTCTCTGGTTCGTCTATAAGGAGGAGTGTTCCCGGGGACACGGTTAAAATATTAGCGGCAATCAGGATTGCATTGCGCTCTCCATCAGAGAGTTTTGCGATACTATATGGCTTGCTATCGCTTCGGGTCGCCACAATCTCGTCGTTTTCTTCGATAGATATAGCGATGTCGAGATTAGCAAGCCGGAGTATGCGGTTCAGTATCCTAAATGCTCCGTCTTGATTTGAAAGGTCATTGATTTCGGCTGTGTCCTTTTCGTCGACGGCTCGCGCGATACTCCGAGAACGCTTGTTCTCCGAATTAACTAAATCGTAGATCGCCATCTGAGCGCGCTGCTCCGCGTACTCATCCATCCAACGCGCGTTTGCCTGCTGATCATGGTGAAATATCCTTCCCTCATAGTCTGTACGCTGCTTTCCTGTGAACTCTGGCGATCCCGACCTAAACCAAATTTGCCGATGAGCTGTAACTCTTCGGGCTTTGTCGCTGTTAGCAGAGGCAAAAGCTTGCATGAGGCTCGATTTACCGGTGCCGTTTGCGCCTAGAATAAAAAGCATTTCTCCAGCGTCTACTGTGAGCTCTAAAGGAACTTTCGATGTCGTGGGAATTGATAAATTAAATGACATATTAGATATTCGTCTCCATCATGGTGGGTCAAGCTACGCGGATTTGCTCGCTAATGTATATTGAGTTCACAAGCTTTATTACTCACCTTTTTAGAACACCCAACGTAAGCAAGAGAAGTACTGAGCTACCAGAGGTCTTCCAACGGGCAACGTACTCAGTTGGGTGAGAGAGTTCACTCGTCGCTAACCTGTAACATATCACCAACCTCACAATCAAAATACCGACAGAGCCCTTCCAAAGCAGCGAAATCAATTCGTTGAGCGGTTTCTTTATACAACAATGTCACGGTATTGCGATTCAATCCAGTATCGCGTGCAACGTCCATTATCTTGAGCTTTCGCTCGCCCATCATTCGCGCTAAATGACACTTAATCATGACTACCTCTCAAGAAATGTCATCTTAAATGACAAAAAAACATTGCAAATGATATTTTGCGTGTTAATATGTCATTAAGGATGGCAATTTGAACTTTAGGAATACGTTATGCCATTCAGTGTATCAACCAACTGGGGAGTTTGCCATGTTAAATGACATGACACTTTTAACAACTGCCGAACTGGCAGAGAGGATTAAATATGATCCTCGCACTATTCGGGAACAGCTGAAAGATTCGGTGCTGCATGAGGGCATTCACTATATCCGTCCTTTTGGAGGCAGAAAGATCTTGTTTCTGTGGGAAGCCATTCAGCGTGACATAGGTCAGGCATCGTCAGGTTCACTTGCTATTCCGATGGTAAAAGGGGGCATGGCTCATGGGTAGTGTTAATGCACGCCCTGAGACCGGTAAGTTGTTCATCGACTTCCGTTACAAGGGCAAGCGTTGTCGCGAACAAACCTCGCTTGAGGATACGCGGGAAAATCGTAAACGGGTGCAGAAGTTGCTCGATCGGATTGAAGCGGAAATCACTCTCGGCACCTTTGATTATGGCAAGCATTTCCCAGGTAGCCCCAAGGCGCAGCAATTCAAGGAGATGCAAGTGCGCAGTCAGCATTTGGATACGCCCCTTTTCAGTGAGTTTGTGGATACCTGGTTCGCTGAAATGCGTATTCAGTGGCGAACGTCCCACGCTGACACGGTGCGAAATACATTAGATAAGTATTTAGTACCAGCCTTTGGGGAAAGGGAAGTTGGCCGCATCACCAAAGCGGAAGTTCTTGAGTTTCGGGCCTCACTCGCCAAAGTTACAACCCGAAGCAAAAAACCGTTATCGCCGTCGCGGATAAACCACATCATGACGCCATTGCGCATGATTTTGAATGAAGCAGCCAACCGCTGCAATTTTAGCTCACCTTACCAGGGAATTAAATCGCTTAAAGTTGCGCGTACGGATGTTGAACCATTCTCCATCGATGAGGTTCGCCTCATCATCGAAAAGGTACGTCCCGATTTTCGGGACTACTACACGGTGCGCTTTTTCACCGGTATGCGAACAGCGGAAATCGATGGCTTGCAGTGGGATGCGGTGGACTTTGAGCGTCGGCAAATCATGGTTCGAAGCACGATCGTTAACGGTGAAATACAGAGCACCAAAACTGATGGCTCGTTCCGCGCGATTGAAATGAGTCAGCTGGTGCTTGATGCGCTTAAGCGACAGCAGAAGGCAACAGGAGACATGAAGTTTGTCTTTTGTACCCGCAATGGCTCGCCACTGTCTCATAACAACGTCACCAAACGCGTCTGGTACCCACTGCTACGGCATTTGGAGTTACGTAAACGCCGACCTTATCAAACGCGCCACACGGCGGCCACGCTTTGGTTGGCAGCGGGGGAGAGCCCTGAATGGATTGCTCGCCAAATGGGCCACTCGACGACCGAAATGCTGTTTCGAGTGTACTCGCGCTATGTCCCGAACCTGACCCGCCAGGACGGCTCAGCTTTCGAGCGGCTGCTCAAATCTAATTTCAACGACTTTAAGCCAGATGGTGCGTAAGAGCTTCGCTCTAGTCACGTTAACGATTTAATATTTCTTGGAGAATGACTATGAATACAACAACTCATGAAACTGTACAGCCGCTTTTGATTGATGCTGCCATTTATCGACGTTTTATCGGACGTTATTACCTTTCGACGATAACGCCGGTGTCTTCCGAACGAGATAACGAAGCGTTTGAACTGACTCTATCTGATAGCTCTGGCGACCTTACTGTTATTGCCCGACATGACCAAGTTGCCGATGAGGTGATTCTTGAGCACAGCATGGTTCATGTTGAAGTTGCAGCGCTACCAACTCGCGTTGGAATTGTCCGGGTGTGTAAGAATTTAACTTGCGCAGCTGCCAGCAAACGCCTGGGTAATAGCTTATCAGTGCTCCCTATTTCTCAGTGCCCTCAGCCCGCGGTATTTCAAGCCTTTTTGGTGCTTTATGCTCGTATCCAGTCATCGTTAATGCGGAGCTTTGTAGATGATGTGTTGCTCCAGCCAAAAGTCGGAATCTCATTCCTGCAATGCCCAGCCACGTTACGAGACCATCACAGTTATGTCGGTGGGTTACTTGAGCATGCTGTTGAGGTTGCGTGGAATGTGTCAGGTGTTCATGCGTTGACTGATATTGAGCGTGATGTTGCGGTTGTCGCTGCGCTATTACATGGTATCGGTAAAACGCGAACGCTAAGTGCTGGTGCTACGAAAACCGCTCTGGGTACTCTGGTTGAGCCTGAGCTGCTGACCCTCGAGGTATGTGCTGATGCGTTACATAACCTTGAAAGCCACTCACCATCTTTGGCTAATCAGCTGCGCCATATCTGGACGTCTGGCGTTTTTCGCGAGCACACATGCAGTCAAAACCATGCCTTGCTCTATGACGTCCTGGCTCGATCAGTCAAGAGTAGTGTGATCAGTCAGCAATCGATGGCATTTCTTGCTGAGGCCGAGATTGATACACCGGCTTTCGTCTAAGTGCTCACGAAACTTTAATTTCATTAATTAAATTAATTTCGTTGAAAGGAGACTGTTATGGCTCGCCACGCGGAAGTTACTGAGCAGGAAATTATCGACGCTGGCTTAGCGTTGGAAAAACGAGGAAAGCGCCCGAATCCGGGCGCTATCCGCAAAGAGCTTGGCGACCGTGGCGGGCTCGCTCGCATTAAGAGTATTTGGCAGGCGTACTGCGATAATCGAGATGACCCACTTTATGACTGCAACCGAGAGAACTTAACGTTTGATTCGCTTCCTAATGTTTATGCCGAAAACGTCCAGACCTTAATCGGTAAAGTCACTCACGCAATGGAGCATATGGCAATTGCTGCTTACCACGATGCGCAGCAGCTTTTCGAGCGACGCCTTAAAAGCCTTGAAGCGACTCACGAACAGGCACTAGAGCATTATAAGGAAAGTGAACGCTCTGTAAGCGTCACATAAACCACGCCTAGTCACCACTTTGCAGATAGCCTAATTTATCGCCACGTTCTAACCAACGAGG
>NZ_JBNIEY010000006.1:0-136959 GCF_051842345.1 Idiomarina sp. ST20R2A10 | reverse complement strand
GCGATAAGAGCAGGAATGACAGTCAATGAGTTGGCTGATGAGCTCTTCCCATACCTTACGATGGTAGAAGGCTTAAAATTATGCGCTCAAACGTTTACTAAAGATGTTAGCCAATTATCTTGCTGCGCTGGGTGAGATAACCTAGCTTAACTTCACTGGACAGTTACCAATATTTCGGGTTTAGCTGCTGGTTGGTGATAGGTTAAGCTAGTTCAGAAGTGATAATAGTTGTTATAAGCACTTTTTTTTCATTCATATTAGCTCTTATTTGTCTCACTTATTTGACAATAAGTTTTCCTAGATACCTTTGCATCTGACAATGAAAATCGTATTCTCCGGTCTTTAATACTGGCAATTCGATCAACTTTAACTTATTGGTCGGTAAAGTATCGCTGATCCCCAGATCAGGAATAAGCAAAGTTTCAGAGCAACAGATTTAAAGGCTTCCAGTTTGACAACAATCTCATTTAGCCGTTTTCATTTGTTTATTATATAACGTTACAATTAGCCAGCCAGTAATCATAGCTCCCAAGGACCACCCGAATAATCCCGTAACAAATCCACTAAAACTCAAATGCCACTCGAAACCAGAGAGTTTTCCGTGAACCATGCCTTCTGTTAAAGCCATCATGCTAGAGGGCATAATAAGCACTAGCAAGCTACAAACTCCCCATAAAACTGCGAAAGCACCGCCAGCTGCTAAGCCAAATTTCTTTGCATTAAGTTTCATAACTTCCTCCTTAAAAATACCGTTGTAAATTAGATATATTGAAAAAGTACCGCTACTTGCACACTGCAAGTAGCGGCATTTCCAACGGAGAGCTTAATCTCTACTACATTTCCTTTTTTTCTTCACTCTGATGTTCCATCATCTGCTCCATCATCATTTGCATCATATCCATTCTATGCTCCATCATTTTCATTTTATTCATCATATTCTCTTTGCCCATTTGCTCTGCTTTGTCTCCCTTTTTATGTTCTCCTTTGTTCATGCCTTTATCCATCCCATGGTTCATCATTTGCATTCCCTTCTGCATTGACTTCATGTGTTCTTCCATTAGTTTTTTACGTTTCTTGGGATCGGATTCGCTTTTTATTTTTTCCATAGCTTCGCGCATTTCTTGCATGTGCTCATTCATTGATGTCATTTTTTCATGATGCATCATTCCACTCATTGAACCTGTTTTATCATCACCATGTTTATGCTGTGCATCAGCAAAGACAGGAGAGGCCATTAAAGCTGTGATAGTTAAAGCTGAAAGTACTTTTTTCATTTTATTACCCTCTTGACTATGACCAAATTGTATTGGTCTCATTAATTTTACTTTGTTTCACTATCGTTAAATCTTGGAGCCCACGCTGACGTAGACCTCATATAACGGCGATATTTATTGCCGAATCCTTCAATGCCTTCGATGAAATTGAATTTCATCGAATCTAACGGGAAACTTTTAAAGCTCATATTGTGACCTGGACGTTTTAAGCCATTTAACCGACAACTAGCTTTCCCCGATACATTTGCATCTGGCAATGAAAGTCGTACTCTCCGGGTTCCAGCGCTGGTATTTGAATTTGCTTTAATTTGTTAGAAGGCAACGTTTCACTTATTTCTAGCTTGGGAATGAGCAAAGTTTCAGAACAAGGCGATTGATCCTTCCGCAGGAACTTAAGTTCAACCGGTTTACCTTCAGGTATTTTTATTCTCGAAGGCGAGTAGGTACCGTTTTCGACGGCAATCACCAAATCACCTTCTCCCAGCTTCAGCTGCTGGGGCTTGTAAAGCCAAAACCACCAGACGATCAGCGCGATCAAAGTGATACCAGCAATATTAATGAATAACATGTTTATTCTCCTGAATGCGTCAGTGTTAGAAGGTGCGTTAATGTTTCTTGGCTTTGAAAAAGCGTAACCGGTTAGCGTTACTCACTACCGTAAGAGAAGAAAAAGCCATTGCTGCACCAGCAATAACCGGGCTCAATAGCATTCCCAAAAACGGGTACAGAACGCCTGCGGCAAAAGGAATACCCGCTACGTTGTAAATAAAAGCACCAAATAAGTTTTGCTTAATATTGCGCAGCGTGGCCTTGCTCACCGCGATCGCATCGGCAAGCCCATGTAACGACCCACGCATCAATGTAATATCGGCACTTTCAATAGCAACGTCCGTCCCAGTGCCAATAGCGAAGCCTACATTGGCAATAGCTAGCGCTGGCGCATCATTAATACCGTCTCCCGTCATACCAACAATTTCGCCTTCCATCTGCAGTTCCTGAACCTTTTTTGATTTTTCTTCCGGCAGAACTTCGGCAAAAAATTCTTTAATTCCTACTTTTTCAGCAACTGCTTGTGCAGTCGCGCGATTATCACCAGTAAGCATCACTACCCGCACACCATTATCTTTCAAACGCTTGATGGCAGCGACAGAGTCGTCTTTTATGGGATCTGCAACGGCGATAATTGCAGCCAATTCATTATTAACAGCAAAGTACATTGGTGTCTTAGCTTCAGCTGCTAATTCTTGGGCTTTTTCAATAAAGTTACCGAGCTCAATTTGACGTTCACGTAAAAGTTTTTCATTACCAAAAAGGAGGGACTTCCCGTCTACTTTAGCCTCCACGCCATGGCCAGCAATCGCATTGAAGTTTGAGACTTTAGTTGTTTCAATTCCTCTTTCCCGAGCTGATTCAACTATCGCCTGTGCCAGCGGATGTTCAGAGCCAGACTCAAGTGTGGCTGCAAGTTGCAGTACTGTTTGCTCATCGTACTCACTGGCTACTAATACATCGGTTACTTTGGGAGAGCCAAGTGTGATGGTGCCCGTTTTATCAAGGATCATAGCCGACACTTTCGAAGCAGTTTGCAATGCTTCGCCATTGCGAATCAGGACACCTGCCTCTGCGGCTTTTCCTACACCCACCATTACCGACATAGGCGTAGCCAGACCTAATGCGCAAGGGCAAGCAATAATCAAAACGGTAGTCGCTGACACCACGGCAAAGGCTAGTGCCGGCTCAGGCCCAAAGTTAAGCCAAGCTAGAGCACTGATAACAGCAATAATCATAACAACAGGCACAAAGTAGGCTGAAATAATATCGGCAAGACGACCAATTGGGGGCTTAGAGTTTTGCGCCCGTTTCACCATGTTAATAATTTGAGCAAGTGCTGTATCTTTACCAACTCTCGTCGCTTGAAACAAAAAGGAGCCGCTCTTATTTATAGTTCCAGCCACGATTTTATCACCAGCAGCTTTTTCCACTGGCATGGGTTCACCCGTTAACATAGATTCGTCAACGGTGGTATTTCCCTCGGTTACCTCCCCATCTACGGGAATTTTTTCTCCCGGACGGACACGCACTAAATCGCCCTGAAGTACTTTTTCGATGGCGATATCCAATTGTTTATCGTCACGAATCACCCTAGCTGTTTTGGCCTGCAAACCAATGAGACGCTTTATGGCTTCGGACGTGCGCCCACGAGCTTTCAGTTCAAGTGCCAACCCCAGATTGATCAAACCGATAATCATCGCAGTCGCTTCAAAGTAAACGTGACGCGCCATTTCCGGAACCAGGTGTGGAACGATTACAACCACCATAGAATACAACCAGGCTGTACCAGTACCAAGCGCGATCAGCGTATCCATATTAGCGGAATGATTTTTCAGGGATTGCCAGGCACCAACAAAGAAGTGTTTGCCAGAGAAATAAAGTACACCTAACGTTAGAATACCTACGACTAACCATGTCACACGTTCTGAGGTAGTGGTAACCGTCATTTCACCAACAAAAAGGCTATAAATCATTAGGGGTACACCTAACGACAGCGCGACGGTCATCTCACGCATCAGTCGCTTATAGTAAGCCCAGTCGGCTTGCTCTTTTTCTGCCAACGCATCATCGCCACTTTGGGAAGTGGCTACTTTAGCGCTATACCCCGCCTTCTCTACCGCTTTCACTAAAGCGCTCGGACTTGCTGTTCCTGTCACACTGACTGTTCGCTGCGCAAAGTTCATCTCTGCATTTTCCACACCGGATACAGACTTTAGTGCACTCTCGATTTTGCCAACACAACTCGCGCAACCGGCTCCCTCGATAATGAGTTCCTCAATGGAACTACTACTAACGTCCTCAGTTTTCACACCCATACAAGTGCTCCTTATTTATGGAAAATTAACCAAATCAGGGCTCTTTCCCACAAAGTACCAACGATAAAATTTTCACTAACTACATATCCGAAAATCGGTTCGCAGTTTGCACCATTCGTTTAATTTCATTTTCTTCAACGTTTTTTACTGTTTCTAACAGCTCTTTTGCGCTGTCTATATCAACACGGGAATATAGGTGTTCATACAACTCAATGACTTGCTCATGATGGTTTACAATGTTCTCCATAATGTGATCAGTATCTAACTCTTTAAAAGGCGAATCACAGTGTCCATGCTCAACGATGGGATGTTTCCCAATATAGTCATAACACCAAGTGTCTAATGCATTTCGGTTTGCTGTACTCAAAAAACCTTCGACCATTCGCTCTAAGCTAGCCTCATGACCCGACACGTAGTTTAGAATCATCCGAGCTCGTTCATCTTGGTTTTGTTTAGAGCAGTGAGTAACACACTCCTTCAGGTTTTTGTGGAAATCAACGGTCCAACTCAGCACATCTTTGATTGTTTCTATTTGCATTTTTTACTCCTTACCTATAATTAATCGTTACTTTCGTTTGCTTTTGTTAACTGGCGGACTTCTGTGACAACTCCACGGTGTATGTTCCGAATTATCTTTAATATTTTGGTCAATAAACTTGTAGTACTCTTCTTTCAGATGAGTCCACCACCCACTATTTATTTCAACACCAAACTTCCTGAGCTTTTCCTCTATAACATTGAGATCCACTTTAGAGGCATCATAAGCTACCAATAACAAGTTATGCTCAGAGTCATAGGCAACGCTATCAAGACCAACCAAGCGATCGATTTCGTTAATCGCTTCGCGAACTTTTTTCACACTCTCAGTGTTTAGCTTTAACGTGCGATTGACTAAGTTAATTTCCCGCACTCCGGCTCTATGATCGTTAGTTGACATTAGTACTGTCCTGTTAATTAAAACTACCAATACGTTTCAGGCAACATTTGCTCGGTGTTAACTTTGTAACGAAAGCTCTTTATTAGTGGCTGCTCGTTTATCGTGAACCCAGAACAATTCATCGATTGGCGAGATAGAAACTAATCCCTCGTTAGATACCCCAGTATGGGCCGCTTCAACTACCAAGAGGGCAACATCACGCGCATCATCACTGTTCACATAAACTTCAAGCTGTACGTGATCAACTAAGTGATCATCGTTATAGCTATCGAAGTAGTAACCCCGTCCTCGCACAGGAAACAGCGTAAAGCCGCTAACGCCACGGCCGATGAGAGCCTCTTCCACTGAGTCTTGTCGAAGTTGATCAAAAATAGCGGTAATTTTAGATAGGTTCATATATTCTCCTACAAGCCTTAAGTCACTTAACTTAAGAGCTCTATCTAGCATGATTAAATTTCGAAAAAAGTTTTAATTGAAATTCAGCAGGAGCTATTTCGGAGGATAAAAAATATCAAAAGACATTTGCTTAACATTCCCTTCATATGAAAGAGGATGCTGCAAGTAACCAATTGACTTTATTGGTAAATTGAACGGAATTAATACTAAAGGTGAGCTTGCAGAGTTGCACTCCGCATCCATTAAACATGTATCAGCAGAGTCAGTTAAACAATAACAGCACGTTTTACTGGCAGGTTGTTCGTCGTCATCACAATGAATGTTGCTTTTTCTCTCGTTTGCAACATCTGCCTGATTAACGTTGATTACGTGCTCTGCGCTGGAGGCAGTATTATGGACAGGAGCAGCTGGGAAGGATAGTTGAATCACTATTCCTAGCATAAGCACAACTAAAAATTTTGTTTGAGCCATATGTGTGTCCCCAATCCCGAATTTTAACCTAGCATACTTGTTAGCGCACATCATTGATCAAGATCAATGATGTGCGTCTCTTAACTAAAATAATTGGTCTTATACACGCTTAACCTTTTGCCCACGCCACAAGTAGTAAACAGCAGGTAATACGAGCAAGGTTAAGATAACAGCGCTGATCATTCCTCCAACCATTGGCGCCGCTATTCTACTAACCACCTCAGCCCCAGTCCCTGTACTAAACATTATAGGCAATAAACCAGCAATTGTAGAAACGGCCGTCATCATGACGGGGCGAACACGAAGTCCTGCCCCTTCCATTACGGCGAGAGAGAGACCCTCTTTCGTTAATGCTTTACCATGCTCTAACTGACTTTTTTCATATTCATTATAGGACTGGTTTAAGTAAGTCAGCATTAGTATTCCTATTTCTACAGTGACACCGGCTAGAGCTATAAAACCAACCGCTACAGCAACTGAGAAATTATAATCTAAAAGATACATTAGCCAGATTGACCCCACCAATGCGAGAGGCAAAGTTCCCAATATAATGGCTATTTCTGTAACGTTTCGAAAGTTCATATATAAAAGAACGATAATAATCGCGAGCGTTAACGGAATCACGTAAGTCAGTTTTTCCTTTGCCCTTTCCATATATTCGTACTGCCCGGACCAGGTAACTGAATACCCTGCTGGCAACTCGAGTTCTTGTTCTACAACCTTCATTGCTTTTTCAACATAAGTGCCGACATCAACTCCCTCAATGTCGACAAAAGTCCAGCCATTAAGTCTTGCGTTTTCGCTTTTAATTGCCGGCGGTCCAAGTTCAACGTAGACATCAGCCACATCCGCCAAACTAATACGCTGCCCGTTTGGCGTAACTAAAGGTAGCTTCTTTAATTCTTCCGGCGAATCACGGTAATCTTGAGGGTAGCGCAAGTTTATTGGGTAACGTTCAAGCCCTTCAATGGTCTCTGAAACATTCATTCCGCCAATAGCCGTGGCAACAACCTGCTGAACATCCTCAATGTTCAAGCCATAACGTGCAGCCTGCTCTCTTTTTATGTCGACTTTGACATAGCGTCCACCAGCCACTCGCTCTGAATAAACAGAAGCCGTACCATCGACATCATCAAGTATCGTTTCAAGCTGCTGACCGATCTTCTGAATTTCATTAAGATCAGCTCCGGCAACTTTTATACCTACCGGCGTTTTTATACCTGTCGATAACATATCAATGCGAGTTTTAATGGGGTAAACCCACGCATTGGTCAGCCCCGGAAACTTTACAAGCGCATCCAGTTCTTTTTTCAACTTCTCAGTGGTCATACCGTCTCTCCACTGATCTTTCGGTTTCAGTTGAATAAAGGTTTCAATCATCGTTAGGGGTGCCGGATCAGTGGCGGTATCCGCTCGACCAATTTTGCCAAAAACCGTCTTCACTTCCGGTACCGTTTTTATGAGCTTGTCGGTTTGCTGCAACAGCTCCCTTGCTTTACCAATTGATAATCCGGGATAGGTAGTGGGCATATACATCAAATCGCCCTCATCCAAATCTGGAATAAATTCACTACCAATTTTGTCAATCGGCCAGACACCAACGGCCAGGATAACAAGCGCTCCGACAACTGCTGTCTTGGGGTATTTCAAAATGCCTTTTAAAAGCGGTTTATACCCGGCGATCAATAACCGATTAAGCGGGTTTTTCCCCTCAGGTGTTACCTTTCCTCTGATAAAATATCCCATCAACACGGGGATAACGGTAACCGCTAAGGCTGCACTGGCTGCCATTGCGTAAGTTTTCGTGAAAGCAAGCGGAGAAAACATCCGCCCTTCCTGGGCTTCTAAGGTAAATACCGGCATAAAGCTGACGGTAATAATGAGCAAGCTAAAGAAAAGAGCAGGGCCCACCTCTGAAGCAGAGGCGGCAACCACCCGCCAGCGGTTCTCTGCTGTCAGTGGCGTTTTTTCCATATGCTTATGCATATTTTCAATCATGACGATGGCACCATCGAGCATAGCGCCAATAGCGATTGCGATCCCTCCAAGTGACATAATATTCGCGTTAATTCCTTGCCAATACATGACAATAAACGCGGTTAAAATACCCAAAGGCAAGCTGATAACGGCAACCAGCGAGGAGCGGACATGGAAGAGAAATATCACACAGATAAACGCGACAATAGCGAGTTCTTCTATTAAACTTTTCCAGAGACTTTCCACGGCATCCGAGATAAGCCCCGAACGATCATAGACAGTGACTATATCGACACCTTCTGGTAGCCCAGACTTTAATTCTTCCAACTTTTGTTTAACGCCATCAATCGTTTTTTGGGCATTTTCTCCGAAACGCATTACCACAATACCACCCACGGCTTCTCCCTCACCGTTGAGTTCGGCGATACCGCGTCTCATTTGGGGGCCCACACCCACATCAGCAACGTCTTTAAGCAATAATGGCGTGCCATTTTCATCAACGCCAAGCGGGATACTCTCTAAGTCTGACACACCATCAATATAGCCTGAGGCCCGGACCATATACTCAGCTTCCGCCATTTCAACCACCGACGCCCCCACTTCCTGATTACCTCGCTGGATAGCATTTTGTATGTGAGCAAGAGGAATATCGAATGCGCGCAGCTTCTCCGGATCCACTTTCACCTGGTACTGCTTTACCATCCCGCCGAGGGCGGCAACTTCCGAAACCCCCTCGACCGTTTGCAGTTCATACTTTAAAAACCAATCCTGCATACTGCGTAACTCACTCAAATTGTGGTTACCCGTACGATCAACCAAGGCATACAAATACACCCAACCAACCCCTGTTGCATCAGGGCCTAATTGCGGTCTTGCATTAGAAGGCAGTGTCGGAGCAACCTGAGACAAATATTCCAGTACTCGCGAACGCGCCCAATAAGCGTCTGTATCTTCGTCAAAAATGACATACACATAGGAGTCGCCGAAAAACGAATATCCACGGACGGTTTTAGCGCCGGGGACAGACAGCATAGCGGTTGTTAATGGATAGGTTACTTGATCTTCTACCACCTGCGGCGCTTGACCCGGATAGCTGGTTTTAATGATCACCTGGACATCCGACAAGTCCGGCAGTGCGTCTACGGGCGTATTCTTAACCGCAAAAGCACCAACACCCACGAGGATTAATGTCGCCAGAAGAACGAAAAAACGGTTACTCACTGACCATCGAATGACTGACTTAATCATGGTTATGCTCCTGCTCTGTCACTTGTTTTTGCTCAGGAATATGAATCGATGTGAGCTGGTACTGTTGCTTCCCGACTTGCGTTATTTCCGCATGCAAGGATAACCCCGTGCTAAGCTGAGAAAGTTCAACATCCGAAGCAACATCGAAGTCCATCGTCATTGCAGGCCAGTCCCATTCAGAAATCTCACCGTGCTCCAGCGTAACCATCGAGTGCTGAGGCATAACATTTTTAACGGTTGCTTCAACCCAGACAGCTTGAGCTGCTGCGTCACTTGACATACTGTCGTGGCTCTCGCTATCAGTGTTAGAGTCGTGGTTCATACGTTTAAAGTCGGAAGACTTACTGGACTCAGAGTCAATTAAGAACTGAGCCGATGTAACAATTTCATCACCTGCCATAAGACCCGATAAAATCTCAACTCGCGAGCTCCCTAACCGCCCAACGTCAACATTAACTGATTTAAATTTCCCATCACCCAGTGCCAGGACAACTCGGTTCGAATCACCCATTCGGATAAGCGCCTCTTTAGGGATGATTAAGTTTTTGTCGCCTAAACCAGCCTTAATGTTAAGATTCGCAAACATGCCCGATTTTAAAAAACCATCTGGGTTGTCGAAGTAAATTCGAACTTGTCCCGTCCGAGTTTTAGGGTTAAGTGACGGATAGACATAATCAACCTTTCCTTGCCACTCTTTACCTGGAGCATACTCAAGGTTCATTTGAACGTCATTGCCTACCTCAACCTGGTTCAATTGCCGCTCAAAGACTTCTGCAATAACCCAAATTTTATCCAGTTGAGCAATGGTCATTAAATTCATACTCGGCGTTACAAACGCACCTTCACGCACAGTCAGTCTATCCAATACCCCGGACTGCTTTGCTTTTACCGTGATTGTTTTCTGAATTTTACGAGTTTCTTTTAACTTCTTAATCTCAGATTCAGAGACTTGCAGAGCTCTTAAGCGTTCTTCAGCGGCATCAATTAGCACCTGATTACCTCTTTGCGAGGCCAATACAAGCTCCTCTTGCGCATTAACCATTTCAGGAGAGTAAATACTGTATAAAGGCTCGCCGGCTTTAACCGAGTTACCAACCGCTTTTACGAAAAGCTTCTCAATCCAGCCTTCAACACGGGGATTTACTGTTAATACTCGGTCCTCATCAAACTGAACATAGCCAACTGTTTCGATATCTAGGTTGAGTCTCGAGGACGTGACGGTTGCAGTTGTAACCCCAAGGTTATTAATAACGTCGGGATCAATTCTCACCGTACCAGGTGAACTCTCTTCTGCATCATCGCCATAGTAAGGAATAAGGTCCATCCCCATTGGAGACTTTCCTGGTTTGTCTCGACGATAATTGGGATCCATCGGAGCCACCCAATATAACGGCTCTTTTTCTGCATTGCCCGATGAACGATCAGACACTTCAGTCGATTGCATTACATAGCCAATAGCGCCAGCGCCAACTGCAAAGCCTACAGCTAAACTTATAAGAGATTTGGTGACTGTTTTCATTTTACACTCCTGAAAGTAATAAGTAGTTTGCTTCGGCAATCAATTTTTGGCGGTTGATGGCGATTGCTAATGCATCAATTTTTGCGTCGATTTCCGCAATCTGTGACCGTACCGCCTCGGCAAAGTCGCCATCATCATTGTTGTAGGCAGTCAATGCGGCTTCAGACTGGGCGGACATTTGTGGAAGTAGCTCTTCGTGATATAGGGCAGCACGTTCATTCAAACGGTTCAGTTGTAAAAACGTACTGCGTAAATTGGCTATTAACTGCCTGGCAACCAATAACTTCTCATTTTTTTTCGCTTCCGTTCTAAACTTTGCTGAGCGTACTTGCTTATCCTGTTTGTTATCAGTAAATAAAGGGACATCGAACGTAACCCCGGCTGACAGCAAGTTGGCACGGTCATTGCCGCTTGGATCGTCGTTTCTATGGCCATATTTCAGATTGGCTGACCATTGCGGTTTATAGCCTTGCTGAGCGAGCTCGACAGACGTCTCCGACGCCAAAATGTCTTGATCGGTCGCTTGCAAAACCGGGTGTTCTTTTATCAATTCGTACAAGGCTTGTTTCGGTATTGTCGAAGGTGATAGCAATGTCTTCTTCAGCGTAAGACTCGGAAGGTCATCCGGTAACGTTGATTTCGCTATAACACCTATCCATTCCGACAATTCGCTTTGAAGTCGCTCCTCTTTTTGTCGCAGTGACGTCAACCTATCATCCAGGCGTGTAAGCTCAAGTTGGGCTCTAACAACATCTTGCTGCCGTGCTTTTCCCTCGGTACTGGTATAACTCGCCTTAGCCGTCGACACTAACTGTTCAAAAAGTGCTCTATCCGATTCAAGCAAGCGAATACTTTGCTGAGAGAAAAAAACATCTAACCACAACTTCGTGACCGTTGTTTTGACTTTAGCAATGCGATCCGCTCTCAAAAGCGGTTGTTTTTGAGCTAATTGGTTTTTCTGCTTACGAGACAACGATAATGTGTCTCCTCTGGGAAATGCTTGTGAAACACCGACGACTAACTGGGTCATTCCTTCCTGTCTTGAACTAAAACTGTCAACCGGGAAACTGGCAGCCGTGAGCGATATTTGAGGGTCAGGCAAACTGGAAGAGGCTATTGCTTCACTCGCGAATGCTTCTTGGGTTTGCTTACTTGCCGTTAACCAAGGATCTTCTTGTACAGCGATACTCACTGCTTCTTGCAAATTCAAAAGCGGCTCTTGTGCACTAACAACATTTGGCACTACTGCAGTCAGAACACTTAAATAAGCCATTCTTCTTAAAAGTTTCATATTGTTACTCTCAAAAACTGTGAATTTTTAAATTAAACACAGACCCAAGTTATGAGTCAACGACGTCGTAACGACAATGACCGAACCAAAGCTTATAGCTGTGCTTTTACCTGGACGATAAACGCGCCAGGAGCGAGAAATTTCGTATTTTTAAGAGTGGATTGGGGGGCGAAAAAGCGAGAGAGAATGCTTTTCTTTAATATTCGTATCTAAGAATGAAGAAGCGTTAAAAAGCAGCTTTTCAACAGGAGGAACGGTGGATTGCTCAGAATAAACGACAGTAATTGACGGGCTGTAACAATGACGCATCATTGAATCAGAGCAACAGTTATCGGTAAGAGAATGTGACACTTCGCAATCTGCAAGATCGCAAACCTGCTCAGTAGAATCGTGCATACATGCCTCTTCCGTACTGATAGTTTGTGAAAATGACATTGTTGTTACTGCCAATAGCAATAGAGCAATGATTAAACGATACATGCGAAGCTTTACTGTAAAAACATTTTAAAATAATATCTCTTTGTCTGATAAAGATCAACCGATTAAAAGAAGTAGCCATAACTAGGTAATGAATCTAAGTGATAATACAGCTCCCATATCACCACCCAGATTCATCTTTAATTCAGGCATTTTTACGCGCTAAATACCAAAGTCATCGAACCTTACTTGTTCTCGCGGAACGCCAAAGTCAGCAAGAGACTTTAACGTTGCTTTCAGCATTGGTGGAGGACCACACACGTAAACGTCCAATGTGTTTTTGTTTTCATCTGCCAACCATTTCATTGCGGTTTCGTGCACAAAGCCAGTGTGCCCGGCCCACGCATCTGATTTAGCAACCTCTGAAAGTACCGGTATATAATTTAACCGCTCATCTCTTTCGAACTCATCCCTATAACAGAGCTCTTTTTCATATCGTGCGCCGTAAAAAAAGATACAGCGACGAGGAGAGCCTGCTGCTAATTCACTTTGTATTAACGCTCTCAACGGTGCAATACCCGCGCCGCCCCCGATAAAGACTTGCGTGTGATTATTTTGTTTCGTCAGCTGAAAGTCACCAAATGGTCCAATAGCATCGACATGAGCGCCAGGCTCTAAATTACACAAGTAGTTTGAACCGATGCCTGGGGGCATCCCTTCACTTGGCGAGGGCAGTTGTCGTACGTTAAACACAAATCGAGTCGGGTGAGGCCGCGTAGCAACAGAGTAATGTCGTGACAATATTTCGTTTAAGTGTGGAATACGAAACTGCATAAACTGCCCGGCTTCATAATTAACGGGCTCTGAACTCACAAAGGTAAGCTCCATAATGGATGGAGTCAGTTGACGCTTTGAATCGAGTGTTAAAGCTATATCACTAACCCCCTCATTATGTAACTTTACTTCATAATTTGTTGAGGTTCTGTGTTGGCAAGATAACCGCATCCCCGCGTCTAATTCATTGGCGCTCAATAACGCTTTTTCAGCGGCTTTAGGACTAGGTATATCGCTGCCTTGTAGTGTTACTTTACATAATCCACAAGTTCCACCTCCACCACAGCTGCTGGCAATTGGTTTCCCTTTCTGTTGAAAGTATTCTAGCCATGTTTTTTTCCGATTTGGATTAAAGTCACCGTTAGTAATATTTCGGCCTAAAAGAATTAGCCCGGATAACGAAAACCAAAGAGCGAATAACCCGGCACTCCAAATCAATAAATGATTAAAGCTTCGGCCACCAGTGTAATCCATAAAATGCAGACGAAATGCCCAGTCAGCTATTGTCCATGGTGTATTGCGATGCTCCACTACCTGAGATGAGGCTTCATCGATGTATATCCGAGTATTAAGATCATCTTTAATATCAATGCGAAACCCCGAAGCTTCCCAGCCATTCACTTCATCGCTTCCCATGACTCTTTCAACCGCTTCGACGTGACCCGGACCATTATAGCTACTGAGCGCTAATTGGGTTGCCAAAGCCTCACCGGTAGACCAGTTTTCGTTTGTGTTAGCGTTGAAATACAGGACATTTCCATCTGCCAATGTCACTTGATACTGACCAACCCCAGCAACACTTACCAGTTCAATTAAATGTGCTGATGGAAACCTTTGGTACATTTCAGTAAAGTCGACCTGAGTTGCTAATTTTTTAAGCGGCGGCTTAGAGTTTTCGGAGACCATGTATTGATGACCCGACATTCCATGATGGCCAGTTATACTGAAAAAGAAACCACTCACTAGCCACAAAGCGACCTGAATAACTAAAATTAAACTCACCCAACGATGAAGCCATTGTATAAACCTTATCATTGGGCACCTCCGATCGGTCTTCTTTTAAACGTTATGGTATAAAGGAGCAAAACAATGCCCGTTATCATTAAAATAAATGTACCGATAATAAAGGCTTTTAACCACCACGTTTCTATATCCACACGTTCATCGTAGTCCATTATGTGTAGCATCCAGACAATGTCGAAACCACGCCAGAAAGTGTGTCGTTTTACGAGCAAATCACCCGTTGTTTCAGACAAGTAAAGGCTGGTATTACCAAAGTCATCGTAGTTCACTTGCCATACTGGCAACAAAGTTTCACTAATTTCAGTTGGTGGGTTATCCGTCATATAAACAACGGATTCAATGTCTGCACTCTCTTGTGCGTAGTATCGGTTGGCCAAGTCTTCAATATGATGCTGAGTTATTTCAATGCGCTCTAACGATTTTGCATTAACCAAAAACTCACCTTTATCACTTTTTAACTTGTATACTGGCTGTAGCTTACCATCTAGTCTGCGAGCCTCTAGTGAGGCTTTTTCAGTTTCAGGATAACGCGTTAATAACTTATCTAAATCTGATACCTCAGTACCTTCAGGTAAAGGCTGACTAACATCCTGAACTAAGTGATCTCCGTGAATATAATCCAAGTCGAAGAACACCATGTAAGCACCACTTATTGTCCAAATGACCATTTGCAAGCCAAAAACCAAAGATAACCAGCGGTGCCAGACTCTCCATTGACTCGAACGTTTTTTTTCCGACATGTCGTCCTACCTCAAATTTCATATAAAAAGGCTGCCGCTCCCAGGGAAAAACGACAGCCAGTTCACTAATCAAAAGCTGTAACGTACCTTCAAGTACAACTGACGACCTAATAAGTCGTAAGTCATAGTGTCAGTATTTGCGTCCGTCCAGCTTTGAATATAAGGCGGCTCTTTTTCTTAACGCTTTTTACGTAAAAACAAAATCTCACCAGCGGCAATCAATGCCATACCGATAAGAGACGCCCAAATCACCAGCGGATCGCTCGTCCATTTCACCCATATAAAAGCGACTAAAACGATGACGTCTAGCGTGATTGCGCTGACAAGTATGTAAATATTGGCATTCACCTTTTGCCTTAGATGCCGTAATACGCCCCAGTGTATCGCAATGTCCATCACGATATAAAAAATAGCGCCCAGTGACGCAATTCGACTCAAATCGAAGAATGCCGCTAAGATCATAGCCATAACAATGGTGTAAACCAGCGTATGCTTCTGAATGGAACCTGGCATGCCAAAATGACTGTGTGGAACAAGCTTCATATTGGTCAACATGGCTAACATTCTTGAAACGGCAAATGCGCTGGCAATCACTCCTGATACCGTTGCTACAATTGCAAACGCAACCGTCACCCAGAGTCCAGTTTCACCGTAGACGGGTCTGGCTGCTTCAGCAAGCGCATAGTCTTTCGCTGTCACAATCTCATCAATCGACAAGCTCGAACCAACGGTCAGGGTGACTAGCACATATATTAGCGCGCAGATAACCAGCGAAATAATAATGGCACGCCCGACGTTCTTCTTAGGCTCAACAATTTCACCGCCACTATTGGTTATTGTTGTAAACCCTTTGTATGCAAGTATGCTTAAAGCAATACCCGCTAAAATACCGCCACCCGAAGCTTCTTCTGGAATAGCAGATATCGATTCAAACTGAATGCCTGAGGCCCACAAACCACCAGCAGCTAAAATGACCAACCCTAAAGTCTTAACAAAGGCCATAAAAAACGAGAACGTTTGAATAAACTGATTACTCAAAATATTGATAAAAAACGCAAAGACCAGCAAACCCACCGCCAACAAAGGGATAAGCCACTGCGCTTCAAAAGAAATTAACTGGCTGGTATAAGACGCAAATGTCCGAGCGACTAAACTTTCATTAATCACCATAGAAAAGTACATCAAGAGTGCGAATATTGCCGTCACACTTCCTTTTCCATAAGCTTTACTGAGGAACATCGCAATACCGCCCGCTGACGGATAGGCTTTCGCCAACTTAACGTAAGAGTAAGCGCTAAAGCCGGCAATGATACCGCCGCACACAAACGCCAGGACAAACCACTCTCTTGCCAGCTGAGCAACTTGTCCGGTCAGTGCAAAAATACCAGCGCCAATCATCACACCAGTCCCCAGCGACACCGCCCCCCAAAGACTCAGGCTGCTTTTCTGATAATCCTGATGTCCGTGTTCATGATCGTGTTCTGCCATAATCAGCTCCTGTGATTGAACTCAGTTGGACCAATGGATCCGGATAATTTTCCAGCCAGACTCAGTCGTATTTGATACGGTTACGGTTTCATTCATCGTTAAATCAACCTCACGCCCGTTATACTCCCCGGAAACGCTATACCGAGAAGTGATCACAGCAAGGCCATCGGCTTCTTGTACTGTCCTTTCAAGCAACTGTGAAGGAACCGCCTGGCTAAACTTAATATCTGACTTAAGGTGATGAGCACTGTACTCGGCCAAGGATCGTTCAACACCACCACCTTCAAAGATAAACACATCATTGGAAAGCAGATCTTTAACGACTTCCGTGTCACCTTCAGTCAAAGCCGTTCGAAACCTATCAAGCACAACTGTCGGTTCAGATACTTCCTCGGCACTACTAGGCGCTGAAATAAACATTACCGAAACCATAAAAACACTCATGAATAATTTCATTCTTCTTATTCCTTACATTAACCGGGGGAAAACGCGCTGCTTAGCGCAGAAGCCAGGGTAAAAATAGTGACAGCCAATACCATTTCCGCCGTTATGGAGTTTTTGAGTCGCTTGGCGGCCGCGTTATCATTTAATTGCGGTACGAACTTTAATTTATGCAATGCGGCAACAAGGAGAATCAGCGCCACAAACACAAGTTTCGCTAGTAGTACCGTGTCATACGACGTAAGCGGCAGCTCTGGCATCCATCGCCCTGTTGCACTACGATACATAACCAAGCCCGCAATAAGGAGTATTGGAACCGCTGCAGACATATGCACACCAAAACGCTCCATAATGGCTTTCGCTTTAGCAAGCGGTACCGACGTTGCCAGCTTTCGCAATGAGTTAAGACTGCCGAACCAAACCCAAGCGACTAACAAGTGTGTTAAAAGCGCTAGCTTTCCCCACCAGACGGCGTCACTGCCGTGACCAATACTTAAAAAGCTCCATCCCATGAGTCCAATGGCGACAACATATAGCACCCACTTTATACGTTTTAGCTTAACAACGGAGTAAACAATCCAAGCAATAGCAACCGCTATCTGAAGTTGGATGAACAACCCAACAGGGCCGGTCCATATAAACTGCATGTAGGTCGTGTCAATCATGCCGGCAAAGCCTTCAGCAGCAAAACTACCGACTTTCAGAAAAAAATACAGAAGGCTTGCCAGTAATAGAAGCAACGCAACAAGGCTATTCTTTCGTTCAGACTGCTTTTTTAAACCGGACAAATAAACGATATAAGGCGAGGCGGTCATCACCGCGTTAAGCCAGAATATAAAGGCCAACGTTAAAACGCTGGCCACACTCCAAAGGGTCATCATTTCACCTCAAAGCTAAAATCACCCGATATTTTATGACTGTCCCCACCCATTGCCGTCCAATAAACCGTATAACCACCTGACGCCAAATTGTTTTTAACAGCAATTTCGTACGCTGCTTTGGGAGTCATGCTCATCGAAAAGTCCAGCGGATGCATTTTACCGTCATCTGAGTGCAGCATAATTTTAGCCAGACGAACATCACCGGAAAAATTCATCGTAATTTCCGTGGGTGGCTCCGATAAAGTGGCACCGTCTTCGGGGCTACTGGATATCAAGCCGACGTGAGCGCTAGCCCATGCACTAAAAAATAACGCGGTACCGAAGGCTAATTTAAGTATGTTTTTCATGTTGTTTCCTCTTTGTTTATTATCAATTAAAACCAAACTCTGGCCCCAAGGACCACGCCTGTTTCTGTGGTGTCCTCACCCATTCGTTTCATTTCATCTGCCGTGTTGCCTAACGCGCCGTTCCAATAAACACCAATGTAGGGTGCAAACTCACGACTGATTTCGTGACGATAACGCAACCCCACACGCAAGTTGCTCAAGCCACTTTGCCGTTCATATTTGTCTGAATCTGTCAGGTTGGCTGTTAACTCAATGCGAGGTTGTAAGTACGAGGTTTGTGTTAACTGCCACTCGTACTCGGTTTCGCTAACAAATTGGACATCGCCTTCTTCGTTCATCATCAGCGAGTTATCCATTTCGAACAAATAGGGCGCCAACCCCATAAAACTCACGACAGCATAATTTTCCATAGACGCGTCCGACGATAAGGTACCTCGCGTACCAATACCGGCCTGAAACGACCAAAACGGAGACACCAAGTATCCATACAGCAGTTCGGCTCTTTCTAAGTCAGTGGGCTCACCGTCGTCTTGAACATTCTCCCCTTCACTCTTGAAAACAGCTCGGTGATAGTCACCGCCATACCAAGCAATCATGTCCCAGACGGCTAGGTTCTCTTCCTCGTTGGTTCGCGTTAACTCCAACCGATCGAACAGTACTTGCCCGGTGTAATATTCTTTGACGGGTTCAGGCCAGCCTTCCTCTGCATGTCCCGCCATTGCCACTGCGGGTAAAAGTGCTGTAGTGAACAACAATGATTTAGCGTACATAGCCTTCCTCCTTATGCGACATTGACCACACGGAACATACCCGCTTTCATGTGATACAACAGGTGACAGTGGAACGCCCAACTACCCGGCGCGTCTGCCGTTATCAATAACGACACTTTTTCGCTCGGCTTCAGGCTAATCGTATGTTTGCGTGGGCGTGGATACTGTCCGTTTTCAAGTTCCATCCACATACCGTGTAGGTGTATGGGGTGGTCCATCATCGTATCGTTTACCATCACCAACCTCAGTCGTTCTCCATGATGAAACTGAACCGGGCCATCCACTTCGGTAAACTTCTGACCATCAAAAGACCACATGTAACGCTCCATATTACCCGTTAAGTGCAGCTCTATCTGTCGTTCGGGCTCCCGCGTATCCGGCCATTCATTCGCGCCGACCAAGTCGGTATACACTAAGACTTTATGATCAACGTCTTCCAATCCAATCCCGGGTTCATGCAAACGGCTTACCGGGTTTGTAGCAATCATAGCCGCCCCGGCGCCATGTCCGGACTCACGGTGTTTGATTTTAATGTTTTCGACCGGGAGCTCTTTTTTGTGTGTCATTTTATGCGTCATATGGCTGTTATTGCCGCCCATATGCTTCATATTCATGCTATTGCCTTTCATATCACCGGACATCGCCATCGCTCCCATGCCCATAGCGGCCATGCCTCGCTCAGGAACTTGCCGTAGTTCAGGCACTTCAGCCTCAAGACCAAGTTCCGGCGTTAATGTACCTCTGACATAACCACTTCGATCAAAGCTCTCAGCATAAATAGTGTAAGGCTTGTTTTGCTTAGGCTGGACAATTACATCGTAGGTTTCCGCCACACCAATGCGGAACTCGTCAACTGGCACTGGCTTCACAGGCTGCCCGTCAGCGGCCACTACCGTCATCTCCAATCCAGGGATTCTTACGTCGAAGTAACTCATTGCCGAACCATTAATGATACGCAGGCGTACTTTTTCACCAGGCTTAAACAATGCTGACCAGTTCATCTGTGAATCGCGGCCATTTATCAGGTAGGTATAAGTACTGCCCGTCACATCCGCAATATCACGGGGGCTCATTCGCATTTGCCCCCACATTTCTCGTTGCTTCCAGGTTTTCTCTAACCCTTGCTGTCGCACGTCCTCGAAGGTCTCAAATATCGTACGTTTTTGATAGTTATAGTACCCCTCCGCAACTTTCAAGTTACGAAACACGGTATCCGGATCTTCGAATGTCCAGTCGCTGAGAATAATGGTATGTTCTCGATCAGCACCAATGTCTCCGTCTTTCGGTTCAATCACTAACGGCCCCAGGTGTCCCAATTGCTCCTGCAAACCGGAATGGCTGTGATACCAATAAGTTCCGTTTTGCTCGACATCGTAGCGGTATTTGAACGTTCGTCCTGGCTTTATCCCTTCGAAAGATACGCCAGGCACGCCATCCATATTCTCCGGCAATATAATTCCGTGCCAGTGAATTGACGTGTCTTCCGACAACCGGTTAGTCACATTTAGCTTTGCTCGCTGCCCTTCTTTTAAACGAATCAAAGGGCCCGGCATTTGGCCATTGATGGTTATTGGTGCTCCTACTTTATTTCCCACGAGCAGTGGGGACTTTGCAATGGTCAGATCAATCTCATCGTTTGTCAGGATCTGATCTTTAAAACTGCGTCCCTGAGGAGCAGCCCAAGTTGGGGCTACTTTGGCGATTGCTAAAGCAGACGCCACAGTGAATGCAGATTTAATAAACTTTCGACGCCCTTTGTTAAACTCATTGCTCATTATGACGCTCCTCTTTTGAGGTTAAATTTTGATAACGTTGAACGTCCTGTTCCTTATCAGACGGCTCATCAGAAACCGATGATTTAAACCCTTTAATCGCACTACCAAGATCGGAGCCCAGGGTTCGTAGCTTTTTACTACCAAAAAGAAGAATGACAATAACTAGTAAAATTCCTAGCTGAACCATACTCAAGCCGCCAAAACCCATATCTAAAGCCCTTCATTTGAGAGTGCTTGCTGCTGCTCTAAACTTGCTATCTGCTTATAAGGTGTAATTGAACCGTCCTCTTTGATTTCATAGACCGTATACGGTTGAAACCGAGTACCCATTTCCATACCAACAGACCCTGCCGGCATGCCAGGAACAGTTAATCCAATGCCATTGGCTGACTTTTTCCCAGCTAAATAATGAGAAACCAATGTAGGAGGAACGTGCCCCTCAAAGACATAGCCATTACTAGAAATAGCAGTATGACAGGATTGGACCTCGGCACTAATACCGGCATCACGTTTTCGTTGGGTCAAGTTGTTCGGATGTTGTACGGACACACTAAAGCTATCCGGTAAAGCTTGTAACCACTTTTCACAGCAACCGCAGTTGGGATCTTTTAGAACGGTTAGTTGCTGCTCTTCTACATCGGTTGCAGATACAGACACGGAAAATAGCATCGCCAAAACAGCGATATTGCGTTTGATAGACATAATTATTCACCTATTAATAAGTTTTAAGGGAACACGCCGAGCGTGTGTTAAATTTCTAGTAACTTACTAAGCGGTAATTATTGGGGGACGGAATAAATTAGACGCGTGTTTAGCACGAATGGAGGTGTCAACGGGCGCATCGACTTTGGCAGAGAGGTTAACTGCAGCGGCATTAACCGAAGAAGACTGTCCGACAAATAAAACCGAGCCGCCGGAGCAATGCCGAATTGTCATGTCAGCACAGCACGAGTTGTGCTTTTGCTTCTCATGTTCGCAGTCGCTTACGTCTGCTTTTTGCATCATGCTGTGCTGCATTTGTCCTTTACCATGACATGCGTGAGCCTCTGCCGTTTGCGAAAACGACATCGACACCAATAGCACTGTCATTAATAACAGAAATCGAATTAGCACGAGCACCCTGCTTTTTGCAATTTAATAAACTTCAGTCTAACGTCATTTTAACGCATGTCAAATAAGGAGCAGATAATGATGAATCACGAAATGTTCGCAGGTATGGGCTTTCTATGGATGCTGATTGTGGGAGCTATTTTTATTGTTCCCGCATGGCGTATCTGCCAACGAGTTGGCTACCCTGGTCCATTGGGTCTTCTGATTGTTATCCCTATCGCAAATATCATTCTTCTTTACTTTATAGCGTTCGGCCCATGGAAAAATGTTGATAAATAGCTAATTCACTTTAACCAAAGCAACAAGTATAGCTTTTCATCTCTGATCAGAAGCACGAATTTATTTGCCACTACACGTTCACAAGTTGCAGACCACTATAGCTATGTTCAACGTGTTAAGCGAGTATTGGGCATAGCCAAAAAGTTAAAAGATTCATTTGTGAAAAAGCTTTCAATCAAAAAACTAAAGCTGAAGTTTTAGTAACAAGGTAAGTAACACGCTTGAATCTTAATATTTTTTATCCACTATAAAACAATAAGTTATTAGATCTTATCGATTCCGCCTCCGCACCAAGCATTCTCAAGCCCTGCACGCAAGTGCGGGGCTTTTTGCATTTTAGCCATTGTGCCAGTTTTGTACCAGTAGCCTGATGTTCACATCAGGTGCGATATCTCACCTGACATAAATGTCAGGCTACATGCGCTCACAGAAGGTTAAACGGGTCATCCACAGAGCGGGATGGTTCGGTAAACCAAAAAGCCCCCTCTTCGCTCATATAAAAGTGGTCTTCCAGGCGCACGCCAAACTTTTCCGGGTTAATTACCATAGGTTCATTACTGAAGCACATTCCCGGTGCCAATTCGGTCTTGTCCCCACCGACTAAATACGGCCATTCATGCAAGTCCATACCGATACCATGGCCTGTTCTGTGCGGTACACCGGGTAATTGATAATCGGCTTTTAAACCCAGTTCGCTCAATTTAACCCGAACTGCGTCATCAACCGATTCGCAGGTTTTACCTATATGAGCCGCATCAAAAACAGCCTGCTGTAAGTCTCGTTCATACTGCCAGAACGTCTGTTGCTCTTCAGTCGCGTTGCCAAAGGGGTAAGTACGGGTGATATCAGAGTGATACCCGTGCAGCTTGCAACCGGTATCAATAAGCACCCAGTCGTTTTTCTCCAGCTTCTGCTCGTAATTAACACCGTGCGGGTAGCTGGTTCCTTTACCAAACAGCACAATACAGAAAAACGACCCAGACGCGCCCACCTTTCGGTGTGCTTCATTAATAAAACCTCTAACTTCAGAAGCGGTTACGCCCTCGTGCAGCATGGCACCGGTGGCTCTGTGCACGGCCATGGTCATATCCATAGCCGTCTGAATTAACGCCAGCTCTGCGGGCGACTTATGCATACGACAGGCAGCGGTAATGACTTTTGCGTCACACATTGTTTCAGCTGGCTTGCGCTCTTCCAGCTTCGCTACAACGCTGTATGGTGTGGACTCATCCAACGCCAATTTATAGCCATCAGAAAAATGCTCCGCTAAAAAGTTCAGCAACCGTTCATAAGGTGATTCATGTTCGTCCCACAAAACCGTATCCATGGGCAGTATCATAGCCTGGGTTAATGAACCGACTTCAAACGCGGGCGCTATTAAGGTGACATTTCCCTTAACCGGGATAACGGCGCCGACCAAACGTTCACTGGGGTACCACTTCAAGCCGGTAAAATATTCCAGGTTAGTACCTGCGTTTAAATACATAGCGCTGATGCCTTTTTCCTGCATCAATTGCTGTGCCTTAGCAACGCGCTGCTGGTACTCTTCCAGTGTAATAGGCTTAACACCTTCAGTCATATCTTCCAACGCCCCGAGCGCCTCGTCTAACTTCGCAATTCCTACGCCATGCGCCATAAAACTCTCCTTATTAAGTCTGCCAACAGACAATAGTGGATATCGAACGGTCAATTATGTTCAAACTCACTTGATTAAAGCCGCTAGGTCGAACATTACTCTATAAGCGAGTAATCTAACTCGCGACATGAACAATCTCAACTGACTGTAAACCACGATTTGTTTTCCATTGAATAGATTGCCCTACGGAAAGACCAATAAGCGCCGCCCCTAAAGGAGCAAAAACCGATAAGCTGTCATCATATTTATCTACCTGATCAGGTGCAGTCAGAGTTTTAGTAAACACTTTCCCTGTTTCTAAAACCTTAAAGGTCACCTGCCGATTCAGACAAGCAACATTGGCCGGCATAACATTCGGCTCAACAATTTTGGCGCGAGCCAGCTCAACTTCTAACTCATCCAAAAACTCCCGAGGCAAACGCGTCTCATCTAAATGATGCTCAATAACTGCCATATCGACACATGAAATAACGATGTTAGGTCTAGTATTCATATTCTCTCCCATAAAAAAGGGCTCCGGAGAGCCCTTTAAGTCTACTCATCAAGTTTCTTTTTCTTCTTTTCTTTTCGTTTTTCTTTCAATGTTAATTGTGGTTTTTTCTTTTGTTTTTCTTTACTCATTGGATTCACCTTATCTGTTCAAATGTTTAAATTAATCCGCACTTTGCACAACTAAGTTACTCCAAGGCACTACCCTCCGTTAAATTCATTTCTAAGCATTATCAGATGCGGGACGATTTTGATTTACCGTCAGGACTTCCCACTTTATTGATATATCTTTAACGATAACTGTTGCAATATCGCCTACGCGAAGCCCAAGCAACGTCGAGCCTAAGGGAGAAATAAAAGACACTAGATAGTTGTCGGTATCCGCCAGCTCTGGTGGAACCAACCTAACCTTTACCTGCTCCATTGTTTTCACATTACGCAGAACAACGGATGCTCCAACTCGAATTCGTTTTTCAATTAACGCTTCTTTTGACTCACTGAATTCAAGCCTATTCAGTAAAATACTAAGCTCCACGGGATCAATCAGCATTTGCTGCCCCGCTTCCTGAAAAATTGGGTTTGACGGACAAACCGAGGTTTTACAAAACCTGAATGCACGCTTAAGCACGGCTTTATCTCCAACCGAACTGAACATAAATTATTTAAAGGGAATAACAGACAGACTTGCCGGACGCTTAAGGCGCGTCCGGCTTAATTTGGAAAGGTGAGAGCGGTGCTCTGTATTGAATAGTTAGACTTAAACATGATGTCCTCTTAACAACTGAATCCATCATAGCCCGTTAAAAATTTAAAGCAAGCTCCCGGAATATTCGTCCAGGAATAAATGACTTATAAGGCTTTCTCAGCTATGACCCGCTCTATCCACGCCATTGAAAAGGACAAGTCTCGATGAGTCACATAATATAAGGTGCGATGATGCGTGCCTTCTGTCGGCAAAGCTCTAACTAACCCAGCTTCCAACATAAGTGGTGTTGTGATACTAGGAACGTAGGCAACTCCAATACCTGATGCCACCGAATGAATAATGCTTTCATTGGTATTCAATTCAATAACGTTCGCTGGCTTAATGCCAAGCTTAGCCCAAAGTTTTTCAGTAAGCCGGCGAGTGGCAGAGCCTTTTTCCCGAATAAGCCAAGGCTGTACTTCCAACGCTTTACCATTGTCATCGGGCGGCGCAACTAGCGTCATGCTGTCTTCCTTAAACGGCTTAGTGAGTAAGTCGTCGCGTGAACTTGGACCTTCAACCAGCCCTATCTCGTCCTGAAACGACTCAACTCGGCTGAGTATTTCATCGGTATTACCAATATAAACATTAATTTTGAGCTCGGAACGTTGTTGTTTTAGCACATTGATATAAGCCGGCAACCAATAATTACCGACAGTCTGACTGGCACCTATGTTTAACGTTTCCCGTCGATTACTGTGTAACTGTTCAAAGTATCGTTCGGTGCTGTCACTAAGCGATAGCATTTTTTGGGCTCGCTCGTACAGCCACATACCAGCAACAGTGAGTTCAACCTTGTGTGAACGATGCTTTCGTCCTCTTTCCCGCATCACCAACCGAGTGCCCAGCTGCTGTTCAATATCCTTTAGGTTAATAGATACCGCAGATGTGGTCATATTTAGCTGCACACTGGCCGCAGTGAAACCGCTGGTTTCCGCAATGGTTTTAAACACTTGAAGTTGGCGCAAATTAATCATAAATATATTTTAACTTTATAAAGTTTTATTAAATTTTAATTAATATTGATTGCACTATACTCCAGCCTAAATACAAGAATCAATACAAGGCATAACCATGAACCATCCTATCGTAGGGCTCATTGCAGCGGTTGTATTAGCAATAGGTGTTGTGGAGCTCCATCTATGGCTTCCAGCTATTCAGTCTGTTTCTCCGCTATTAATCAGCATTGGCGTTGGGATTCTGGTCAGCCATATATTACCGGCACGTTGCAAAGAACCGCTCGCTCCTGGATTAAATATCGCTAAAGGATCAATATTACGAGTTGCCATTGTCTTATACGGTTTCAATATTACTTTACAAGCCTTATCTCAGGTTGGTATTTACGGTCTATTCAGCGCGGTTACCATGGTATCAGTTATTCTGTTTGTCGGTATTTGGGCCGGAACCAAGCTGTTTAAGCTTGATAAAGAGCAAGCGATTTTAGTTGCCGTGGGCAGCGCTATTTGCGGTGCAGCAGCCGTTGCTGCGATGGAACCAATCATTAAAGCCAAACCTCACAAAGTAATAACCGCTATCAGCACCGTAGTTGTATTTGGCACGCTTTCTATGCTGCTTATGCCATTAGTGTTTCAATTTTTCGATATCAACGAGGCCCAGTATGGCTTATGGGTGGGCGTTTCCGTCCATGAAGTTGCACAAGTAGTTGTCGCCGGCGACTCAGTTAGCTCAAACGCGGCACACATGGCGGTATTGGAAAAAATGCTTAGAGTGGTTTTATTAGTACCTGTGTTATTAACATTTGCAGTATGGATGAGACAAAAGTCAAAAGGTTCAGACAAAGAAAGTGGTGATAATAAAGTCTCCGTTCCTTGGTTCGCTTTTCTATTCATTGGCGCTATTATCATCAACTCACTGAACTGGATACCGGACGACGTGACGACAGCATTCACAGCAGCTGCCACTTATTTACTGTGTATTGCAATGACCGCTTTAGGCATGCTCACACACATCAGCGTCATCAAACAAGGCGGCGCAAAAGCATTTGCACTCGCCGCCCTGCTTTTTGTGAGTCTGTTCATTACCGGTTACCTGTTAGCTCAGTTCGCCTAGTAATCACGTCTTTTCTCATAGACTTTCTATAGCTAATTAACTATCTCACCTGACGCATTAGCGTCAGGCTACATCAAGTGCGTTCTAATCTCTTTAAGCCGTGCAATGTAATCCTGACTAAAGACATTCTCCGCACGTGCAATGTAAGCCTCTAAATCAACGTACTTAAGCGCATTTTTGAAATAAAACCTATCGGCAAAAAGCTGCATTTTTTGCATTTCAAAAATCGCTTTTATCTGCCCGAAGTACCTTTCAATATCATTAACCATAGACACCATATGCCAGTCGCTACCGTACATCATTTTATCGGCCAGTTTAAAAGGTTTGTCGGTAGTCGGTTCACGCGTTAGCTCTATCTCAAGTCGTTTAGCCAGGCTTGCCTGCGCCTTTTCGCTACCGACAATTTCGTGCAAGTAGGACAAATCACAATAGACATGCTGGTAGCGCCGACACAGCTCAACAACTTTACGAGCGTAGTTATTCAGGTCATTCCATTCATCTTCCGTATCCGACAGCCACCCCTTAACCCAGCGACCGTTCATTTTCCGCTTTCCGCCACCGGCATGGCCAAAGCATAATCTCATGGTTTCTCTCTGCTTATTCTTTGTCAGCGCCTGTTCCCAATAATCCGGGTCTGAATTCAAGCCCGAGCCTTTATAGGCTTGAAAGCCTTCCGGAGTGCAGTGAGTGAAAACCGGAATGGAGTACTCCACACAAAAATCCAGAAAGTAATCGACAACTCGTTCTACGTTAGGTTCGTTGCCTGCAGGCTTGTAACCCATAGGAGGATAAAACTTGAACCCTGCCTTGCCATGTTCTAGTGATCTTTCTATAGCATCATGAAGCACGCGGTCAGAGGGAGATTGAGAGACAAAACGTAAGGGGTCAAAAGCGGAGAAGCCAAGGACTATTCCATCCGAAAAATTCTCTAACGCTGTCATGCGTTCTAACTGCTGATCATAAAAATCGTACTTGGGGTTATCGTCGAACGGATAAGCCATATCCATCATGTAATGAAAAAGCACATAACGTTCCGAGAAGTTGTCGTAATAGCCTTTTAACCGCTTAAGTATCCCGACTTCACTGCGAAGCATATTCAGGACAAAATCTATTTTGTCCGCAGCGTCTTCCAGAAACTCCAGTGACTTACGCAGCATTCGTTCAATCATTTTGTGAATGCCAGAGAACCAGCCCGATATTTTATCCTGAACCTGAGTCTCTGCTTTGAAAGTCCATTTCGTTTTTATGTAATCTAACTCAAGTTCCTGAGCTGATTCACTGTCACCGTAATACTGGTGTATTTCTTTCAGAACCGAGTACAGCTCGCTGTTAATGAATTGCTCCTGATAGGCTTCGGCTAACTCCGGGTCGCTATTGCCTTCTTCCAGTAAATAGTGCTCTATCTCAATACAAACCAGATGGGCAAACTCATTGCAGATTTTTTCAGTCGCGCCTTTCTTCGACGCCACTGAAAACGATTCCAGCCGCTCTTTTAGCGTGGAACTGGCGGTTAAGGAATAGGCCAGTTTGCTAATTAACTTTGCCGGTATTTTCCAAATTCCCCAACTTTCGAGAATCCCCTGCAAAGGCACATAACGAGCGTTAAAAAGGTGGGTATGGGCATCAACAACGAAAGGTAGTTTACTCATGGCCGTATCCGTTTGAAGTAACCTGATTATTCTGAAGTTTTAGTTAAGTTAATAACTCGCAGAAGATCAACTGATCTGGTATGAATTGGTCGTTTTTCCCAATATTTAGTTACAGGAACAAAAATAGATTTTACAGAAACTGTAAGGTATTGATTAATATATAAATTATTTCTGGCCTAAGAATTGCCTTGTTGTCCATAATAAGAAGATAAGAACAACAAGGAAACATCATGAGTGTAAAATTTGAAGACCGTCCAATGGAAAAAGTCCGCGAAGAGACGATTGACCAGTTGGTAATGAACTACGGCCACGGTGAATTATCTGAAGAAGCTTTTGAACGCCGGCTTGATCAAGCCATGGATGCAACTGAACATAGCCAGCTTTCCGATTTGGTAGAAGACCTGGAGCTGAAGCCCGACACCTCATACGACAGCATGAAAGAGCAGAAATTCTCACCACATTATGGCGAAGGACGCATTCAACCAACCGAAAAGGTGATATCCATACTGTCTTCTAATGAGCGCTGTGGCGTGTGGACAGTGCCGCGTGAAATCACCATCTACTCTCTGCTAGGCTCTGTAGAACTGGACTTTACCGATGCCGTTTTTCAACACCCGGACGTCACTATCAAAATTATTGGCGGGCTTTCAAGTCTTGAAGTTTTTGTCCCTGAAGAAATTACCATTAGCACCAACGTCTTTAGTGTTCTTGGCTCCACCGAAAATAAAGCGCCCTCAATGGGCAACCTGAAACAAGCTCCGCATATACGAATTGAAGGCTTCCAGTTGCTTGGCTCAGTTGAAGTGAAAGTCAAACGCACCATAAAAGAGAAGTTTGTAGCCTTTGCTAATAGCTTAAAGGGCACCTTTCAATCTCGGTGAAGTCAGAGTAAATTGAAGCTAACACTTAATGTAACAGGGAGTTAGCTCCATGAAACTCTATGAAATGGCAAAAGCACCCAACCCTCGGCGGGTGCGGATGTTCCTTGCGGAAAAAGGATTACTGAATAAGGTCGAATGCATTGAAATTGACCTGGCAAAAGGTGAAAACTTAACACCAGAATTTGAACGCAAAAACCCGATGAAGAAAGTGCCGGTGCTGGAACTGGATAACGGTACCTGTATTGGCGAAACCATGGCTATTTGTCGATACTTTGAAGCCGCCTACCCGAACTCTGAAGCCTTATTAGGCACTACCGCCGAAGAGCAAGCCATTGTCGAACAGTGGACGCGCTGGATAGACTTCTATTTATTTACTCCAATTGGTATGTGTTTTCAGCACACTACCGACTACTTCAAACACCGGATGACACCGATTAAAGAGTGGGGTGAGGCGAATCACGCAGCAACCCTGACCTTTTTCGACTTTCTGGAAAAACACTTAGCCGACCACCAGTTTGTTGCACTTGAACGTTTCACGGCCGCCGATATTAATGCTTTCTGTACGGTCGATTTTGCCAAGGTGATTCAGCTGCGTGTCGATGACCGCTGGCCTAATCTAAAAGCCTGGTACGAGCGTATGAAACAGCGCGACTCATCAGAGGTTTAAGGAATAAACATGATTGAACTCTACACCTCAGCAACCCCCAATGGTTATAAAGCCACGGTCACACTAGAAGAAATGGGGCTGGACTATAAACTGCACCATGTGCAGTTGCAGGAAAATGAGCAAAAACGCCCAGAGTTTCTGAAAATGAACCCTAACGGCCGTATTCCGGTGATTGTCGATAAAAATAACGATGATTTCGCGGTGTTTGAGTCCGGTGCCATTATGCTGTATCTGGCTGAAACCTACGACAAGCTTAATCCTAAAGACCCGAAAGAACGTTCACGTATGATCCAGTGGCTGATGTTTCAGATGGGTGGCATTGGTCCTATGATGGGACAAGCTAATGTCTTCTATCGGTATTTCCCGGAGAAGCTGCCCTCAGCCATTGAGCGCTATCAGAATGAAAGCCGTCGGCTGTTTGAAGTGCTGAACACACGGTTAGGCGAGTCTGAATACTTAGCGGGTGATAACTTCTCGTTAGCGGATATTGCCAACTGGTGTTGGGTGCGTACCCACGACTGGTCTGGTGTTAGCCTTGATGGCTTAGAAAACCTGAAGCGCTGGATGAACACCATCAGTGAGCGCCCAGCCTGCCAACGCGGCGTAACAAAGCCGGAGCGAATGGGCGATCCTGACGAACTGGTCAAGAGCGCCCAGAAAATGGTGCAGCGTTAAGCCGCAGCCAACTGCGCCAGATATTCATCGTAACTGCCGGCAAAGTCACGTAAGCCTTTGTCGGTAATTTCGATAATACGAGTAGCCAGAGTCGAGACGAACTCGCGGTCATGGCTGACAAACAACAAAGTGCCTTCAAACTGCTCCAGTGCCAGGTTCAGCGACTCTATTGACTCCATATCCAGGTGGTTAGTCGGTTCGTCCATCACCAGAATGTTCGGGCGCTGCAAAATCAGTTTACCGAAAATCATCCGGCCTTTTTCACCACCAGACAAAATCGATACCGGCTTTTGAATGTCATCAGAAGAGAACAGCATACGGCCCAACACACCCCGAATAGCCTGCTCGTCGTCACCCGGTTTTTTCCACTGATACATCCACTCGTAAACGGTCATATCCTGTTTAAACCAGTGGGCGTGATCCTGCGCGTAGTAACCTATCGCCGCATTTTCAGACCATTTGATGCTGCCTGAGTCCGGAGTGTACTCGCCCATCAAACATTTCAGCAAGGTCGTTTTACCAATACCGTTGGCACCAATAATAGCGACTTTTTCACCCACTTCTATCGAGGTACTCAGGCCTTTTAAGACCGCTTCGTCTTCGAAGCTCTTACGCACGTTCTCGGTTTCAAGCGCTAACCGGTAGAGTTTCTTTTCCTGGGTAAAACGAATGTACGGATTAACCCGACTGGACGCTTTAACCTCGTCCAGCTGAATCTTTTCCATTTGCTTTTGACGCGAAGTTGCCTGCTTGGCTTTGGACGCATTCGCCGAGAAACGGCTGACAAAGCTCTGCAGCTCGGCAATTTTCTCTTTTTTCTTGGCGTTATCGCTCATTAACTGTTCACGCGCCTGAGTGGCGGCAAACATGTATTCGTCGTAGTTGCCCGGATACACACGCAGCTCACCGTAGTCAATGTCTGCCATGTGCGTACAAACCGTGTTCAAAAAGTGACGGTCGTGCGAAATAATAATCATGGTGCTTTGCTTTTCGGCTAATACGCCTTCCAGCCAGCGAATGGTGTTAATGTCCAGGTTGTTGGTCGGTTCGTCCAGCAACATAATATCCGGCTCAGAAAACAGTACCTGCGCCAGTAACACCCGAATTTTTACACCCGGCGCCAGCGCAGACATTAAGCCAAAGTGTTGCTCTACTGGTATACCCAGACCCAACAGCAATTCACCGGCACGGGATTCAGCGGTATAACCGTCCATTTCAGCAAATTCGGTTTCCAGATCGGCCACGCGCATGCCGTCTTCTTCGCTCATTTCGCCACTGCTGTAAATGCGGTCCCGCTCTTCTTTTACCGCCCACAGCTCCTCGTGACCCATAATAACGGCATCAACGACACTGTAGTCTTCGTAAGCAAATTGATCCTGACGCAACTTACCGATGCGAATATTAGGTTCGAGCGACACATTGCCAGACGAAGGCTCCTGCTCACCACTTAATATACGCATAAAGGTCGACTTACCGCAGCCATTAGCGCCTATCAGGCCATAGCGGTTACCGTTGCCGAATTTAACAGAAATATTTTCAAAAAGAGGCTTTGCACCAAATTGCATGGTGATATTTGCAGCAGAAATCACGTAGTCAACATCCAGGATCATAGGGTAAAAATTGAGCGCGCAATGTACGTGTTTTTCGCGTAAATTACAAAGAAAGATTCATTATAATAGGTAAATAGATTATGCAAATGTCCTGGACAGACATCTCTTCAGGTTTAAATAGAATCTGGAATGTCGAGTTGTGGAAAACCGGAGATGCGCAGATATATCTCAGTCAGGTAATTATCGCTATTACGCTGATTATTGTCGGCGTCATTGTCATACGCTGGATAGGTTCCAGCCTGGTCAAACGCGCCTTAAAATCCGGCCATGCCTCTCAGAACACCATTTACGCCTTTCGTAAGCTATTCTCGTTTCTGGCCTATGTACTTATTGTGCTTATTGCCCTACCGGTCGCTGGCATCCCTATTACCATATTCGCGGTCCTGGGTGGTGCATTAGCTATTGGTGTCGGTTTTGGTGCCCAGAACCTGCTCAACAACCTAATTTCCGGCATGATATTAATTGCCGAACGCCCCATTCGCATCGGTGACATTGTAGAGCTGGAGAACGAACGCGGTCGTATTGAAGAAATTGGTAACCGCTGCGTTCGCATCAAACGTTTCGACGGTGTGCATGTGCTGGTACCAAACAGCTACTTTCTGGAACAGCGCGTAGTGAACTGGACGCTGATATCCACTGAAATACGCAGCACAGTCACCGTGGGCGTTGCTTATGGCTCGCCGATAGACAGAGTCCGCGAATTGATGATGGAAGCCGCCAGCCAACACGAGAAAATTGTTCAACGCTTACCTTTTGAGGTTTTCTTCGACGACTTTGGTGATAACAGTTTAACCTTCAACTTACTGTTCTGGACCGAGGTAGAAGCCCCTATGGATATTCGCCGGGTACAGTCTGATATTCGTTTTAAGCTGGATAAGCTTTTCGCCGAGAACGATATTGTTATCGCCTTCCCTCAACGCGACGTGCATTTAGATACGTTAAAGCCGCTAGAGATAAAGATGACGTAGCCTGAGGTTCACCTCAGGTGAGGTGAATGTAGCGGGCGCTGGGGCCGCAGGGACTATTGAGGAGGACGCCCGTAAATACATCCCTGTAGGGCTTGTGCAGCGCCATCCATGGCGCTGCACACCTCCTCAATAGTCCACTGCAACCGTCAGGCGCGCCCTCTACCACTATTCCTCTCCGTAGCCGAATGCTCAACATCAGATAATGACTTCAAGCATTTCACCTGATGTAAACATCGGACTACTTAGAACTCGTAGCTGTAACTCAAGCTAACGACGGTTCCAACTTCTTTACTACGAACCAGAATATCCGACTGAGTCACTTCCTGATCTTCGCCCAGCAGGTTCTTAACTTTTAAGCCGATTTTAGAATTAAAGCTCGGATAATAGTTATAAACCAAGTCCAGTGAATGGAAGGGTTGCTCATAAGCGTCCTCACGTCCACCAATACCAGCCGCTAAGATACGCTCACCAAATACGTTATAGACCAACGAAGTAGCATGTTCACCGTTAGCTGAGTCGTAGTTCAACTGGAAGTTGGCAACGTACTCAGAGTGTCCAGTCATACGCTTAGTCCGGTTGGTTAAGTTACCCGCTAATGCCGGATCAATCGAGGCTTCAGAGTCACTCCAGGTTAAGTTACCAGAGGTAAAGAAACCGTTCGCCAGATAACCTAAGTCGTGTAGCCATTCAAACTCAACACCATAGACTTCAGCTGACTCACCATTAACGTAACTTAAGGTGTAATCTTCATCGCCCACCTGAAGTACTGACTCAATGGGGTTTTCTATGTCCTTATAGAAAGCTGCAATAGTGTAGTTGTCACCGTTATCCGCATAATATTCAAAACGCGCATCGTAGTTACGCAAGTCGCTGCTTTCCAAGCCTGCCGTTCCGAAAGTACGAATATCAGTTACCGGATCGTAGTAAGCCACCGGCACAGTTTCACGCAAATCTGGACGAACAACAGTTTCGCCGTAACCAAAACGCAACTGATAATTGTCGCTGGCCATATAAGTCAACGATAAAGCTGTGTAAACGTCATCTTCAGAAATGGTACCTTCAAGCACCCGTTCAGGGTTAAAGTAGTTATTTAAATCCTTCTCACTAAAAATTAAGCTCGATGTTGCCAGAGAGACCTGTTTAAAGTCTTCATAACGAACACCACCGCTTACACGCCATGTGTTGTCAAATATCGCGTCGAACTCACCATAATATGCATCAATTTTCTGAGCGGCCAGATAGTCATCCGCATTTGGCGCACCGGGTTCACGGAAAGAAATACGGAAATCGTTGTCATCAATAACATCATCCGTCAAATAACCCGTGACACCTAACACGTCATCTAAGTCGTCCAGCACTGACAAACGCGAACCCGATGCATTGTCCAGACTAAAGCGACTGGTACTGTAATAACGCGCTTTATCAACAAAGTCATAGCCTGCTTTTAGCTCAAGCTCTATTCCAGAAAATGCAAGTGGTAATGACAGGTTACCGCCGTAAGACTTAACGTTATCTTCCATATCAACAAACTGGAAAATAGCACGGTTGTCATCGCCCGTTACGCGAGTTTCAGAGAAGTTACCCTCGGTGTCATAAATATCGTCAAAACGATACGAAACTTCGGTAGGGATATCCGTTTCCGCTTTTGATTCCGTATACTGCCAGTCGAAACCAATGCCCCAATAGTCCATAAGAGTATGTTGGCCGCGGAACTGATCAACGTTTAAGACACGCTCTTCGTATTTGAATTCGTGCTCGCGGTTAGCGATACCGGTTCCAACTATAGTTTTCAGGTTACTACCGTTCGGGCTTTGCTTGATACCAAACTCCGATTCATCTTCCGAGTCTTCAAGATAAATTTTGGTATAACTGACACTGTGTGTATCTAATTCATAACCCGCAGTGAAAAAGCCGTTCAGACGTTCCGTTTCTGTCGTTACTGTGGTTTCTTCAAAGGTGTTGTAACAAGACTTAGAGATGTCTTCGACCGTCGCCAGAGAAGTTGAGCAATCAGCTGTTGCGTTGTTACTGATAACCGCATTTTTGCGCTCAGAAACATCCCAGTCATTATCGTAGGAAGCCGCGGCTAACACGCCTATAGTTCCACCGAAAAATGACTCGTCAAAGCTATTACCTAAGGTGGCTTTAAAGTCCATGTTAGGGTCTAAAGATTCTTTCTTCAGCACCATGTCTCGTGGTAACTGTTTAGCCAGCGACGCATTTATTGCCCGAGCCTGATTACCCGCACTATTTCCAGAACCGGTCAGACCGTCGGTATTAACAATATTACGTAGACTAAAGTCACCCTGGTAGCGGCCAATTGCGTCTTTTATGCCTGCCGGAATACCGCTGTCGTCCCGGTTATAGGTATAACCTTCGTCTGCGTTGCTATTCATGCCAACACCCGCTTCAAGACTAAAAACAAAGTCGTCAGGCAAAGAACGCGTACGAATATCAATATTACCGCCACCAAAAGCCGCCGGCATTGAAGGTGAAAACACCTTTTGCACTGCCATGCTTTCAATAATAGTTGATGGGATAATATCCAAAGGAATGACGTTACGGGTTAAATCCGGGCTGGGAATGCTGGCACCATTAATACGGGCACTTGAATAACGCTCGCCTAAACCGCGCACATAAATAAATTTACCATCGACCAGGGTTAAACCGGTCACCCGGCGTAAAGCCGAGGCCGCGTCGCTGTCGCCAGAGCGGGACAACTGCTCGGCACCCAGAATATCAGCCACAAAAGCCTGATTTTTACGTTCCTGAACAACAGCCGCGGCACTACCCTGCAAACGACTGCCGGTGGTAACCACTTCTTCAATCGTCGATTCGCGTTCAACGTCTGCTTCATCGGCTTGCTGAGCCAAAGCTGCCGGCGCAGAGGCAAACAACCCCAGTCCAACCGCTAAAGCAACAGGTTTGAGTTTGTATTGATTTTTCATAACCAACTCCTGCAATAAAATCGGAAAATAGGCGCAACACCGTTGCGCCTATTCATTCGCATTCCAACTCAAATTAGTCCGTTTCAGCAGCAGCTACAGCAGTTTCAACCCACTGGTACCACTCAGAACTTGTATCGTCGTCAGACAGTGCGCCGATGAAGTCAACCGGAGTAAAGAAGTCATCGTTCAATGCTGTTAAGTCATTCGCCGCGATAGTGATAGAAGAAGTCATATCCGTAGAGATACCGTCATCATTCAGAACAGTAGCCGAACCATCAAGAATTTCGTTTACACCGCCGTTCGGGTACCAGGCTGAGTAGGTTTCACCATCGGCGAAAGTGTTATCACCGGTATTTACGAAGTTGTTAGTACAGGCTAAAACTGAGCTGTAGAAGTCCAGCTCGCCGTTATCTACGCCCGCTTCACCGTCTGAAGTAAAGAAGATACAACCGTCGTCAGCAGTACCATTCTCTTTAACTTTCAGGACGTTATACATTTGACCCTGGAAGTTATCATCAAACTTAGTGGCAATAGATGGATCGTTATCACGTACAGATTTACCATCAGTGGTGATAATAGTTACGTTAGCAATGGTCGGCGCTGATGTTGGTGCCTGGCTGTAGTCTGGACCGTTATTTTTCTCACCGTCGGCTTCAAATCCGCCGTTACCCATGTAGTTAGTATTGCCATCTACCGTCACTGTACCGTGTTTAATAAACAGGAACTGTGCACGGCCTTGCCAACCAGCATCGATGTCCATTGAGTCATCCTGAGTATCGGTGAAAACCACGTTTTTAACATCCGCTTTCCCTCCGAAGAACTCAATACCGTCATCGAAACCCTGATGAATGTGAATAAACTCATAAGATGAACCAGAACCGACAGCATTCAGAGTTAAAGAGTTTAAATCATCTCCGGGGCCACCATCACGAGGGCCTGAACCGGCGTACCAAATTTTTGCATATTTAATTGAACCACTGTCGTCAGTGTTATCATTACCGCCGTAATAACTCACAATACCTTCAGACTCTACGTTACAAGTACCACCATCGCGCTGTGCATCAGTACACTGGTTGGTAATGCCGTTACCGTTGATGATGATACCGCCCCAGTCTGCATAACGTGGCGCGTCGCCAGATACGTTCAGACGGTCAAATGCGTTAGCTGAGGTAAATGTAATTGGCTTGTCGAAAGTACCAACAGCATTTAGCTGCGCGCCGCGAGCAACCTGAATAATGGCTTCACCAGAGGTAAAGGCCAATGTAGCACCTGGCTCAACGGTCATAACCGGGCCATTCTGGTTAATTTCACAACTTGTCGTCGTGTCGCAATCGACACCAATTTGCAGCGCGCCTTCAAATACGTGCACACCGCCGTCAGGCAATTCTTCAAAAGTAATATCTTCATCAATTTCGATGGTCGCACTGGCGAAGTTTTCATCATAGGTACAGTCTTGACCGTCGTAGGTACCTTCCACATCACCGTAGCTTGCGCAGGCAACAGCGTTACCACCGTCACCACCAGTGCCACCGTCAGCACCGCCGCCATTATTGACCGTTGGTGTAACATTAATGTCGCCGCCGCAACCGGCCAAAAATAAAGCTGTCGTTACTGCAGAGATTTTGAATAAGGTATTAAATTTCATTGGGTTCTCCCGACTTGGATTTTATCCAGTTATGATTTAAGTCGGAAGAAGACTAAGACGCTTGCATGACAAGATTGTGACAACATAAAAGTGTCACAAAATATTCACCATTTCGTAACCTAGCTATTTAGTTTTGATCTTTGCGCTTGTTGAATAAGTAACCTATATCAATAATGAAAAACCAAAAAGGAAACCCCATGCGTAAATTATTACTCAGTTGTGTACTGACGACTTTGTCTGTACTTGCTTTACCAGCAGCGGCCTATCAATCCGAAGAGGTTATCGTCGAGCACAACGAAGTCGCCGATAATATTTATATGCTCACAGGCGCTGGCGGCAACATGCTGATGTCATCCGGCGATGACGGCGTATTCCTGGTTGATGATCAATACACTCAGGTAGCAGAAAAAATTGCCGCCAAAATTAAGGAGCTGAGTGGTGAAGAGGTTCGTTATATTCTGAACACTCACTTCCACGGCGACCATGTAGGTTCTAATAGTTGGTTTGCCAATAATCAGAACTCAACTATTTATGCTCATGACCATGTGCGAGAACGCTTGAGTCAGGATAGCGATTTCAACGCAGCCGGCCTTCCAGCCATTACCTTTGATTCAACCCTTACCTTCCACTTAAACAATGACACCGTTCGTGTGTTTTATTTGCCTGCAGGCCACACCGACGGTGACAGCGCAGTATGGTTTGAAGACGCTAATGTTCTGCACCCCGGTGACTTATTTTTTAATGAACGCTTCCCTTTTATTGACCTGAAGAGCGGTGGTGACGTTGACGGCTACATTGCCAACGTTGAAGAGTTATTAAGTCGCATTAATGACGACACGGTGATCATTCCGGGCCACGGTCCGTTAGCTAACAAACAAGATTACCAGGGCTTTCTAACCATGCTTAAAGAGACCAAAGCCGAAGTTGATACCATGAAACAACAGGGAATGACCCTTGATGAAGCAAAAACCAAGGGTCTTAGCGATAAATGGGACGGCTGGAGCTGGTCCTTTATTAACGAAGAACGCTGGATCACAACGCTGTACTAAAGATTAGCCGTTCGTCCGGTGGTTGAAGGTGAAAGTCCATGGCCAGCTCATCGCAGTTGGCCAGCCTTGGGCATAATTCGCAGTCCTTCATGACTTTTTCCGGCAAGCTGTCTTTAGAACAATGACTAAAACCTTGCTGCTCAAAAAAGTCCGGTACCCGGGTCAGCACAATGACCCGGTTCAATTGCAGTAACCGCGCCTTTTTCAATAAATAAGACACCAGCATGCGACCCTGCCCGCGAACTTCCGTATGCGGATGGACACCCAGCGAGCGGATTTCGGCAAGGCCAGTGGTATAGATGTAAAGCGACGCACAACCCATCACTTTGCCGTCCACTTCGGTCACCGCAAACTCATTAATTGAATGTACGATGTCGTCCTTGGCCCGCGGTAAGTTTTCCCCTGCTCCGGCCCAGTGCTGAACTAAATCCAGAATTGCTCCAATGTCACCGAGGTTAGCATCCCTAATGCGAATTTTCTGCTGCTGTTGAGCGCTCTTTAATGCTTCGTTTACGCGCTGCGGTGAGGTACCGCCCAGTGCACAGCGCTTTTCCAGTAAGGCATCCAGCGTCAGCCACTCATAAACATCCTGCTCAATAACCGGAACAACCGCCTGAAACGCCTCCAGCGGCATATCTTCCAGCGGTTTTTGAGCCTGAATAGCCTGCTGCACTAACTCGCCCACATTATGGTGTGCCTGACGGAAAGGAACGCCTTTGGACACCAGATAGTCCGCAAGCTCGGTAGCATTCGCATAACCGCCCTGCGCTGCTTTACGGCAAACATCATGGTTCACGGTTAACCCATGCAGACTGGAAGTCACCATAGCCAGCGAGGCCTGCCAGGTGGTAAAGGCGTCAAATAAACCTTCTTTGTCTTCCTGCATGTCTTTGTTGTAAGCCAGCGGCAGAGACTTTAAGGTCATCATCAACCCAGTTAGCGAGCCCACCACGCGGCCGCTTTTGCCACGTACCAGTTCCAGCGCATCGGGGTTTTTCTTTTGCGGCATTAACGAAGAACCCGAGGTCACATTGTCTGCCAGCTCAATAAAGCCAGCCTCGCCGGAATTATAGAAGATGAGATCTTCCGCCAGACGCGACAAATGCAGCATAGATAACGATGCCGTGCTCAAAAGTTCCACCACAAAGTCACGGTCGGAAACGGAATCTAGACTGTTGCGCGTCGCCTGGCTAAAGCCCAGCTCGCTGGCAATGGCTTCACGGTCCACCGGATACGCCGTTCCCGCCAAAGCCCCGCAACCCAGCGGACTTTTATTCAGGCGCGTTACGGCATCCTCTAAACGTTCGCTGTCGCGCTGCAGCATTTCTACATAAGCTAAACACCAATGCGCCAGCAATACCGGCTGGGCTCGTTGCAAGTGGGTATAGCCGGGTATAACCGTGCCCTGTTCGCGCTCAGCTAAACCCAGCAATGCCTGCTGGGTTTGCTGCAACGCCTGTTGCAAAACTTCTGACTGCTGACGACACCATAATCGCAAGTCGGTCGCGACCTGATCGTTACGGCTACGCCCGGTATGGAGTTTTTTGGCTAAGTCACCGACCTTGGCTATCAGTGCCGCCTCAACAAACGAGTGAATGTCTTCATCACCGCCGACAGCAACAGCCGCAGGGTCAGAACGCACTTCACCTAAAAGTTCGTCAAGTGCCTGTTGTAACTGTTCGCACTCTTCAGCACTGAGCACCCCAACTTTTTGCAGGGCGTTGGCCCAGGCTTTAGAGCCGGTAATATCCTGCTCCGCCAGCACATAGTCAAAGGGTAACGAGTCATTAAACTGCTGAAACGCGGCATCGGGCCCTGCCGCAAAACGTCCGCCCCATAACGCCATAACCTATCCCTTTTGTTGTTTTTGCAGCGCCGCAATCCGGCTCGGAAGAGAGAACAGCCGGATAAAGCCTTCGGCGTGTGCCTGGTTGTAAACCTCATCGGCACCAAAGGTAGCAAAATCCTCACTGTACAAGCTGTGCGGCGAACGTTTCTGTACCGCGGTTACCGAGCCTTTATAAAGCTTCAGAACCACCTCTCCACTGGCTGTTGCGCATAACGACTGTGCCGCAGACATAACCGATTGCTGCAAAGGGGTAAACCAGCGACCATCGTACAATAATTGCGCAAACTGCTCGCTCAACTGAGTTTTCCAGCTACGACTGACTTTGTCCAGCACCAGTTCATCAATAGCCTGCAACGCTGCCATCATCACGGTACCGCCCGGGGTTTCATAACAACCGCGGCTTTTCATTCCCACCAGACGGTTCTCCACAATATCCACGCGGCCAACACCGTGCTTAGCAGCAACGTCATTTAAAACACTCAAGCTTTCAAAAGGCGACAGCGCCTGGTTATTCACCGCCACGATTTCACCGTTTTCCACCGTAACAGAAAGGTATTCGGGTTTGTCCGGTGCCTGCTCCGGCGATGCCGTCATAGTCCAGACCTTCTCGGTAGGCTCGCACCAGGGGTCTTCAAGTTCGCCACCTTCGTGCGAAATATGCCAGGCGTTAGCGTCGCGGCTGTAGATTTTGGTCGCTGAAGCTGAACAGGGAATATTACGTTCCGCCAGATAATCCAGCAAAGACTCCCGGCTGCTTAACTCCCATTCCCGCCAGGGCGCAATCACTTGTAAGTCTGGTGCTAAGGCCGCATAACAAGACTCAAACCGCACCTGATCGTTACCTTTACCAGTACAACCGTGAGACAGTGCGTCAGCACCGACTTTACGCGCCACTTCAACCTGAGCTTTGGCAATTATCGGCCGCGCCATAGCGGTGCCCAATAAGTAAGTGCCTTCATAAATTGCGCCGGTTTTCAGGGTCGGATACACATAGTTTTTAACGAATTCGTCTTTTAAGTCCACCACATGACATTCGGAAGCACCTGAAGCTTTGGCCTTTTCCTCAACGCCTTCCAGCTCTTCTGCTCCCTGCCCAACGTCAGCCACAAAGGCCACCACTTCACAGCCATAGTTTTCTTTTAACCACGGCACAATCGCCGAGGTATCCAGGCCACCAGAATAGGCCAGTACCACTTTTTTTACATTGCTCATGAGGCTTTCTCCATAAATTCTGGCAGTGCGGCTGCCGTGGGGTTCAATAATAAAGTTAATAAGGCATTTTGCGCATACAGACGGTTCTCAGCCTGCTGAAAACAGCGCGACAGCGGGCCGTCCATTACATCGGAGGTAATTTCGTAGCCCCGATGCGCTGGCTGACAGTGCAACACCGAAGTGGCACCGCTGTGCTCGACCAGCTGCGAATTGATTTGGTAGGGCTGGAAGGTGTCGCGTACTTCACTCAGCGGTTTATCATCGCCCATCGACACCCAGGTGTCGGTATAGAGCGCATCAGCACCTGCCACAGCGGCAATATCGTGGGTAACCACAATGTCAGCACCACTTTCTTCAGCTTGTTTTTTAGCTTTGCTGACAAGATCGGTGTCGGGTTCATGCCCGGGCGGGCAAATAATAGTACAGCTTGCACCCAGTGCGGCGGCAGTCAGCATCAGCGAGTGCGAGACATTGTTGCCATCGCCCAGATATACCAACTTCAGACCTTTCACCTTGCCGTAGTGCTCCTGCAGCGTTAAAAAATCGGCCAACGCCTGACACGGGTGGAACCGGTCACACAAGCTGTTAACTACCGGTACTGAGGCGTGCTGAGCCAGCTCCTGTAAGGTGTTGTGCGACATAACCCGTGCAACAATAGCATCGGCCCAGCAGGATAAATTGCGGGCATAATCAGCAACGCTTTCACGCACGCCCATGCCCTTTCCTTGCTCATTCAAATAAACCGCATGACCACCCAATTTTTGCAGACCAATATCAAAAGACAGGCGCGTACGCAGACTCGGCTTTTCAAACAGAGTGACAACGCTGCGGCCTGCAAGCGTTTGGCGGTATTTTTCGGGGTGTGCTTTTTGCTCTTGCGCTAAAGCCAATAACTGCAAAGTGTTAGCCGGAGTTAACTCCAGCCCGGATAAACAATGTTTCATCATACTTACTCACTAATCTGTGTACCTGAATCGGGTTTATTAACTGCATTCCAACTGCCTATTCGCACAGATCGTCGCAAGTGTCTGGCCGCTTCCAGCGCGCCGCGGACTTTTACCAACATACCGTTCTGAATCACACCGGCTTTTGTCAGCTCATCAATGCTGCGGGTGTTCAGCTGCTCTATCAGTCTGCCCTCGCTGTCGAGCACGCCTTCAACGTCGGTCAAAAGCAATAAATCGGCATCGTAGTTTGCAGCGACGGCTACGGCGGCGTCATCGGCGTTAACGTTAAACCAGTCACCTTTTTTGCCGAAGCCAATAGAGCTGATTAATGGCAGGTAACCGCATTTGAGCAGATTAGTAATTAACCCTGACTCAAATAACTCACAAGTGCCCACCTGCCCCAGCTCGGCGGATTGCCGCCGACAAGAAATACCAGCCTCATGCAGAGTTAAGCCAATGGGCCTTATACCTGTAGCTATTGCCTGAGACATCAGCTGCTTATTCGCACAACCCGCCAAAGCACCCACTATGTATGGCATGTGTTGTTCAGGACTGACTCTGAGCCCTTCATGCTTTTCGCTTTTTAAGCCTGCGGCAGACAGCCATTGCTGAGCCAAAGCCCCGCCGCCGTGCACAATGACCGTTTTATTTTGTGTATCGACCAGAGACTCAAACAGCGCTTTCATTTCTTCGGGTTGCTCAAGTATGCTGCCGCCCAGCTTAATCACTCTCATATCAACCCCTCTTCAAGTGCTAAGCCAAGCTGCAGGTTCACACACTGAATGGCCTGGCTGGCAGCACCTTTTAGCAAGTTATCAATGGCCGAAAAAGCAATAAGCTGGTTGCCCTGCCGGTGCCAGCCAATATCCACAAAGGCTTGCTGCACCACATTTTTAATGGCTGGCCGCGCTTGTTTTTCAAAACGAACCAAAGGCTGCTCCGCATAGCATTGATAAGCTCTATCTAGATCAGCGTCGCTAACGTCATCATTAAGTTCAGCGTATAAAGTTGCCAGAATACCGCGCGGAAACTGCGCTAAATGCGGAGTGAATAAAACTTCGTGCTGTAACTGTTGAGCAATTTCCGGAGTATGGCGATGCTCAAATAACCCATACGCTTGCAAAGAGAGTTCCGCACCATGACTCGTCAGCGCGGCTTTGCGACCAGCACCGGTAACGCCGGATACCGCATTAATAATAATTTTATTGTCACTGAGTAAACCGGCTTGCTTTACCGGAAGCAACGCCATTAGGGCTGCAGTTGGGTAACATCCGGGCACAGCAACTAACTGCGCGGCGGCTATTTCTTGCGGATACCATTCCGCCAGCCCATAAACCGCCTGTTGTAGCCAAGAGTCCTGCTGATGCTCAAATCCGTAAAATGAAGGGTAATCTTCAGTTGCGTTTAAACGAAAGCCACCGGACAGGTCGATGACTTTCAAACCGGCAGCCAGAAACTCAGGCGCCAGCTCCACACTCACGCCATGATCAGTACACAAGAACACAGTGTCAGCTGAACTTTTAATGAGCTCTTTTTCATAGCTGGATAAGCCCTGCAAAGGAAGTTTCACTGAATGTGCATGTTGGGGGTGTAAATCACTCAACAACGAGCCTGCATCACTGCTATGCTCAGAGACATAACAACCAAAAAGACTAAGCGCCGGATGTTGTTGCACCAAGCGGGTTAGTTCGACGCCGACGTAACCGCTGGCTCCGATTATTGCGACTGACTGAGACTGCGCTGCTGTATACTGCATGCGACAAAAACCTGTTGCTGTTTCTGAGTAAAAATGCAGAATAACCGAATAAATATACTTATGCAATAATAGTGAATAATTATATTAAGGATTAACTATCATGAGCACCCCTGCCTTACCATCATTCTTCTCAATGTATCAGCAACTCATTGCACAGCCTTCCATCAGCTCTATTGACCCTAAGTGGGATCACAGCAACCAGAAGGTTGTGAACTTACTGGCTGAATGGCTGGAAGTATTAGGCTTTGAGTGCGAAATCAATGAACTGCAAAGTCAGCCGGGAAAGTTCAATTTACTGGCTCGCCGGGGTGACGGAAGTGGCGGTTTACTGCTGTCAGGACATACTGACACCGTTCCTTACGACGCCAGCCGCTGGAACTTCGACCCTTTTAAACTCACTGAACAGGACAACCGCTGGTACGGCCTTGGCAGCATTGATATGAAAGGCTTTTTTGCTTTTGTTATTCAGGCTCTGAGCGAGCTGGACGCAGCTCAGCAAAACAAGCCTGTGATGATACTGGCCACCGCCGACGAAGAAACCACTATGGATGGTGCCCGTGAGGTCAGTCGTTTTGCGAACCTCAAACCCGACTACTGCGTAATAGGCGAACCCACAGATATGCGCCCGGTATACGCGCACAAAGGGCACATGAGCGAAGTAATACGCATTACCGGACGCTCCGGCCACAGCTCAGATCCGGCATTGGGTATTAACGCCATAGAACTGATGCACGAAGTCATTTCAGCACTCATGAAATTAAAAGAAGAGTTCAAGCATAAATATTCATATTCAAGTTTTTCTGTGCCACACCCCACCATGAACTTTGGTCACATTCACGGCGGCGACAACGCCAACCGCATTTGTGGTTGTTGCGAGCTGCATCTGGACATTCGGCCGCTGCCGGGCTTGTCTGTCGATGAGCTTTACGTTCACCTGCACCAGGCAACAGAAAATATTCAGGCTCGCTATCCGGGGTCAATTGAGCTCATTTCACTGCACCACCCCATACCGGCTTTTCAGCAAAGTACCGACTCCGCATTGGTGCAATTAGCCGAGAAAATTTCGAAAACTCAGGCGCAGGCGGTTAACTACTGCACTGAAGCGCCCTTTCTTCAGGAACTGGGCTGCGAAACACTGGTTATGGGGCCTGGATCGATACGCCAGGCACATCAACCCGACGAATATCTATTAGCTGAAACCATAAAACCCACTCAGGAAAGGCTAAAAAGTTTACTAAAAAATTATTGTTTTTCGGGTTAGCTGCCGATAACTAAAGCTAATCACTTATTTTAACACCTGCTAAAGTAAAACGAATAGGGTTAAGCAAATCAAGGACTAGAATATGATTAGACAACTTTCAATAGGCGCCCGTGCCAGTGTTGCATTTGGACTCATCGGCGTACTCATACTTATCCTGGGAGTTTTCGCGCTCAACCGCATGGCGGCAATAGAAGGTCAACTGAGTATTATCGATAATGAACGAATTCCGGCGGTTGATAACGTAAATGACTTAGATCGTGAATTTCTCCGAGTTCGTATTCATTCGGCCAATGTTAGTGCATACGTAGATGACCCGACTCGTTTAGACAGATACAAGACAACCCTCGAGGAAGCCATCGAGGCGCTAAAACGAAATCAAAAGGAATATGAGAAGACCATCCGGGATCCTCAAACAAAAAAAATATTCCAAGAGTACATGAATCTCAATAAAGAATACTGGGATTTGAATGATCAGTTTTATAAATTAGTTGATGCAGGTCTCAGTGACGCTATTGACTCTATACGCGAAAACAACATTTTACCGTTAACCAATAAAATTTCAGATAAGCTTGATGAATTGCTAACCCGGGAGATGGCGTCAATAGATGAAGCGTCTATCGAGGCACACAATGTGGCGAGTGCTGCGAATGTTTCTGTCATTATTGCACTGATTACGGCGATTGCGTTACTGATACTATTCTCGATCATGCTGACCCGCAGCATTGTCAAACCTATCGGAGCAGCCGTTGATTTTGCCGAAAGCATTGCTAAGCGCGACTTAACGCAACGTATTGAAATTGTCGGCAACGACGAGCCTGCACAGCTACTTCGTCAATTAGAACGAACGCAAAAAGAACTGCGCAATTCTATTACCACCATATCGGAATCGTCGGAGCAATTAGCGTCAACCTCTGAAGAACTAAGCTCAGTGACTGAAGAGTCTACCCGGACTATTCAGCAGCAGTCGGAAGAATTAGAACAGGCAGCAACGGCCGTAAACGAGCTGACCACCGCCGTTGAAACCGTTGCTCAGGATGCTCAAAACGCTTCGGAAGCTTCTGACGAAGCAAATCAACAAGCGCAACAAGGTAATGACCGCGTACGTAAAACGGTTCGTGCTATTGAAGAGTTGTCTCAGGAAATTGGAGATTCTTCAGGTAACGTGACCGAGCTTGCGGAAAAAGTTAAGAGCATTACTAAAGTGCTTGAAGTTATCAGCGGTATTGCCGAACAAACGAACCTGCTGGCACTAAACGCAGCAATAGAAGCGGCTCGTGCTGGTGAATCAGGTCGCGGGTTTGCCGTTGTTGCGGATGAAGTTCGCTCGTTAGCTCACAAGACACAGCAGTCTACCGTTGAAATTGAAGACATGGTTAAAGCTATTAATGAGTCCAGCGACCGATCTGTCGCCACCATGGATAAGAGCTTAGAGCGTGCTACTAAGACTCTGGACGTAGCACGTGAAGCCGGTGAAGCATTGCAGCTGATTACCGCTGCTGTCAGTGAAATAAACAATCACAACACATCCATAGCCAGTGCCGCAGAAGAACAGGCAAACGTGTCGCGCGATGTGGACAAAAACCTGGTCAGCATTCGTGACCTGTCTAATTCAACAGCCTCCGGTGCAGAGCAAACCAATGCCTCGAGCCGCGAACTCTCGCGCCTGGCCGTTGATCTTAATGAATTGGTTAAGCGTTTTAGAATTTAAATGCCTGACACTTATGTAGCCTGATATTTATGCCAGGTGGGGCATCTCACCTGATGTGAACATCAGGCTACAGGGTGCACATAGCCTGACATTTATGTCAGGTCCAATGCCGTTTCTGACGTAAACGTCAGGCCATCATAATAACCCTCCTGAATACTGCCAATTAACAGCATAAATTAGACTAATGGTGCGACCAGCATCTACTCTTAATCCGTGTTAACAAACTAGTAACAACGGATTCAAAAATGAACAATCTATTTAACTTCAGTCAACCCCTTGATGACGATGCAAAAGCGCTGTTCAACGACGAGAATCAGTCTTTTCTCGCTGAGTTAGTCGATACCTTTCAACCACGGTTAGAGTCGCTGTTAAAGAAGCGCCAGCAACGTCAGGCTCAATTTGACCAGGGTCAGTTACCTGATTTTGACTCTGCAACTCAAGACATCCGTGAAGGAAACTGGCGCATTGCAGAACTGCCGGCAGATTTGAAAAAACGCCGCTTAGAAATTACCGGACCGGTAGACCGCAAAATGGTCATCAACGCTCTGAATGCCAATGTCGATTGTTACATGGCCGACTTTGAAGATTCACAATCGCCTACCTGGGAGGGCATGGTTAACGGTCAAATTAACCTGCGTGACGCCAACATTGGCGGCATGACCTATACCGACCCAGACAGTGGCAAGCACTACGAAGTTGGCCCTGATCCTGCACTCCTAATTGCACGAGTTCGCGGCCTGCACTTACCGGAAAAGCACGTGCAGCGTAATGGCCAAGCTATTCCCGGCGCGCTAATGGACTTTGCTTTGTACTTTTTACTGAATTACCAGCAGCGACTACAACAAGGTTCGGGTGTGTATTACTACCTGCCCAAGCTGGAACACAGCGACGAAGCCAAATGGTGGGCCGATGTTTTTCACTTTACCGAGAAAAAATTCAGCTTAAAAACCAGCACCATTCGCGCCACCATACTCATAGAAACCCTGCCGGCAGTGTTTCAGATGCATGAAATACTACACGCCATGAAAGACCACATTGCTGCACTTAACTGCGGCCGCTGGGATTACATTTTCAGTTACATAAAAACCCTGAAAGAACATCCTGAACGGGTTCTGCCCGACCGCCAGGTGGTTAGCATGGACAAGCCCTTTCTTAACGCCTATTCGCGCTTGTTAGTGAAAACCTGTCACCAGCGCGGGGCTTTAGCTATGGGCGGCATGGCAGCCTTTATTCCCAGCAAAGATCCAGCCGAGAATGAGAAGATCCTCGCTAAAGTTCACGCCGACAAAACCATGGAGCGCGACAATGGCCACGACGGCACCTGGATTGCCCACCCGGGCTTAGCTGACACCGTACGCGCAATTTTTGTCGACGGTATTGAAGGCGACAACCAGCTTAACGTACTGCGTGAAAACGACACGCCGATTGATCAGGCCTTACTGCTGCAACCCTGTGAAGGCGAGCGCACCGAAGCTGGCATGCGAACCAACATTCGGGTATCGCTGCAATACATTGCGTCCTGGCTGAACGGCAAAGGCTGCGTTCCTATCTACGGCCTGATGGAAGACGCTGCCACCGCCGAGATTTCACGCACCTCCATCTGGCAGTGGATACGCCACGGCAAAACCCTGTCCGACAACACCCCGGTCACCAAAGAGCTGTTCCGACAATACCTGCAGGAAGAAGCTGACGTGGTGAAAAGCGAAGTGGGTGAACAGCGCTGGAACAACGAGCCATTTTCCCAGGCCCTGAGCCTGCTGGAAGAAATTACTACCGCCGACGAGCTGGTCGACTTTCTGACCCTGCCCGGCTACCAACAACTCAACTAATAACGATTAAAGAACAACAAGGACATTATTTATGACAACCCAGAATCTTTCTTTCGCACAACAAGTTAAAGAATTACAAAAGCAATGGGACACCGACCCGCGCTGGAAAGGCGTTGAGCGCCCTTACAGCGCCGAAGACGTGGTGCGCCTGCGCGGTAGCGTGCAGCCAGAATACACCTATGCCCGCAATGGTGCCGATAAACTCTGGCAGCTCATTCACGGCAAAGCACAGGAAAAGTTTGGCAAAGACTATGTCAACGCGCTGGGGGCGTTAACCGGCGGTCAGGCGGTACAGCAAGTCAAAGCGGGTTTGCAGGCCATTTATCTTTCCGGCTGGCAGGTCGCCGCTGATAACAATTCCGCCTGCAGCATGTACCCGGATCAGTCGTTATATCCGGTCGACTCAGTACCTACGGTTGTCGAGCGCATTAACAACTCATTCGCCCGTGCTGATCAGATACAGTGGTCAAAAGGCGTTACGCCGGAAGACGACAATTACGTAGACTACTTCGCACCTATTGTTGCCGACGCGGAAGCCGGTTTTGGTGGCGTTCTCAATGCCTACGAGCTGATGAAGCGCATGATCCAGTCCGGTGCTGCCGGCGTGCATTTTGAGGATCAACTGGCTTCAGTGAAAAAATGCGGACACATGGGCGGTAAAGTACTGGTACCCACACAAGAAGCGGTGCAGAAACTTTCAGCCGCACGTTTAGCTGCCGATGTTGCCGGTACACCGACACTGATTGTCGCCCGTACTGACGCTAACGCCGCCGATCTACTAACTTCTGACTTTGACCCGAACGACAAGCCGTTCATTACTGGTGAACGCACTGCCGAAGGTTTCTATCGCGTGAAGCCGGGCATTGAACAAGCCATTTCACGCGGCTTAGCATATGCTCCGTTTGCGGATCTTATCTGGTGTGAAACCGCCAAACCAGACTTAGACGAAGCGCGTCAGTTTGCTGAAGCCGTTCATGCCAAATACCCCGGCAAACTGCTGGCCTATAATTGTTCACCGTCGTTTAACTGGAAACGCAACCTGGACGACGACACCATTGCTAAGTTCCAGCGCGAGCTTGCCGCAATGGGTTACAAGTTCCAGTTTATTACCTTGGCCGGTGTGCACAACATGTGGTACCACATGTTTGAACTGGCACATGACTATGCCCGCAACGACATGTCTGCCTACGTTAAACTGCAGCAACAAGAATTTGAAGCGGCAGACAAAGGCTACACCTTTGTTGCGCACCAGCAGGAAGTCGGCACTGGTTACTTCGACGAGCTGACCAACGTCATTCAGGGCGGGCTATCTTCAGTCACTGCACTGAAAGGCTCGACCGAGGAAGACCAGTTTAAAACCTCCGCGTAAAGCGCAAGTCGGCATCATAAGGAAAGACATCCGTAAGCTCACCCTTGCGGATGTTTTTTTGTACGCGGCACCAGTAAGCCGAATCAATCAACTCGGGGTGACGCTTCAATAGCTTGTTGCGATATTTTGCTTGTGGCACCGCAAATTGCGCCAGCTGCTGCGGAAATACATCGTCCGGTGCGTAGGAAACCTCCCAGTCGTTTTCCGGCAAACGTCTGAAACTCATATCCGTTAAGTAGCGCACTTCGTCGTAATCGTAGAACACCACCCTTTTATGCCGGGTGACACCAAAGTTTTTCAGCAGCATGTCGCCGGGGAAAATATTCGCCGCCATCATTTCTTTTAACGCCCGGCCGTAGTCGTCCATCGCCGCGTCTATTTCTTCGTCATTGGCGTATTCTAAGTACAAATTCAGTGGCGTCATCCGGCGCTCAACAAACAACTGGTGAATAACCAAAGTATCACCCTCTATCGAAATAGAGTTGGCAATGGTTTGCTTAAATTCGTCCAGTAAGTCCGGGGATATACGTTTAAGCGGCAGTGCCACATCGACAAACTCTAACGTATCGGCCATACGCCCTACTCTGTCATGCCGCTTCACCATGCGGTAACGGTCAATAACCGTCTGCCGGCCAAACTCCTTGGTACCGCCCAGCCGGTCTTTAATGACTTTAAACACATAAGGAAAGGACGGCAGCGTAAACACCGTCATAACCATGCCTTTAACACCGGGGGCAGCAGACAGCTGGTCGTCTGTACGACGCAAATGATGCAAAAACTCCCGATAGAACTCGGTTTTTCCCTGCTTATGAAACCCCACTGAAGAGTAAAGCTCTGCCAGAGTTTTGTGCGGCATTAAATCCTTTAAAAACCGCACCAAGGCAGAAGGCGCCTCTGTTTCGACCATAAAATACGAACGGGCAAAGCCAAAAATGGTCGCCATGCGGTCCGACCGGGTAATAAAAGCATCCACATAAAGCTTGCCCTGCGAATTAATCAGCACCGGTACAATAAAAGGATAATGGTTATTCTCAGTTACCACTCGCCCGACAATATACGCGGCTTTGTTTCGGTAAAACGGCGACTTCAAAACATCTATGCGCAGGTTGTGGGCTTCAATATCGGTTTCTGTTGCGCGTTCAAAGAACTTATCGCGCAGCTGTTCAATATCATTTTCAAAGTTCTCAAACTCACCACCTAAGCCAATATCCTCAAACACCCGGGTCAGTGTTCCTTCCAGCCCATCAACCACCGGAAAATAAGAGTGGCATTCGTTCTCCACCGGCACTGGAATGTGGTTCGCCAGCACGGTTTCCACAAAAATATAGTCGTTATTAAAGTAGGCACGGTCGAATACCCGGCAGAACACCGAATTGTAAAAGGTTTCGGCAAGCTCCGCCTGAGGGTGAAACTTCAGCAGTTGTTGGTAACGCTGCCGGGTAGCTAGCCAGAGGCCTTCATCCAGTTTTGTGCCGACGCGGCGCTCGACTTTCTTAGCCGTTGTACCCACCTGATGGTCGTAATAATGAATACGCTCTGAAGCTGCCGACACAACAGCGGTCCAGTCGCGCTGTAAGAAACGTTCACGCGCGCCCTGAGTCAGCGATTGAAAACGCCGGTAGTGGCTGTGAAAGCCATCCAGAATACTTTTTGCCAGGGTCTCGGGGCTAATTGTCATGGTCTTTCATCCGCTAAACCGGTCACAACGACTCTCTACTTGAATCAAGTTAATCATCAATAATGACAGAAACAAGACTGGCGTTATACATTCACCCTATTTATAATCCCGATAGATTTTTTATATTCCACTTATTCTGGATAGTTATGAACACCATCAAAGACATTGATCTGAACCTGCTGGTTTACTTAGATGTGCTGCTGCGGGAGAAGAACGTAACCCGTGCCGCAGCTCAGCTTAATATTACCCAGCCAGCCATGAGTAACGGTTTAAAGCGTCTACGCAACCTGCTGAATGACCCTATTTTAGTGCGCACCAGCGAAGGTATGGTACCAACTCAACGCGCGTTAGACATGCAGGAAGCCCTGCGCGGCGTATTATATTCGGTTGAGGAGATGATTCAGCCGGTGCGTGAGTTTGATGCGCCCACCAGCGATCAGGTCTTTCGTATTATGGCCTCCGACTATGCCGCCTCTACGCTCATGCCAAAGCTGCTGGAAAAACTCGATGAGCAGGCACCTCACGTATCACTGGATATTATGACTCCCAGCGATATCAGTTTTCACGACGTTGAGAACGGTAAAGTGGATCTGGCCATTAACCGCTTTGAACAGTTACCACAGTCGTTTCATCAAAAGAATTTATGGAGCGACGAGTTTTCCTGCCTAATCCGCAAAGATCATCCGTTGTTGCAGGACTACACCTTAGACAACTACTTAAAAGCTCAGCATGTGTGGGTGAGTAAAACCGGTTTTGGTGTGGGCGTAGGGATGGACCCGCACGACGTACAAAAACTCGGCTGGGTAGATGACGCTTTAGATAAACTGGGCAAACGCCGGAAAATTAAAGTGTTTACCCGTAATTATCATGTGGCTATGTATCTGGCACGTCAGGGGCTGGTTGCTACCTTGCCAACACGAGCAGCGGAACTGTATTCACAAGACAGTCAGTTAGTTATGAAAGCTCCGCCGTTTGAAATACCGGGTTTAACTCTGACCATGATCTGGTCACCGCTACTGCAGCACGATGCAGGCCACCGCTGGTTCCGACAAGTCGTCGCCGAAACAGCGGCAGCTTCCTAGCTTCCTTAATAAGGGCTTATTCTTCCCAGAAAAAGTCTTTCCGCTTAAGTGGCTCCGGCAACAAGCGATCCATGGTGGTGGCGTCATAGAGTACGCCATTAACCATGGTGTGAGTCACTTTATCGGTATCACGGATGTTCTCCAGCGGGTTGCCATCAATAACGATAATATCCGCCAGTTTACCTTCTTCCAGTGAACCCAAAGCATGGTCCATACCAAAAACCCGGGCAGGGTCGATGGTCGCCGTGCGTAAGGCTTCCAGTGGTTCCATGCCGCCCTGCGCCATCATCCATATTTCCCAGTGCTGCGCTAAACCTTCACGCTGACCATGGGCTCCGGCAAGTACCTCAACCCCCAGGTCCTGCAATTCAGTTGCCACTTCGGCATTATTAAAGTGATTGTAGTGGTTATGCGGCGCCTTTTCACGGCGCATCGCCTTGCCCACTAAAAATTCCATGGGCACATATTGAGTCAGCTTGGGATGCTTCCATACATCGGTTTCCGCATACCAGTAGTTCTCACCCCAAATACCGCCATAAGCCACACCCAGGGTTGGTGTATAAGCTACGTCACTTTGCTGCCATAACTGACGAATATCATCATAGATATTGGCTACCGGTAATGAGTGCTCAACCGTGGTGTGCCCATCCATGATCATGGTTAAGTTGTGCTGCAACAAAGAGCCTCCTTCCGGCACCACCATCATTTCCAGTTCGCGTCCGGCTTCAACCACTTGTTGACGCTGGTTACGGCGTGGCTGGTTGTAACTCTTGACAGAAAACGCGCCCACTTTCTTCAGACGCTCTAAATGAAACTTCGCGTCTTCCAGGCTATCCACATGCGAGGTGTAACCCGGGCCATTAGCACCGTATAAAATGGTACCGGTTGAAAACAGTCTTGGCGCGGCAATTCTTCCCGCTTTCTGCAGCTCTGAAGCGGCAAAAAACTCGGTTGTGTCGTTAGACGGATCGTGAATTGAGGTCACACCGAACGCCAGGTTCGCGTACTGTCCCCAGTTCTGCTGCGGGATAATTTCCGCCTGCCCCTGACTACCGTGCGCATGTGCATCAAATAAACCCGGCATAACAGTCTTGCCGCTGGTATCAATAACTTCAGCACCGGAAGGCAAATCAACCTCAGCTTCGGGACCAACCGCTACAATTTTATTATTGCGAACCACCACAGTACCCTGCTTATAAACCGTGTCGCCGTTCATGGTAATAACCTGACCACCTACAAAAGCAACCGTCGTATCCGGTACCATAGCGTCATGTTCAAAACCAATGTTCTGGCCATTTTCTACTTTCAGGGTTTCACTTTCGGTTCCGGCATTAAAAGCTTCAGCCACCGATGTATGGTAAAGCTCCGGCCCTAATGTCCAGTAAAGCTGGTCACTGTTTGCCGTCCAGGATAAGTTTTCACCAGCGCGAACGGACAACTGATGCACCGGCATTTGTTTATCACCCGGACCAACATTAATAACACTGCCACGCTCGACTAAAGGCGTCACAAATACTTTAAAACGTTCAGCAAAAGCCAATTGCTTGCCGTCCGGAGACACACGGAACTCAGTTGCTAGTTCCGACTGATACAAGTCGCGCTGCTCCAGCGTGCGTAAATCAATAGCACTTAAGGTTGGTTTATCGCCCGGAGTCATCAAATAAACCCGGTCGTTACGCGCGCCGTATTGCGGTAAATGCCCACTTTCAGCAATTTGCTCCGGTTCTGCATTGGCAGACACCGCTACGCGATAAATACCGTTTTCCAGACCAAACTTATCGGAAATTAAATAGCCTCCACGCACCTTGCGGTAAACCACATGCTTGCCGTCCGGAGAGAATGTGGGTTCAACAAAGTTGCCCTGTCCGGTATTCAGCACTTGCTCATCACCAGAACTGATATCGCGAACAATAACCTTTGCCTGCGCTTCGTCATTCCAGCGAACGAATACGACTTTTTCGCCGTCACGTGAATACTGCGGATAGAGTTCAAAATCTTCGCTATTGGTTAAACGCTGCGGCTCACCATCTGGCAACGAACGTTGATACAAGCTGCCCAAAGCTTCGTAAATCACCGCATCACCCTGAGGAGATACTTGCGCCATACGCAACATTTTCACGTCAAACTGGTCAGCTTCAACGTTTTGTTTAAAGCGCAACGCATGCTGTACTTTCTTCTCGGTTTCAACTTTAAACGGAATAATACGGGCGCTGCCGTCATCAATGTTCAGCTTCTGAATATGACCACCGGCCCAGAACACTAATTGCTTCGAATCTGGTGTCCAGTCCATAGTGGGGTAAACCCCATGAATGGCCCAGGTTTCCTGCATGTCGCGTTCCATTTTCCCGTAAACCCGCTTGTGTTCACCGGTTTTCAGATCCAGCACGTACAGCACGCTGTCAAAATCTTCACGCTTAATGTAAGCCAGGTAACGTCCGTCGGGTGACGGTGTTGGGCGAATAGCCCCACCGGCACCGCTTATCAGCGTTTCAATCTCACCAGTTTCACGCTCAAAACGTTTTATGTCGTAAATACCTTCCAGCGAATCTTTACTGTAGTGAAAGGTTTTGCCCGGCGTGTCATCCTGGGAAAAATAGATGTATTTGCCGTCCGGCGAAAACGCCGGCTCGCCTAAATCCTTCTGGTCATTGGGGCGTTCGGTCAGTTGCACACCCGAGCCGCCGCTGCGGTGGTACATCCACACTTCCCCCGCGCCTAATGAACGGCTGGCAGTGAAGTGTTTACGAGCAACCAAAAACTCGCTGTCCGGACTCCAGGCCGGGCTGTTCAGTAACCGGAAAGTTTCTTCGGTGACGGCGCGCACGTTGTTGCCATCGGCATCCATCACCCAGATGTTATCGCCACCGCCCTGGTCGGAGGTAAAGGCAATGTAGCGGCCATTTGGTGAATAAACCGGCTGCATATGCCACGCAATACCGCCTATCAGTTTTTCAGCTTCACCGCCGCCAAACGGCATACGGTAAATGTCCCCCAATAAATCAAACACAATGTATTCACCGTCCGGGCTGACATCCACATTCATCCAGGTGCCGGAGTTGACCGATATATCAATGGTTTTAAACTCCCCTTGGGGGTCGCTCACATCCCAGCCCTGGGTTTGCTCCTGTGCCATGCTCACCGGCGCAAAGCTTAAAAGCGATGCAACCGCTAAGGTTAATGTTGTTCTTTTCATGGTATAGCCTCATTAAAAATGTCTTACCTTTGTAAGGAGTTAAGATCCAAATGTCCAGTAGCTAACGTTAAATGGTGAGGAAAGGTCGATTAATGGACTTTAGAGGTCAGTAAGTTATAGTGAGAAAATATTCAGGTAACCGGATTGAATATGAACGATGCCTTAGAGAACATCCTCCTCGACGTATCTAAATCGCCAGATATTGACGGTGGCGACTTAGAGAAAGCGTCCGAGCTTATATTAGCCTCTGCTCTGAAAGGGTTGGATATTACCAGGGTTAGTATCTGGTTACTGCAATCGGACAAACAAGCCATGAGAGCGGCTAAACTCATTGACGAGAAATCGCCAAACGCTGAAGTCCCGGTACTTTACAAAAACCAGTTACCTTCTTACTTTCAGGCGTTAGAATCCGAACGCACCATTATTGCCAACGATGCCCGCTGTCATCCTGCAACTATAGAGCTAACTAACGGCTACCTGGAGGAAACCGGCGTTTACGGCTTACTTGACGTTCCCTTACGCCATAAAGGCGAGATGATAGGCGTTATGTGCTGCGAAAGTCGAAGGGAAAACCGCATCTGGACATCCGCCGAAGTCGCTTTTGTTGGTATGCTGGCCGATATTTACGGTCGCGCGGTTAGTGCCGCTGAACGAGAACGGTTTGAGGCCCTGCTCATTCAACAAAATGAACAGCTGGAAAGCATGGTAGAAGAACGTACTCAATCTCTGACCAAAGCACTGGATAACTTTAAGCAGGCTCAGGAAAGGTTAATTGAAACAGAAAAAATGGCAGCGCTGGGCAAATTAGTTGCCGGTGTTGCTCACGAGGTGAATACCCCGCTGGGCGTTTCAGTAACCGCCGTAACTCATTGCGAACATCGCCTGAAAAAACTGAATCAGAGTTTTACTGATGGTTCCATTTCACGAAAACATCTGCAGACCTTTATCGACAATACGTTTGAAGCTTACCAGCTACTAAGCAGCAACCTTGAACGCGCCGCAACACTGATTCAGAACTTTAAGAAAACGGCGGTCGATCAGTCCAGTTTTGAGCTGGTGAAATGCCAGCTCAACGACTATTTACACGCATTAGTCTTAAGCCTCAACCCTATGGTGAAAAAGAAAAAAGTCACCATTACTATTCACTGCAATGAAGATATTGTCTTGAAAACCTACCAGGGCGCACTAGCACAAATTGTGACTAATCTGGTCAGTAACACCAACGACCACGCCTTTGCCGAACCCGACGAAAATCATCAAATTGAAATTATAGCCACAGAAGAAGATAGCGGTGTACGTTTTTCTTTTCGTGACAACGGCAAAGGTATGGACAGCGAAACCATAAAAGATATTTTTGAACCCTTTTTCACCACATCTCGCCAGACTGGCGGCTCCGGACTGGGCTTATCCATTGTTTATAATTTAGTAACACGGAAACTCAAAGGTCAGATATCTGTCCAATCAACGCCTGGCGAAGGCACTGAATTTTCTTTTTTCTTACCTAATTTACCTAAATAGGATGTTGTATGCTTAAAGCTCTGCAAAACTTTTTTCAAAACAATACTGCCGCTGAACAGGCCAGCCTGAATAAGGCAGAAGGTATGACAGACGATGCATTCCTTTCACTGGTATTAATGACTGAAATAAGTCTTGCCGACGGTACGTTGTCGGACGAGGAACGCCAGCACCTCTTACATGAGCTTGAGCACGAATATGACATTACGGATGAGCAAGCAGAAAACGCTATTAGAAAAGCCGTAAAAACAGTAAAAGAAGCCGCTTCGCTGTACGAGTTTACCGCTCAGCTAAAAGCTCTCGCTTACGAAAAGCGCGTTGAGCTATTGGAAAGTTTATGGGTAGTTGCCTACGCTGATGGCGAGCTTGCCCCTTATGAGGAAAGCATGTTGCGCAAGCTGGCAGACTTACTCTACATTAGTCACGCTGACTATATTCGAACCAAATTAAAAGTCATGGATTCCTAAGGTCGACGATTAAAAGCTCGGTCAGCGGCCATTTTAATGGCCGCTTTCTCTCGCCGCTTCCATTTCACTTTCCAGACGAGCGGCTTCATCGGCACGCGGCTTAGTGAAACGCGCTAACCACAAATAGAGTACTGGGGTCAGGTAAAGCGTAAACAGAGTTGCCAGCCCTAAACCACCAAATACAACCCAACCAATTGAGTTACGTGCTTCAGCGCCCGCACCAGAAGACAGAATAAGCGGTAAGCCACCCAAAACCGTGGATACCAGTGTCATCATAATAGGCCGTAAACGTATCAATGACGCCTCTTCTATCGCCTCCCTAACCGCTAATCCACGGTCCCGCAACTGGTCAGCAAACTCTACCAACAATACAGAGTTTTTCGCCAGCAGACCTATCAGCATCACTAATCCAATTTGAGAATAAATGTTCAGTGAAGTGCCGGTCAGGAATAAGGCGTAAATAGCTGCGGCAATGCCGAAAGGCACGGTCAGCATAACGACCACTGCACTGTTTAATGACTCAAACTGAGCGGCGAGTACCAGCAAGACAATCAGGAACGCCAGAATATAAGTCATAGCAATTTCCTGCGAGGTGTCTTCAAATGTTGCGGCTTCCCCTAAAAAGACCAGCCCCATACTATCAGGCAAAACTTCTCCGGCTATAGTCCGCAACTGGTCAACAACGTCTGACATAGGCATGTCATCAGGCAATTGCACATCTACTTCTATCGCCCGCCGCTGTGCTTGACGCTCAAGCTCTGCTGACACGCCTTCTTCAATAATTTCGGAAACACTGGAAATAGGAACCAAATCACCGCTGCTGGACGATACATAGAGGTTCTGCATGTCCTGTGGCGACTGAATTAAATTATTACGGGTGCGCAGCATAACCGGAATTTGCTGGTCTCCCACGTTTAAGTCGGCTACGTCATCGCCGTTAATGGCAGCACGTAAAGTTGCGGATATATCATTTAATGATACCCCCAGCTCCGCGGCTCGACGACGGTCAATTTTAACCCTCAACTGCGGCTGCGTCGGTTGATAGGAGACATTAATGTTACCCAAATCAGGCATACGTTCTTTAATAATGGCGGTAAATTCACGAGCAACCTTAAAGATCTCGTCATAATTTTCGCCGGTAATAGCCATTTCCAGGCCGCCCCCCTGACCTCGCAAGTTCAGGCTATTGTCACCAAAGGCCTGTCCCGGTGCACCCGGAACCTGACTTAACGGCTCCCGGATATTATTAATAATTTCCTGTTGGCTAATATCTCGTTCTTCCCAGGGTTTGAGGTTTGCTGTAATAAAAACTAGGTTCGGGTCCCACTGACCAACAACAGTGTAAATCGACTCTATGTCACCACTTTCTTTATACTCCAGCAAAATTTCTTCCAGTTTTCGTGCCTGGCGATCCATAAACTTCAGACCCACACCGTCAGGTCCGCGCGAAAATACCCGAACCGCTCCGCGGTCTTCATTGGGCATAAGTTCGCTGTCAATTTCATTGTAAAGCAGCGCGCCGCCACCAGCAGATAACAAAGACAAAACCACCACAACCCAGCTAAAATCGAGGGCTTTGTGCAACGTTCGTTTATAGAACCGCTTAAAGGCGTTGCCGATTCCCGCAAATCGGTTATTCTGCCCGGCCGATTTAGGCAAACGAGCGGTAAAGGCCGGAACCAGAGACAAGGCAACAAAAGAAGAAATGACCACTGCCGCCGCAAGCACACCGCCAAACTCGCGGAATAAACGCCCGGCTGTTGAAGGTAAAAACGCAATAGGAACGAAAACCGCAACCAACACCGCCGTCGTTGCCACTACCGCAAAAAACACCTCGCGTGTCGCTAATACCGCTGCTGCACGGCTGCCAAGCCCCATGCTGCGGCGGCGTTGAATATTCTCAGTAACAACAATGGCATCATCCACTATCAGACCGGTTGCCAATACCAATGCCAGCAAGGTCAGAATGTTAATGGAAAAGCCCATCAGCCAAATAGCAGCAATAGCGCCGAACAGCGCAACCGGAATAGAGAACGCAGGAATAATAGTCGCGCGGAATGAACCAATGAAGACCCATAGAGTAGCCACAACCAGAACAATAGTAATGGCAAGAGTGGTCACCACTTCAGCTACCGAGGTACGAATAAACTGCGCATCATCGTTGGTGATGCGCATTTCCATATCAGGAAAGCGCTCACGCAGGCGTTCGAGTACCGCTAACGCCTGATCAGAAATTTCGATGGTATTAGAGCCCGCCTGACGTATTACCCCCAAACCGACAACGGGTTTACCGTCAAGGCGAACAAAACTACCGGCATCAGCCGGTGCAAAATAAGCCTGAGCGACATCACCAATACGCGTGTCGTCACGGACAATTATGTTCTCAACTTGATCTTCGGTAATAGCTGTCGCATCAGCTCGTATAATTAATCGCTGGTCGGTCGAACGTAAACTTCCAGCCGGCACGTCAAAAGGCGCCAGCCGCAACGCATCGGCTACATCTGTTACCGATAAACCAAAGCTCACAAGCTTAAGGGGGTCAAGATCCACCCGCAGTACGCGTTCCCGGTCGCCGTTCAGGCGCACATCGGCAACACCATTTATAGCCAAAAATGCCGGCGATAAGTCGGTTTCCAGGCGACGCGTGAGCTCCTCCTGCGTCAGAGTATAGCTGCTAACTGCAATATCCAGAACGGAGCGCGCATCGCTGTCTGCTTTCTGTACATTAATTTGTTCGACATCGTCGGGGAGCTCGCGACGCACTTGGTTAACCGCTTCACGGACTTCTGCCGCAACCACGTCTAAATCAACTCCGGGACGGAATTCAATTGAAATACGCGCGCTATTTTCTTCACTCGAAGACTGGATAGATTCCACGCCAGAAACACGAGCCGCCGCGCCTTCCAGAATACTGGTAACCTCGGCGTCCACCGTTTCTGGTGCGCCACCCGGAAGTGTCGCACTCACACCAACAACAGGCCTGTCGACATCCGGCAGTTCACGTACTTCAACACCCATGAGCGCGGCCAGACCGGCTATGGCAATAAGAACATTGAGAACAACAATCAGTACCGGACGACGAATGGAGACCGAAGGTAAGTCGTTCGCATCCTGCTGGTTATTCAGTTGCTGATCTGACATTATTCAACCGCCTCTTGCGTATCGAGGGTGGCTCTGTCAAAGGTTACTGGTTGGCCTTCTCGCAAGCTTTGAACACCTTCAACTATCAATATATCATCACGTTGAATATCGCCTGAAACTAACACACGGCCTGCCAGACGTTGCTCTATTTGCACATCAATCCGATGCGCTTTGTCATCTTCAATAACCCAGACGAAAGGATTATTAACCCCCCAGGACAACGCCGCTTCGGGTATTGAAGCAAACTCTTCACCGGCAAGTTCTATAGCCGTTCTGAAACTGGTTCCCGGAAGGAAATCGTCGCTGTCATTATTAATTTCAGCACGGGCTCTGTACATACGGGTGGTGGCGTTAATACGAGAATCCAGTTCAATAATTTCGGCGGTTACCGGAGTGCCCGAATAGCGCCAGGGCTCTACTTTAAGTTCTGCTCCGTCCTGCAACAGGGAAACCGCTGCTTCAGGAATACGAAAATCAATTAATAAGGTTGAACGGTCATCTAAGGTTGCGATAGCCGTTTGTTGATCAATGCGGTCACCAACTTCAACGTCAGTAATACCAATAATCCCGGTAAAAGGCGCACGGATAAAACGGTCTTCCAGTTCAATTTTAGCGTTATCCAGTTCTACCCGGGCTAAATCTCTTAATAAAATAGCGTTGTCTAACTCGGACTGGGGCACAGCTCCCTGTTCACGGCTGGTTCGTAAACGTTCTACCGTACGCTCTGCATCGCGTAAGTTAATTTGTGCTTGTTCTACAGCCACTTGCTGACGACGGGCATCCAGCTCGACCAATAACTCGTCTTTCTCAACTTTGTCGCCAGGCTTAAAATTTACCGCCACGACTCTGTCGCCAACAGCAGGATAAATGGTAATGGAGCGCACAGCTTCAGCCGTACCAACTGCTTCTACCCGGTTACGCTCACGCTCAAAAGTAACTTGTTGCGCTAAAACCAGCGCTTCGCGCGATCCAAATTGTTGTGCCTGGCTCGTTTCACTTTGTAGCGAGAACAAAAACACTAAGGTAATGAGTAAAAACTTCATAACGGTCAAATGGAGCTCCAAAAAAAACTGCAGCCACGTAGGCTGCAGTTATTACTAGTCAATTTGCGGTTAAGCAATGTTGCGAAAGTTACTCTTTAATCGCAAAGCTGCCTTGCATAATTGCTGAGTGGCCAGGGAAGGTGCAGAAGAATTTATAATCAGTGTCTGCACTCATACCTTCTGTTGAAAACGTCACTGACGTTTGCTCACCACCACCAACAACATCCGTTGCAGCAATTACGGCATCAGAATCTGGCACATAGTTGTTATCCATACCTGCTGACATACCTTGTTGTACAACAGACTGCATGTCGCCAGCTTCACTCAGTACCCAGTTATGACCCATCACTTTTTTATCCAGTTTACCTGTGTGATGCAGGGTTACTGTTACTTCGTCACAGCTAGCTGGTACGGACATCTCTTTTGTATCAAATCTCATGTTGTCATTGCTATCTATGGAGAGCTCACATTCGTTCGCCTGCGCGGCGTTTGCGACAAACAGCATAGAACCCAGTAGTGCGGAAATTATGTAACGCATTGCAATACCTCTTCGGTTAGTATGAAATGATTCCTTTCTTATATACGTGATATCTCGCATTGAGATTACTTTAACGAGAATTTATATGACGAAACGTCCTTTTTCGCCGCAATCACTCCTTGCTCAGGGTGGTAGTCACTCTGACAACGAAAATGGAGTAATTATCCCTCCAGTATACACATCAACGACTTATCTGCGTGATGACGACAATCAATATCGCAGCGGACGGGTGTATTCAAGGGCTGACAATCCCACTTATCGTCCTGCCGAAAAGCTATTAGCAGAGTTAGAAAATGCGGCAGATGCACGCCTGTTCGCCTCGGGCATGGCTGCCGCTACCGCCGTTTTTCAGGCATTAAAACCCGGCGATAAGGTCATTGCGCCAAAAGTGATGTACTGGGCTTTGCGCAAATGGCTGCAAACTTTTGGCGTCGATAGCGGGCTGGATGTTCGGTTTGTGGATACCACCAATTTAAATGAATTACGCGACGCGATTGCTGAAAGACAACCTACGCTTATTTGGCTGGAAACGCCGGGTAACCCTCTGTGGACAGTAACTGATATTGCCGCCGTAGCTGATATGGCTCGCAATTGCGGATCTCTGCTTGCAATAGATTCCACAGTGGCAACCCCCCTGCTGACCAAGCCACTGGATCTTGGCGCCGATATTGTTATGCACTCCGCCACCAAATACCTTAACGGCCACTCAGATGTTATTTCCGGCGCACTGGCGGCTCGTGAAGATAACGCGTTCTGGCAACGCTTAGTGGCTATTCGAGCCCAGTCCGGAGCCGTACCGGGGCCACAAGACGCAGCACAACTCTTGCGTGGCATGCGCACGTTATTTTTAAGGGTACGGGAAAGTTGCCAAAGTGCCTTATATATTGCCGAGCAACTGGAGCAGCACCCACAGGTTATTGAAGTATTGTATCCCGGCCTGAAAAGTTTTGTCGGCCACGAGATAGCCGTTAAGCAAATGCAAGGCGGTTTCGGCGGTATGCTGTCTATTCGCTTAGCCGGTGGCGAAAAAGCTGCAATTGCCGTTGCCGCAAAAACTCAGCTCTGGCACCGCGCTACATCATTAGGCGGCGTAGAAAGTCTGATTGAGCATCGCGCCAGCATTGAAGGACCAGACACACCGGTACCGCTGGATTTATTGCGTTTATCGGTAGGCATTGAAAACGCCGATGACCTGCTGAACGATTTACAGCAGGCCATCGATTTAGCGCATTCTTAAATACTTACGCGCTTGTAGAAGCGATATTCCGGTTTCCAGAAATTGTTGTCGATGCGCTCACGCAGCGTGTCGTCATCAATTTCCAGCGCTAAACCTTCCTGCTGCGCCACTTTACCCACCGCAAAAGCAATGTCTTTGCTTAACTGAGTTAAGTCGTTAAAAGCTGGCAACAAGGCTTCGCCTTTACCATTAGCGCTGGGTGACGCATTAGCCAGTGTCTTACTTGCTACACGCAGCATTTCATCGCTAACCCGTTCGGATTTAACCGCTAACACCCCAAGACCAATGCCCGGGAAGATATAGCTGTTGTTACACTGCGCTATTGGGTATATACGGCCGTCATACTCAACTTCACCAAAAGGGCTTCCGGTTGCGACAATGGCTTTACCCTCACTCCACTTCAGTACATCCGCCGGGTGCGCTTCCACATGTTTGGAGGGGTTGCTCAGTGGGAAAATAATGGGGCGATCAACATTTTTGGCCATAGTCGAAATAACTTGCTCGGTAAATAGCCCCGCCTGACCAGACACACCAATTAAAATATCAGGCTCAGCACAATGCATCACATCCAGCAGCGACGGATACTCACCGCTGTATTCCCAGGCGTTTAAATCATTGGTTTTCTGCGCCAGCGCCTGCTGGAAGTCACGCAAACCATCCATGGTGTCCATGACCAGACCAAAGCGATCTACCATGAAAATTTGTTGCTTCGCTTGTTCTTCAGTTAAGCCCTCGGCGGTCATCTGAATCATAATCTGTTCTGCAATACCGCAGCCCGCAGAGCCAGCTCCAACAAACACCACCTTCTGTTCGCTAAGCTTTTTACCTTTTTGACGGCAAGCTGCCAGCAAGGTGCCCACAGTCACAGACGCGGTGCCTTGAATGTCATCATTAAAGCAGCAGACTTCATCACGATAACGACGCAATAAGGGCATGGCATTAGGTTGAGCAAAGTCCTCAAACTGAAGCATCACGCCCGGCCAGCGTCTGGTCACCGCTTTTATAAATTTGTCCAGGAACTCATCATACTCGTCCTGTTCAATACGCTTATGGCGGGCTCCCATATACATTGGGTCTTCCAGAAGTTTTTCGTTATTGGTACCAACATCCAGCATCACCGGCAGCGTATACGCCGGGCTAATGCCGCCGCAAGCGGTGTACAGAGAAAGCTTTCCTATAGGAATACCCATGCCACCAATACCCTGATCACCTAAGCCCAGAATTCGTTCACCATCGGTAACAACAATGACCTTAACCTTCTGCTTCGTCGCATTGCGCAGAATATCGTCTATCTGGTCACGTTCAGAATAGGAAATAAACAAACCACGTGAGCTGCGGTAAATGTCAGAAAATTTCTCACAGGCATCACCCACAGTCGGGGTGTAGATAATCGGCATCATCTCTTCCAGATGATCCGTCAGCAAGCGATAGAACAGAGTTTCGTTGTTGTCCTGAATAGCGCGCAGATAAATATGCTTGTTAATGGGCGTTTCAAAGCTCCGGTACTGCATGTAAGCCCGTTCGGCCTGCTCTTCAATACTCTCATAGCGTGGCGGTAACAAACCCGTCAGGTTAAACGCGGCGCGCTCTTCCTTACTGAAGGCACTGCCCTTATTCAATAAAGGGGTTTCCAACAAATTAGGGCCAGAATACGGAATATAAAGCGGACGCTGCGTCTGCGGCATAAGTACAAACTCCTGAAAGCCAAAGTAATACGAATATCATAGCAAAACGCGGCTGCGATTCACATGTTTCGCTGGGCTTGGGAGGAAGCGGCTGTTAAGGCGCATGTTTCGCTGGAGCGTTGAAGGGCTTTATGCCAGAGACGCTGCAAGTTCATCCATGAACGCTTGACGAAGGCCATCCATGGCCTTCGACACTCTGACATAAAGCCCTTCAACACCCGTAACGCTTACATGCGCCTTAACAACCGCTCATCAAGCTTCAGTTCGATCTAGTTCGTAATCCATAACCAGGCATTCCAGAGGTATATGTAAGCCGCTATGGAGTCGTCGAATCATAGGCAGCGTTAAACGCCGTTTCCGATTTAAAACCTCACTAACCCGACTCCTCTGACCTAAAAATGGCACCAAGTCAGAATCTTTCAGACCCTCCTGATCCATTCTGAATTTAATCGCTTCCACAGGATCGGGCGCATCGATTTTATACTTCGCTTCTTCATACGCTTCGACCAAAGTCACCAGAATATCAAGTTCATCAGCCGCTTCTGTGTTGGGTTCAGCATCCCAAAGCTCATTAATACGAGCCAGTGCACGCTGATGATCCTCAGCTGTTTTTATGGGCTTTATATTCATACCCTCACCTCTAAATTGTTTCTGCATCAATTGCGTCGTATTGCTTATGCGTACCAACGAAACGAATGTAAATCATCGAGAACTCATACTTCATCGCGACAACAAGCCGGTACTTGTTACCGTGGATATTAAACACAACCCGATTATTAGCTATAAAACTCGCATGCCGGTATTGCTCTTTTATATCCTGGGGCTTTTCCCATGACGCATATCGAGCTTCATCGAACCACGCTTTTAAAGGTTGCTCTGCATCCCTGTAGCTAGGCTTTTCCCAAAACTCGCGAAGAGTTGCCCTTGATACAATTCTCATGAACCTAGTTATCCCTAACCTGATTTCCCATTATGGGAAAAAAAGAAGTTTTGTCAATTAAATTCCCGATACGGGAAATAAACCTTTTTATCTATTGAGAGTAGCTACATTTCACAAGAAGAAAATAAGAGAAGGATTAAAGAGGCATAAGAAGTAATGGGCTACGAGGTGTAGCTTGATGTTATTACATTATAGGAAACACGAAATACGAGTGCTTAAGGGGTTACAGCGTCTTACTCAGATGATTCCCAGGGGCAGGCTTTGGCGGCAAAAGGCGATAAAGGAAAGAACTCGTGGCTTGAGGAGTGTCGAAGGCCATGGATGGCCTTCGTCAAGCGTTCATGGATGAACTTGTAGCGTCTCCTCAAGCCACGAGTTCTTTTCTCAGCCGAATTGCCGGCAAAGCCTGTCCCCGGGGCTAGAGCTTCAGGCCCCAGCGGGTGGCGGTGCGTTTGACGGCGTCGACATTTTCGGTGGCTATGATGTGCAGTGGCGTAGTGTCAAACTGGGCGCTTAAGTCCAGATGTTGTTTTAGCCAGGCCAGCATGGCTTCGCCGGAATGAATCGTTTTGGCACCGTTGAAATACGCAGAAATGCTCTCGGCTATTAGCGGAAAATGCGTACAACCCAGCAGCACCACGTCGGGCTTTTCAAGCTTGCCAAAATAATGCTTAAAGGTTTCCTGCAGTATCGGGCCGTCGTACAACTCTTCTTCGACAATAGGCACAAACAACGGCGTGGCCATAGCGTTTACCTGGTTGTAACCTAAAGCCTGTATCTGCTGCTGATAAGCACCGGAGTTTATCGTCGAGCGAGTGGCTATAACTAACACCCGGGCGCTGGTATCAATACCCTGCAGTTGTTCCAGCGCCATGACACCGGGTTCCAGCACGCCGTACACCGGTTTATTGGAAAATTTCTGCATTTGTTCCAGAGCGGTCACACTCACCGTGTTACAGGCCACTACCAGACAATCCACATCGGCGCCGTTAAAAAACTCTACCGCCTCCAGCGCATAGCGCGTAACGGTGTTGCTGTCCTTGCTACCGTAAGGCACCCGGGCTGTGTCTCCGTAATACAGCAGCTCGCTGAAACAACCACTTTGTTGTAGTGACCGCGCCACAGTTAAACCACCGACACCGCTATCAAAAACTCCGACTTTCATGCCCGTCTATTCCTTGCAGTTTACTTTTCCAAATTTACAGTTTTAAGGCGCAGCGCGTTAGTTATCACGAACACACTGGACAATGCCATGGCCCCCGCGGCCAGCATTGGCGACAGCAGAATACCGAAAAACGGATACAGTACGCCTGCGGCAACAGGAATTAGCGCGGTATTATAAGCAAAAGCCCAGAATAAATTCTGGCGAATGTTGCGCATGGTGGCTTCAGACAACGCAAAAGCCTGTTGCACAACAGTCAGGTTGTCCGACATCAGCACCACATCGGCAGATTCAATCGCCACATCCGTACCAGTGCCAATAGCAAAACCTACGTCTGCAGAGGCCAGTGCCGGTGCGTCGTTTATACCGTCACCCACAAATATGACCTGCCCCCATTGTTTTTTCAGACGCTTAACGGCATCCACTTTGCCATCGGGTTTTACATTGGCAACCACTTCGTCAATACCCAGTTCTTTGGCAATACGTTTTGCAGTAGACTCAGCGTCACCGGTTACCATGGCGGTTTTGAGGCCGTCGGCGTGCAGGCGCTTAATCAATTCTTTGGCACTGGCTTTTATGGGGTCATCCTGAGTAAATACAGCCGCCAGCTTACCGTCGATTGCGACATAAATCGGGGTGCGTCCACTCTCTGACCATGTTTTAGCATCCGCAGGCTCAGCATCCAGCGCAATATTGTTGTCCCGCATTAGCTCGCTAGTACCAATGTAAAGCGTTTTACTGTCTACTTTACCCGTGGCACCCAAACCTGAAATAGCCTCAAATCTCTCAGGCTCGCTAATTTTAATGTCCTGCTCTTTGGCGTAATTCACCAGAGCTTCTGCTGTAGGATGCTCGGATTTAGCTTCAACCGAAGCCGCTAATGTCAGCACCTCTTTTCCGTCAAACTCGCTTAGGGTAATCCACTCTGTAATAGTCGGTTTGCCTTCGGTCAGCGTACCCGTTTTATCAAAGATAACGCCTTTAGACTGCTGTAACGCCTGCAAAGCACTGCCCTGACGGAATAACACGCCCATTTCCGCACCGCGGCCGGTACCCACCATAATTGAGGTTGGCGTCGCCAGTCCCATGGCACAAGGGCAGGCAATAATCAAAACCGCGACGGCATTAACCAACGCAAAAGTAAGCGCTGACTCACTCGCCGCAAAGTACCACACCACAAAGGTCAGTAAGGCCGCCAGCATCACCGCTGGAACAAACCACAAGGTAATGCGGTTCACCGTGTCCTGAATCGGCAATTTACTGCCCTGCGCCTGCTCAACCATACGGATGATCTGCGCCAGCACGGTTCCCTCGCCGGTTGCCGTCACTTTAAAACGCAGAGTGCCTTTTTCGTTCAGCGTTCCGCCAACGACTTTGTCTTCTTTCTGCTTATGCACCGGTTCAGCTTCACCAGTTATCATAGCCTCATTGACATAACTGTCGCCGGAAGACACTTCGCCATCCAGGGCAATACGTTCACCCGGACGTACTTCAATTTTATCGCCTTTACCCAGTTCAGCAATATCGACTTCGGTCACCTCACCGTCCCGCACCACACGTGCGGTTTTGCTTTGCAGACTCATCAGTCGCTGAATCGCGTCCGAGGTGTGGCTTTTAGCCCGTGCTTCCATGAAACGTCCAGCCAGAATCAGCGTGACAATAACGGCTGAAGCTTCAAAGTAAACGTTCACTGACTCACTTGGTAACCAGGTTGGGAAAACCGTTGCCACCACCGAATAGCCCCAGGCCGCCGTAGCGCCCAGTGCAACCAAAGAGTTCATATCCGGTGCGCCCCGGAATAGCGCAGGAACTCCCAATTTATAAAAGCGAGCGCCGGGAACCGCCAATACCAGGGTAGTAAGCACTAACTGTATCCACCAGCTGGTTTGTAAACCCAGTGAGTTATGTACCCACTCGGAAAACACCGGCAGCATATGGTTGCCCATGGCCAATATAAACACCGGCAACGTCAGCAAAGTCGAAAGCCATAACTGGCCTTTTAACGTACGCATTTCCTTTGCCTGTTGCTCACGCTGTTCGCGCATTTGCTTGTCGCGATCAATCACTTCATGGGCATCGTAGCCCGCATTTTTCACAGCCTGAACTAAATCGTTCACTGACAGCTTTTCAGAATAAGTCACTTCCGCACTATCCGACGCCAAATTTACCGACGCATCTTCAACGCCGTCTAAGCCATTTAATGCCTTGTCTACACGACTGGCGCACGAGCCACAGCTCATGCCTTCCACACTTAAACGAACCGAATTACTCATTACTGCCTCCGTCGGCTTCTGCCGGTTTAAGCCACAACAGCAGCCAGAAAACCACCAGTTGTGCCACGCCAATATAACGCTGTATCGCGCCGCGTACTTTTGCCAATTCGGGGTTAATCATTAGCACAAAACCTAAGGCGATAATTACCGACAAAAGAACAAAAGCACAGCGCACCGGCCAGGTGGTTTTCGGCGTAAAGGTCAGTAAAAGAGCACCCAGAGCAAAACCGAAGTAACTGACCATGCTAATAACATTATGTAATGCCTGTGAACTGGAACCATCCGTCGGACAGCCTAAATCGCAAGGTGCCAGTGCCGCACCGAGGTAAGCCACAGGGTAGAAAAATAGAAGACTCCAGCCAATATGGCTAATGCCTTTAACGCGTAAATGCGGACGCGCAGTTAGTAGTACACCGAAAGAAACCATCGCCAGTGGAATAAAACCGACCCAGCCAAACGCGCCAGCGGCAGTACTGCCAGTGGCATTAATTTCGCTTATATACTGGCTTACATGAGAAAAGTCGTCTTTTACCCAGGTGGCAACCAATTGCAGACCAACCCAAAATAAGGTCAGAATAATGAGTTGTGGCATAACGGGAGAGCTTTTCGTCGGTGTGTTTTCCATGTAGCCTCCTCGGCTGTATTAATGTGATAATCTTTCACTACAGTGTAAACCAAGATGGGAACAGATTGTGAATATTCAAGTGCTTGGCTGCAGCGGCGGACTCAGTGGCGACAATAAAGGCGGCTCCACCTGCATCCAGCTCAATCATAACATTCTGATTGACGCCGGCACCGGTCTGAATCAACTGAGCCTGGCTCAGATGCAGCAGGTTCGACATGTGTTTCTGACCCATTCTCATATGGATCACATTGCCGCTTTGCCTACGTTTTTAGGCAACCAATACGGAAGTGAGCACTTACCTGTTACGGTTTACGCACAGGCTCACACTCTGGAAAAGCTGCAAAACAATATTTTTAACGGCGATATCTGGCCTGAATTAAGCACTATGACAGAAGGTGCTGAAGCGATATTGCGGTTTAAAGAAATTCATCCGGGTGAGTGCATAGAGCTTGAAGGCATGGAAATTAAAGCTTTTGCTGTAGAGCATAGCGTGCCGACAGTGGGTTACAGCGTAAAAGATCAGGGCAAACACTTTGTTTTTGCCGCCGATACCATTGCCGGCAAGCAGCTGACCGAACAGCTTAACCGCTTAGGACATATCGACACCCTAATGCTGGAATGCGCTTTTCCCGACGAGTTACTGCATGTTGCAGAAAAAACCAAGCACATGACCCCGGCCCTGCTGCAAAGCGCCCTGAATAGCCTGGAACAACAACCCGCTGAGCTTTGGGTAACCCACTTAAAACCCAGTAACGAAAAAGTCCTGCGCGCAACCTTAGCAGCCAACCCACCGCATAAAAATACGGTGGTGTTGTAATCGGATACTTGCGGTTTCGTCACCTGACCTATGCGATTTCGTAGCCTGACATTTATGTCAGGTGAGATATCGTTCCTGACGTAAACGTCAGGCTACAGAAACATTAAACACCTACGTTACTTCAAATCCTCAGCTTACATACCAGCTTCCGCCGCTCTGCTAATTTACCCATCTTATTTGCTAAAGTGTATTTTAAAAACTACAATGAGCTTATCAATATATGAATCAAATAAATTTCACCAATGGTTGTCAGGTATAAAAGATCAAACAATCAAAGGCCGAATTATTTCGCATATTAATCGATTAATAGAAGGAAGCTCCTGTGACGTGAAGCCTATTGGTCATGGGCTAAGCGAATTAAGAATGCACTTTGGTTCCGGCTACCGAGTTTATTTTTATGAAGATCAGGGTGTGCTCATTTTGTTACTCGCCGGAGGCGATAAAAAAAGCCAAAGCAGGGACATTAAAAAAGCACACATACTTTACGAATATTGGAGCAACAACAATGGCAACGACTTTCAGAAGGTTTGATGCGGCCTCTTATTTGAACGACGCCGAGTCTGTAGCGGCATTCGTTGCCGATGCTTTGGAAACAGAAGACGCAGGCTACATTGCCAATGCTATTGGCATAGCGGCAAGAACAAAAGGTATGACAGAATTAGCCCAAAAAACTGGGCTATCCAGAGAGCAGCTATACCGTTCATTCAGTGAAAAAGGCAACCCAACCCTTAAAAGTGTACTGGCTGTTACTAAAGCTCTAGGCATAAAAATAACAGCCAGCACCTGACGTAAACGCCTGGCTACACGTCGCGAACCAGATGTTCACATCAGGTGAGATACCATGGATAGCAGGATAGCGAGCGCCCAACGGTTGCAGGGACTATTGAGGAGGTGTGCAGCGCGAGCTGCAAGAGGCATCAAACCCGTGGGCTTTCTGCTGCAGGAGTGTCGAAGGCCATGGATGGCCTTCGTCAAGCCTTCAGGGATGAACTCGTAGCGTCTCCGCTGTAGCCTGATGTTCACATCAGGTGAGATCTGGACCTGACGTAAACGTCAGGCTACACGCCCAGCTAACCGAGGTGCTTACGGGCGTTGCGGAACATGCGCATCCATGGGCTGTCTTCGCCCCATTCGTCCGGATGCCAGCTGTTGGCTACGGTACGGAACACACGCTCAGGGTGTGGCATCATTGCAGTCACACGACCATCGTCACTGGTCACTGCGGTAATGCCTTTGGGTGAACCATTCGGGTTGGCCGGGTACTGCTCAGCTATTTCACCCCAGTTATCAATGTAACGCAGTGCAACCTGACCACTTTGCTCCAGCTGTGACTGCTGCTGAGGGTTAGCAAATTCAGCACGGCCTTCGCCATGCGACACTGCAATTGGCATACGCGAACCCGCCATGTCACCTAAGAAAATAGACTTAGACTCCTGTACTTCCACTAGGCTAAAGCGCGCTTCAAAACGCTCACTGCGGTTGGTCACAAAACGCGGCCAATGCTCGGTTCCCGGAATTAACTGCTTCAGAGTCGACAACATCTGACAGCCGTTACACACACCCAGTGCCAGTGTATCGTTACGCTTAAAGAAAGCTTCAAACTGCTCACGCGCACGGTCGTTAAATAAAATAGATTTAGCCCAGCCCTCACCGGCACCTAATACGTCGCCATACGAGAAGCCACCACAAGCAGCCAGTGCCCGCATATCTTCCAGCGAGACACGACCAGCCAGAATGTCGCTCATGTGAACATCAACCGCTTCAAAACCGGCACGGTCAAACGCCGCGGCCATTTCGTAATGCGAGTTCACGCCCTGCTCACGCAGAATCGCCACTTTCGGCGCAACGCCCTTAGCAATATAAGGCGCAGCAATATCCTCAGAAGGATCAAAAGTTAAGTCGGCCAGTAAACCCGGGTTATCGGCACGTTGTTTCAGACGGAATTCTTCGTCAGCACACACTGGGTTGTCACGCAGGCGCTGCATGTGGTGCGTTGTTTCTGCCCACACAGTACGCCAGTGCGTACGGCTCTGGGCTAATACATTCTGTTCCTCACGGGTAAAGACAATGGCGTCTTCATGCGTTGGTTCACCAATGCGTTTCACGCAGTCACCCAAGCCAGCCTCACTGTAGGCATCCATAACTTGCTGATACTGTTCATCACTCACCTGAATCACAGCACCCAGCTCTTCGTTGAACAGAGTCGCTAAGTTATCCTCGCCTAATTCGTCCAGTGCCACTTTCGCGCCACAGTTACCGGCAAAGGCCATTTCCGCAACAGTAGTGAATAAACCACCGTCCGAACGGTCGTGGTAGGCCAGTAAACGACCTTCGGTTACCAACTGCTGCGTGGTGTTAAAGAAAGCTTTAAAAGCTTCAGTGTCGTCCAGGTCTGGCGTGTGTTGCCCCAGTTGCTGGTACACCTGCGCCAGTGCAGAGCCGCCTAAACGGTTCTGGCCTTTACCTAAATCAATCAGCACCAGATGCGACTGACCTTTGTCGGTGCGCAACTGCGGTGTCAACGTCGAGCGAATGTCATTCACCCGGCCAAACGCCGTAATAACCAGACTCATTGGCGCTGTCACGGCTTTGTCTTCGCCGTCTTCCTGCCACTGAGTTTTCATCGACATCGAATCTTTACCTACCGGAATAGTAATACCCAGTTCAGGACACAGCTCTTCACCGACGGCTTTAACGGCCTCATACAAACCTGCGTCTTCACCCGGATGACCAGCTGCGCACATCCAGTTGGCGGATAATTTAATGCGTTTTAAGTCGCCAATGTCCGCAGCGGCAATATTAGTCAAAGACTCTGCTACTGCCATGCGGGCCGAAGCACCAAAGTTCAGTAACGCCAGCGGTGTGCGCTCACCCATAGCCATCGCTTCACCATGGTAGCTATCATAACTGGACGCGGTTACCGCAACGTCCGCCACCGGTATCTGCCACGGGCCCACCATTTGGTCACGGGCAACCAAACCAGTAACACTCCGGTCACCGATGGTAATTAAGAATGTTTTTTCAGCAATAGCCGGTAAGCGCAATAAACGGTCAGCGGCGTCATTCAAATCAGCGGCTTCAAGGTGTAGTGGCGTACCCTCAGTCTGTAAGCGAGCCACGTCGCGGTGCATCTTCGGCGGCTTGCCTAACAGCACGTCCAACGACAAATCAATTGGCTGATTCGAGAACTTGGCGTCGTTCAGTAAAATAGTAAGCTCTTCAGTCGCTTCACCAATAACCGCGTACTCTGCACGCTCGCGCTCACACAAGGCTTCAAAACGCGCCAGGTTTTCCGGTGCAATGGCAATAACGTAACGTTCCTGCGACTCGTTGCACCAAATTTCCAGCGGTGTCATACCCGGTTCATCGTTTGGTATTTCGCGCAGTTCAAAGCGACCACCACGACCACCATCACTAACCAGTTCCGGCATCGCATTCGACAGGCCACCAGCGCCTACGTCGTGAATAAAGGCAATAGGGTTATCGGCACCTAGCTGCCAGCAGCGGTCAATCACTTCCTGACAACGGCGTTCCATTTCCGGGTTTTCGCGTTGCACTGAAGCAAAATCTAAATCTTCGGTCGACTCGCCCGACGCCATAGACGATGCTGCGCCGCCACCTAACCCAATGTTCATAGCCGGGCCACCTAGTACAACTAGCTTAGCGCCAACCGGAATATCACCTTTTTGTACATGAGCTTCACGAATGTTACCTAAACCGCCGGCAATCATAATTGGCTTATGGTAACCGCGGGTTTCGCGCCCATTGTGGCTGTCGACCGCTTGCTCGTAGGTACGGAAATAACCGGTCAGAGCCGGGCGGCCAAATTCGTTATTAAAGGCTGCGCCGCCTAAGGGGCCTTCCAGCATAATATCCAGTGCCGAAACAATACGCGCTGGTTTGCCGTAGTTTTCTTCCCACGGCTGCTTAAAGCCCGGAATATTCAGGTTAGAAACGCTGAAGCCCACCAGGCCAGCTTTGGGTTTAGAACCAACACCGGTAGCGCCTTCATCGCGAATTTCGCCGCCGGAGCCGGTTGCAGCCCCCGGGTAAGGAGAAATCGCGGTTGGGTGGTTATGCGTTTCCACCTTCATCAAAATATGCACCGGTTCGTGGCTGTAGCCATAGCTCATGCTGTCCGGTTGAGGATAGAAACGCCCGGCTTCATGGCCTTCCATAACAGCAGCGTTGTCTTTGTAGGCCGACAACACGTAGTCCGGTGTGGTTTCAAAGGTGTTTTTAATCATTTTGAACAGCGACTTAGGCTGTTCCGCGCCGTCTATGGTCCAGTCGGCGTTAAAAATCTTGTGGCGACAGTGCTCAGAGTTTGCCTGGGCAAACATATAAAGCTCAATGTCGTTCGGGTTGCGATCCAGTTTGCGGAAATTTTCTACCAGATAATCAATTTCGTCATCGGCCAGTGCCAGACCCAGACTGATATTGGCCTGTGCCAGAGCTTCACGGCCGCCTGCCAGAATATCCACCGAAGACAATGGCTGCGGTTCCTGCGAGCGGAATAGCTGCTGCGCGTCGTTCATATCGTACAAGACACTTTCGGTCATACGATCATGCAACAGTAACGCCGCTTGCTTCAGCTCTTCTGCCGACAAGTCACCCTGCAAATAGAAAGCCACACCACGCTCAACACGATGAATACTTTTCAAGCCACAGTTGTGGGCAATGTCAGTGGCCTTTGAAGCCCAAGGAGAAATAGTACCAATGCGGGGAGTAACCAGTACCAGAGCACCTTGAGGCTCGTGTGCCGGCATTTCAGGGCCGTACTTCAGTAACTGAACCAATACGGAACGGTGTTCGTCGCTCAGTTCATGGTGCAAATCAACAAAGTGCTGATACTCGGCATAAAGCTCTTTGACAGGAATTCCTGCCTGTTTCAGTTGTTCAAGTTGCTTCGTTGTTTTGAAGGCTGATAAGGCAGGTGCACCGCGGTAGATTTCCACAAGCAAGGTCTCCAAAGCTGGGCGATTTTTGCTGGCAGATTATACAGTAGCCTGACATTCATGTCAGGTACAATATCGAACCTGACATGCACGTTTGGCTACTCAATTTTCGGGGTGCCTTCGCGGTTCACTATGCGAAACCACTTTTCGCGGCGCTCAATAATACGTTGTTTACGCTTACGAATAACGGCACGACGGCGAGAGTTGTTTTCACGTCTGAGGCGGTTGGCTTGCATAGACTTAGGCCTTTATTGCGTTGAAATGCTTAATCAGCTTACCGTGTCATAGCGGTTTTTTGCAACGACTTTATGTTCGTTTACCAGCCTAATTTGCGTAACTTAGGCTAATGTGGAAAGATCGGCGGCCGACGCACAAAAGGACCTGTTATGAATGAACTCGAATCTGACGTTTGGTACATAGTACGAACCAAGCCTAAGCAGGAGGAACGCGCCATACTGAATCTGGAAAATCAGGGGTTCGGCGTTTTCGCGCCCGAGTTAACCGTAAAAAAGGTTCGTCGGGGTGTGCGTACCTCAGTCGTTGAGCGTATGTTCCCGGGCTATGTGTTCGTTAAACCCGATGACATTATTGAGCAGTTTTACAAGTTGCGCAGCACCTATGGTGTCGCTGGTGTTCTGCGTTTTGGCGACAACATTCCGAAGGTTCCGCAAAGCTGGATTGATCAAATGCGAGGTGTCGACCAACTGACCGATGAACAGGCACCTCAAATAGGCGACACGGTCGAAATTCGGCAAGGCCCTTTCCGTGGATTCCTTGCTAAAATTGTGAAGCTGGACGGTGAATCGCGCTGCTTCGTTATGCTGGAATGGATGCAAAAAGAAGTCAAAGCCAACTTCAGCTACAAAGAACTGCAGTTTCAGTAGCCTGACGTTTACGTCAGGAACGATACCCCACCTGACATAAATGTCAGGCTACGTCGCGGGACGGCTACAGCCGCCCTTGTTCATCTAAATATTTCAATGTGTCGTAAAAGCGGCGGATGTTACCAACATAGGTCACGGGCTCATCGCCTCGAGCAAAACCATAGCGGGTATGTCGGTAAAACTGCTTTTGTCTCAGCAGCGGCAAGCGTTTCTTCACATCCACCCAACGGTCCGGGTTACCACCCTGACGCTCCGTTATTATACGCGCGTCCTCTAAATGACCGAATCCTATATTATACGCAGCTAACGCAAACCAGGTTCTGTCAGGTTGCGGAATTCTTGCTGGCACCCTATTCAACATACGCTCCAGATAACGCGCACCGCCGCGAATACTTTGTTCGGCATTCAAGCGGCTTTTAACGCCCATAGCTTTCGCTGTAGGCAAAGTCAGCATCATCATGCCGCGCACACCTGTAGGAGACACTGCTCGCGGATTCCACAACGACTCCTGATAGGAAATAGCAGCCAGTAACCGCCAGTCAAGCGAGCCCGAATGTTCTTTAAAGGTTTCAATATAACCGGGTAAAACTTGCTCTACCGCTTCAATAAATAAGCTGGTAGTGACATAGTTAAATTGTTTTACATGACCAAAGTGCTGCTCTTTAATATGGGCTAAACGCCCACTGGAACGAATCTCACCAAAATATTCAATAACGGCGGCAAACAAAGAGTCATCTTTACCCTGCGGTAAAGCCCAGGCAATGTCCTGATCATGCTTTACCGTAAAAGCCACACTTAAATCAGGATGAAACCGCCGTTGAATATCTAATGCAGTACTGTCAGTAATGGTGTAATCGACCTCGCCGCTAATCACCATCTGTAGCAATTCAACCGCATCATGGTCCCGGGTCGCGCGCCACTTTAAAGTAGGAATACTGTCACCCAGACTTTTTAAAAACTCATGGTGCGAACTGCCTTCTACTACAACAATTTCACCATCAGTAATTTGCTGTAAGTCACGCGGGCGCTGCCGTGAACCTTGCTTGAAAACCACTTTCTGGCTAATAATGTCGTAAGGCGGGCTAAAACGGAACAGCTGAGCACGCGTCGATGTCCGGTCAAGTCCGGCCGCGACAATGTCAACTTCACCGCGGCGCAGCATGGTAAACAAGTCATTTACGTCAAAGCGCGGCACCATTTCCAGCTCAACCCCAAGACGGTCGGCAAAGCGTTTCGCCAAATCGTACTCGAAGCCCTGCTCCCGGTCATGGTCAAAATAATAACTGGTTGGGTTTATCAATGTTCCCACCCGCAATACCTGGCGTTCCTGAACTACGGACATGGCATTGGGGCGGGTTTGAGGACTGCAGGCCGTTATTACACTAGCGGCCAGCAGTAAAATAGCAAACAGCGATACTGCAGACTTCGGCATATTAGAGAGATTCCAGAGCCCAATTCACATAAAGTTCCGTACCGGTTTTCAGTGCGTCTTCGTCGGCATAGAAGTGTGGCGAATGGTTGCTTGGTTCATTAGCCATATCACGCTCTGGTGGGGTAACCCCCAAAAATACAAACATACCCGGCACTTCCAGTGCGTAATACGAGAAGTCTTCAGCACCAGTCACTAATGGTACTTCCTGCACTTTATCAGCTCCCGCCACCGCTTTAGTTATTGGCAGCATCTGTTCAACCAAGTCCGCGTCATTACTGGTTACCGGATAGCCTAAATCGACATGAACGTGAGCTTCGGCTCCGTTTGCTTCAGCCGTTTTTTCTGCCGTTAACTTTAATTTCTCGTGAATATCCGAGCGAATGTCCATGTCAAAGTTGCGGATAGTACCAATTAAGGTCACTTCGTCCGGAATAATGTTATTACGCACACCACCTTCCACAATACCGAAGGATAAAACCGCTGGCGCTTTGGTAATATTGGTCTGACGGCTGATAATGGTCTGTGCGTTATTAATAATTTGTGCCGAAGTCACAATAGGGTCAACGCCTGTCCACGGAGCTGAACCATGAGCCTGCTTGCCCTTCACTTTAATCTCGAATCTATCTGCAGAAGCCATCAGAGGACCTTTCCGATAACCAACATGACCTGTTGGAAAACCTGCCCAGACATGAATACCAAAGACTTTTTCTGGTTTGTTATCAGCAAAAAGCCCTTCTTCCAGCATCAATGCCGCGCCGCCCTCTTCACCTTCAGGCGCGCCTTCTTCAGCTGGCTGGAAAATAAACATCACGTTACCGGCCAGCTCGTCTTTCATTTCGGCTAATTTCTCTGCCGCACCCATTAACATAGCAACATGAGTATCATGCCCGCAGGCATGCATCACACCCACTTCATTGCCGCGATACTCTGATTTCACGGTTGACTTAAAAGGAACATCTGTCTGCTCTGTAACAGGTAAAGCGTCCATATCCGCACGCAAAGCTATAGTTGGCCCTGGCTTACCGCCTTTTAGCACGCCAACGACACCTGTGTGCGCAACACCAGTTTCAACTTCCATGCCCAGAGAACGCAAATGCTCAGCCACCATTTTGGCGGTTTCAAACTCACGGTTACTCAGTTCCGGGTTGGCGTGAATATGGCGACGCCATTCAATGACCTGAGCTTCTAAGTCGCTGCTGACTTTTACCGGCGACTGCTGTGCAGCAACCTGAGCGCTATAGCCAAAGCTACTGGCCAGCATTAAGCTAATAATGAGCTTCTTCATTGTTCTCTCCTGCATAAGTGCGGATTGTTATTCTGGTACTGGGTAATATCCTGCGCTAAAATCGCCCTCATGACAACCGATGAAATCTACATGCAGCGAGCCTTAGAACTTGCTGAACAGGCGCAAAAAGCAGACGAAGTGCCCGTTGGCGCGGTATTGGTCATGGACGATAAAATTGTTGGCGAAGGTTACAATCAGGTTATTTCTTTGTCCGACCCTTCCGCCCATGCCGAAGCACAAGCCATTCGTTCTGCCGGTCAGGCTATCGATAATTATCGGTTGGTCAACGCCACTCTGTACGTAACCCTTGAGCCCTGCGCCATGTGTGCGGGCTTAATCACTCATGCACGAGTCAAACGCCTGGTGTTCGGTGCAACTGACCCACGCACCGGAGCCACCGGTACTGCTATTGAAGTTATTAACCACGCCTCTATGAACCACAAAGTGGAAGTGCACAGCGGCGTACTGGCAGAAGAATGCGGCGATATTCTGCGGCGTTTTTTTCGAGCCCGCCGCAAATCAGCCAGCGTTAAATAAGCATCCCCGTTATGGCGTAAGCCACAGTCGCTGCAAGCCCGGCTAATAACGCATAAGGCAGCTGTGTCCGCACATGGTCTATGTGCTCAACACCCGACGCCATAGAAGCAATAATAGTGGTATCTGAAATAGGCGACGCATGGTCACCAAATATGCCACCGGAAATAGCTGCAGCAATAAATGGAGCTGGTGGTAGTCCTAAGGTCATTGCCAACGGTATCGCCAGCGGCAGCATAATAGCAAAGGTCCCCCAACTGGAGCCAATAGAAAACCCAGTAATAGCCGACAGCACAAATATCAACGGTAGCAGCATCCACAGTGCCACCGAACCATCCAGAGCCGCCGCCAGGAATTCGCCCGTACCTAGGTCGCGGGTTAACCCTCCAAGCGCAATAGACAACCACAAAATAACCGCTAGTGGCAGAATGTTCCAGGCGCCCTTGAGCAAGTACTTGCCAACATCGACTAGACCAACCGGCTGTGTCATCAGAGTACCGGCTACAGCAATGCCCAATGCCACATAAATGGCAATAAACACACTTAAAGTGCCGTTACCGTCAACCAGAACACCATTACCGGTTACCAGCAACATAACCGGCACCATAACCACCAGTGAAATCAAGCTGGTCATGACCACCGCCGTACCCTTGCCAAAACTGGCCTCATCATCCGGACCATCGCCCCAGGTGTTTTGCGACACCTGATTCGGTACCGCGTTCTTCTCAAAGGCTTTCATTGGCCCAATGTTCCAGTCGAACAGCGCCACAAACAGCGCCAGCAATACCGCAAAAATGGCATAGAAGTTAAATGCAATAGACTGAATAAACACCAGCAGCGGTTGCTCAACGCCCTGGTTCGTAATGAGCGTTAAATTAAACGCCCCCCAGGCATTCAGCGGAATTAAAATACAAATGGCAGCACAAGTGGAGTCAACAATATAAGCGAGTTTCTCGCGGGCAATGCCCAGACGATCATAAATAGGCCGCGACGTGGTGCCGGAAATCATAATGGTCACGTTCGATTCAATAAAGACCACAACGCCCAGTATCCAGGTCATCAAGCGCGCGCGGCGCTTACTCTCTATCCACTGCTTGCGCTCTAGTTTCAGCACAAACTGTTTAAACGTACCGCCGTTTTCCAACACACCGAATAACGCACCAATACCCAGAGTAAAAAACCAGACCAGCATATTACTGGGGTCAATAAGAGTATCCCAGGTGCTCTCTAAAGTGCCGTAGGCAATGTTTTCAGGAGCAGGCCAGAACAGCAGGATATTGGCCAGGATAATACCGCCAATAAGCGCCAGCAGAACTTTTCGGGTGACTATGGCAAATACAATTGCCAATAAGGAAGGTAAAAGACTGGTCCAGCTCAGTTCCATTAGGGTGCGTTTGTGAATGTCTGATACTGGGAGGTTAAAACAATAAACCGCCGCGGGCAATACCAGCGGCGGTTTATTCATTCGGCGTCAAACAATTAGAACTTGTACTCTACGCCTATGCGCACAGACCATAGTGAAGGTTCACCCTGGCGTGACTGAACGTTTGATACGTCGCGGAAATTATTGAACTGGTACTGACCCGCGTCATTGATTTCAACGTCAGCAATATTGATGGCACGTGGGAATCGAGCTTCATAAAGCACACCCCAGTCGTCATTCAGCATATTGCCTAAGTTTTCAATAACGAAGAATGCAGAAGCTTTGTGTCCATCCATAAAGCCTGGTAATTCCTGCTCAACACGCAAGTCCACTTTAGTCCACCATTTGCTGTTGAACTCGTTACGTGGTGCTATGCCGCCCGCGTATTTGCTCAAGCCAGACTCTTCAAGAAAGTCAAAGAAAGCGCCTGTTTCAAATGGATTACCGTCACGGTCTGTACCGACGGCAAAGTTTGGATCATCCAGACCAGTTGGTACGTATAACAAACTACGTCCCTGATAAGCTATGTCGCCAAAAGGACCATCGCTCATTGTATAAGAGAACGGACGTCCTTTGTTACGAGTCGCAAACAAGGTCACAGTAGTGTCGTAACCATCAAAGAACTCTTTGGTGTAGTTCGCTTTAAAGGTAAAGCGATGTGGTATCTCATAGTTAGAGGTTGCAACACCAGGGTTCTGAGCGTTAGCCGTTGCCAGGTTAGTGTAGTTAGAGAACGACACTGAACTGGTCATTGGGTTAACGTCTTCCGCTTCGTTATAAGCGTAGCCTAAAGTCCAGTCCAGACCAAAGTCATGAGTCTTACTAAGCGCCAGTGAAACAGTCGTCTGCGAACCTGAGTCGCCATCGACGTTGGTCAACATGAAGTCGTCACCCTGGTCACGTCCGTCAGTAGATAACTCGTCGAAAATTGGACGTCCGTCTGGTGCTGTACCAACCTGCTCCAGACCCAAGTTGTAGATAACAGCAGCGTCTTTCTTATCAGTGTATAAGAAGTCAGCCATCAGAATGTAGTTATCCGGCAAGGTGTAAGTTGCACCTAAAGCATATTTCCACTCTTTTGGTAATTCGAAGTTAGGGTCCATAGTATTGATCGGGCCCTGGCCACTTGCGTTAGCCACCTCGTCATACAGCTCTTGAGGGATATCATAAATTGGACGACCTTCGCCAGTATGCGGCACGTTAAATAACGGCTCGTTTGCATAACTACGAGAAGCCTCGTACTGAGTTACACCGTTATTTGAGTAGTTATTAGAAATCCATACGTTAGGGTTACCGCCAGAATACAAGCCAACACCACCGCGAACTTCTAAGTCCTGATTAACAAACCAGTTGAAACCGAAGCGCGGCTGTATCAGGTCCTGTCCATCCATATTTTGCTGGTTAGAGAAGCCGTACAGCTCTTGGTTTAACGGGTTATTCACCGGCATGTCATCGCTGGTGTACCAGTCATAACGCAAACCGTAAGTGAACGTAATGTCCATTGGCGCGTAATAGTATTCGTCCTGAACATAAGCAGTATTTACCGCGTAAGCAAACTCAGCGGCAGCGTCTTGCGGATTGTTAGTGCCGGCAGCGCTTTCATAAATTACAGTACCCGGTGTACCAGCTTCAAAGTCATCAATAGAGCCAAAACGGTACTCACCTTCTGCTTCTTGAACAAATAAGTTAAACACGTCATATTCTTCGCGCTCAATACCTGCAGAAATAACGTGGTCACCGGCTAAATAGGTACCTTTTAATTTAAAGAAGGTCGTATCGTACTTCAGCTTGTTCGCATGACGAGAGTCATCCGCACCTAAGTACACCGTTGCGTCATTAACACCAATTTGCACTTCACCGAAATCGGTGCCGCCCAACGGGTTAACACGAGCGTCTAATTCAGAGTAACCAATACGCGCTTCAGTCGAGAAATTATCACTCCAGTCAGAGTATAACTCGCCAACATAAGAGGTAAACTTAGCGCCGCGCTCGTAGAAGTGGTTAGAAAATTCCAACTCGTCCGCGTCGCCATCAGACTCCGCAATAGAGTAGCCATCGTTATAGTTGTAAGTTAATGACGCGCGATGTGCATCATTAATATACCAATCTAACTTAGCAAGGAATTTTTCATCCTCAACGGGCAGGCTTGGTGGGAAGCCACCTGGGTTATAGCCGTAAATATCCTGTGCAATTTGAGCGATACGGTCAACGTCCGCCTGGCTTACGCCAACAACTTCTGTTGCCGAACCAGAGCCTTCAGGGCCACGGTCAAAAGTGTCAGAACCTTCCAGTTTTTCGTACGCAGTGAAGAAGAACAATTTATCTTCAATAAACGCGCCACCAAGGTTAAAGCCATAACGTTTTTCACTGAAATCCCCAACATTAATGCTGTCGCCTTCCAGTTCATCGCCTTGCAAAGAGTCATTAGTGTAGTCATAGAACACACCACCGAACATTTCGTTGTCACCGGTTTTGGTAACAGCGTTAATATTACAGGCAGTGAAACCACCGTACTGAACGTCAAACGGAGCAAACTCTACCGCGACCTGCTCAATCGCGTCATAAGAAAATGGCATGCGCTCAGTTGGGTAACCGCTGCTGTTCAAGCCGAAGTTGTCATTCATACGAACGCCGTCAACGGTCAGGCTGTTAAAGCGTGGGTTTGCACCACCACACTGAATAGCACCAGAGTTCGTTTCATTAATATAGATACGCGGGTCAATCGACACAACGTCACGCAAGTCGCGGTCACTCGCCGGAGCGTTTTCTAAATCCTGAAGGTTAAAGTTTGCTGCAGGACTGTTGCTGCCATATAACGCATTGCTGGTCATAGAACCAGTAACACTTAAGCGTTCCATATCTTGTTGAGATACAAGCGCTATATTCACGTTTTGTGAATCACCTAAGGTCAAATAAACATCTTCAACAACCTGCGTCCGGCCATTAGGGCCCTCTGCTACTATAGTGTATGGCCCGCCAACAGGTAAACCACGTGAAGAGAACGTGCCTTGTTGGTTAGTCGTTAGAGTTTTAGTGCTTCCGGTTCGCTCATCGCGTAACTGAATAGTTGCATTTGAAACAACCTGTCCGGATTCAGTGGTAACAACACCACGAAGGCTGGATGAGGTTTCCTGAGCCATAGCGGCGCCGCTAAGGCCCATAGCAATAGCAGCGGCAAGGGCTGTACGCTTGAAAGTGGCATTAAACATAGTGTGTTCTTCCCAGTTTTGTTTTGGTTTTAACTGCAAATAAGGTATAGCTTAATTGTGACATTTTTGTGAATTTTGGTTAAAAAAAGCCGCACTCAAGGCGCGGCTTTTAGCATTGCTTATATCATTGTCGTTTGCGCTATGCACTAAACTAGAAAGTGTACTTAACACCTAATTTTAAGCGCCAAGCCGACTCTTCAGCTTCGAAGATACTCCAGTCGTTATAACCGTAGAATGCTTCTTCGTACATGTAGCGACCTTGGTCATCAAGGCCTGCAAAGTCTACGACCGTCTGGTTAGTATACTCTTGACTCAGTACTTTACCTTTCGAGCTGTCGATAAGGTTTAACAGGTTATTAATTGTAAAGTAGAAGATACCTTTGTGGCCTTCTGAGAAACCAGGCACTTCTTGCTGGAACTGGAAGTCCATGTTGGTAACCCAAGGTGAACGACCTGTACCCTTCGGCGCAAAACCACCTGCATACTGTTCTAAACCAGCGTCACGGAAGAAAGCCATCGCTTCTTCGTACGACAGCGGACTATCAGGGCTGAACGCAGGGTCATCCGCGCCAGTTGGAATGTATGGCAAGTAAGAGCCACCACCCTGGAAGTATGGCTGGTCACCGAAGTCGCCATCGTTGTATAGACCCATGGTATAACTGAACGCAGTACCTGAGCGGCGGTTAAAGAATAAGTTAAACTTAGACGCATAACCACTAACAAACTCAGTGCTGTAACCCAATGCAATTTTCAGGCTGTGCTCAACCTGGTAGTCAGCAGTACCCAGTAATGCCTGATTACGGTCACGAACAATGTTGTACTGGTAGTTTGAAGTCGCGGTAGACGACGTGCCCGGGTTACCTTCTTCGATGTCCTGGAAGGTGTAAGCCGCGTATGCGTTAAAGCCGCTATCCCAAGCCTTCGACAATGAAGTTGTTAACAACCACGCCTTACCTGTTTTATCTTCATTCGTCAGCTGTAAGTCGTAGTGACCGCTTGGTGCTGTTGGGTCGCACGGCTCATAAATGTTGATGCCTGCTGCAGTTTCATCAGCAACACAGCGTGAGATATCAATCCACTGGCTGTTATCTGTCATCCACTTACGAGTAACTTCAGCAGTTGCCTGGAAGCTGTCGCCAACACCAGGAATGTCGAAACGGTAGTCAACACCTACACGAGCAATCCAGTCAGACGGAATATCGTAGTTAGGATCGATGCTGTTAGTGTCACCGTCACCGGCTTCCATGCTATCCAATACCGCTTGCGGAATTTGTGCAGGGTTTTGGTTTTCCAGGTACTGTTCTTCTGACACCTGGTCGCGGTCAAACTGTACCAGAGTATAGCCGTCGTTAGAGAACGAGTTTGAAATCCAAACGTTTGGACGACCACCAGAGAAGCGCCCGAATCCGGCACGAACGACCATGTCGTCAGTAGCGAACCATTTGAAGTCAACGCGCGGCAAGAAAATGCCTTTACCGTCTAAGTTTTCTTGGTTGCTGTAGCCATAACGATCAACAAAGTTTTCGTTCAATGTTGGCTTGTCGTCAACCATGTAGGTTTCGTAGCGAACACCTAAACCTAATTCCATTGTATCATTCAGGTACCAGTTGTCCTGTACGTACAAGTTCAGCATACCTAACTCAAAGTTAGCCGCTGCATCAGCAGCGTTATTGGTGTATGCATTCTCGTAGAAGAACTCATCGGCAGTACCGGCTTCAAAGTCATCAATTGACTCGTATGACCAAGAACCCAAAGAGTTACGAACAAATACGTTGTAAACGTCAACGCTGTCATACTCACCACCGAACTCAATTTCGTGGTCGCCAACCAGGTAATCGAATTTCGCGCCAATTTTGAAGTTATCGTTTTCTAGCTGGTTAGCGTGACGGTTTGAATCAGGACCAAAGTTAAGCGTACCGCTTTCGGTACGTACGCTGACGTCGCCAAAGTCTCTGGTTACCAAACCGGAAATAGATTCAACTGATTTGTGACTAACATAAATTTCACTAGAAAGGTCAGCACTCCAGTCACCAAACCATGACAGGCGGAACAGATCCATGTTCTGCTGGTAATCATACCAGTTAGTGTCTAAATTTAATGAGTTTTGACTGCTGCTAACACCGCGCAGATTGTTACCTTCAGTGCGGTTGTAAGTTAATGCAACACGGTGAGCGTTGCTAACGTTCCAGTCCAGCTTAACCAGCAAGTTATCGTTTTCGGTATCGCGGACAGTGTCCCAGTTACCAATATCGAAGCCGTACTGAGTTTGTGCAATTTCGCGAATACGGTTGTATTCTTCCTGAGTCACGTTGCTGTCGTTTGGTGCGCCAGCGCCTGCAGGACCGTACTCAATTTGTGCCGGCTCTTGTGCGTTTTCGTAGTTAACGAAGAAGAAAAGCTTGTCTTTGATGATTGGACCGCCAAGCGCAATACTGTAAGTATCACGTTCATAGTCTAACGGAACTTCTTCACCACTTTCAGGATTAACTGGATCGCCAGCCCAGGCATCACTCATGCGCTCATAAGTTAATGAACCATGGAACTCGTTAGAACCTGATTTAGTTACCGCATTAATACGACCACCAGAGAAGCCACCTTGAGAAGCGTCAAATGGTGCCATATCTACAGCCACCTGCTCTACCGCGTCAATCGAGATAGGAGAGCGCTGCGTTGGATAACCGTTGCCGTTAAGACCAAAATCGTCGTTTACGCCGACACCGTCAATAGAAATAGAGTTGAAACGCGGATTTGAGCCACCAATACTCATTGGTGCTTCACTACCTGACAACAAATTAACGTATGGATTTAAACGTGCAACTTCTTTTAAGTCTCGGTTAAAAGTTGGGGTGTTAGCAATGTCACCTTCACCGAAGAAACTGCTGCTTCCTCGATTCTCACCACCTAAAACCGCAGCACCTGAAACCTGAATACGCTCCATATCGGTCGATTCAAGCTCAGCATTTATACGGTAAGACTCGCCCAGAGTTAAATAGACGTCTTCATAGACTTTACGTCCACTCTCGCCTTCAATGATAATGATGTAAGGGCCACCAACGCGCAAACCTGAATTCGAAAAAGCACCAGATTCATTGGTTGTAGCAATTGAGCGAGTTCCAGTGGGAACGTGAATAATTTCAACGCGTGCGTTTGCAGCAACTTCGCCAGACTCAGTAACAACGTTACCGCGAACGACTGATGAAGTATCTTGTGCAATGGCCGCACCACTAAGGCCAAAAGCAATAGCAGCTGCAACAGCTGTACGCTTGAAAGTAGAGTTAAACATAGTTTTGTTCTTCCCGATTTTGGTTTTGGGTATTTATGCGAAAGTGAGGGTAAATCTTATTTATGACAATTTCGTGAAACTTAAAAAAAATATGAGAAGCAATGGAACTTTTTTGCGAACGCAGAAGAGGAAGTTGGATCGTTCGCTTACTATTCGATGAAGAACCGCGGCATAACAGCTGATTCATTACCGGGAAACTAATAGCCTGAAAAGTATTCAGTGCGCGGCAAGAGGTCGGAGCTGTATGGGATCGGGCTGATTTCATTACGCTTCTAAGACATTTTTGTGTCAGATATGTGACATATTTTAATCAAATTATTAGCTCTTGCCTAGTCATCCGGGAACCTTTATTCTCACTCACTGTCTTAGGCTGCTCTCAAACGGTTATCCCATGGGCTTTATACGGTTTTTATTAATTTTAACATTCGTTGTTCTTATGATTCCTACTTCTTTTAATGCATTCGCCGGTTCCGGCAAAGGCGAACCAGAAACCATTCGGGTTGCGACTTTTAATGTCAGTATGGACGCATCTAATTACCTGAGCGACAGCGAGCTCCCGCAATTGGACAAATCGCCTGTACCCGAGGTGTTACAGCAGGATCATGAACAAATTCGTGGTATTGCCGAAATACTGCAACGTGTGCGACCCGATATCGTTTTACTGAACGAGTTTGACTACGTTGATAAACAAGTTGGCGTAAATGTCTTTCAGGAAAAGTACTTGTCGATTTCCCAGAACGGAAAAAAGGCAATTGAATACCCCTATGCTTATATTGCTCCGGTAAATACAGGGGTGCCCTCGCCTTTTGATTTAAACCGCGACGGCAAAACACAAGGCACTGGCATCGACGCCTGGGGTTTTGGCTGGTATCCGGGTCAGTACGGTATGGTTATCTTATCGAAATATCCGTTACTAACGGATAAAGCCCGAACCTTTCAACACTTTTTGTGGAAAGACATGCCCGGCCGCCATATTCCTTACGTGATGAATGAACAGGAACAGCCTACTGACGAGCAATGGTACTCCGACGAAATCATGGCGCAGTACCCGTTAAGCTCGAAATCGCATTGGGACGTCCCCGTGCAAGTGGGCGACAAAGTCATTCATTTATTAGCTGCGCACCCAGTACCTCCAGCGTTCGACGGCCCGGAAAACAGCAACGGCATGCGTAACTACGATGAAATCCGCTTATTAGCTGACTACCTTACACCCGGCAGTGATAACTACCTTTACGATGATAATGGTGTGCGTGGCGGCCTGGGAGCTGACGAGAGCTTTATCGTTATGGGTGACATGAATGCAGAGGCCGGTTCCGGCGGTATTGATGGTGCTATTGAGCAATTACTGCAACACCCGCGGGTAAATGACGTGAAACCCCAAAGCCGTGGCGGTGAACAGCATTCTCCTGACAAACGAGGCTCGCAATATCATACCGCGGCCTGGCGCAAGCGCGTAGACTACGTGTTGCCGTCTAACGACTTAGTCGTAAAAGACGCCGGCGTGTTCTGGCCTGTCGGTGATGAAGCCGGCAGCAGGCTAATGCAAAAGCGCAGCGCCTCTTCCGACCATCGCATGGTCTGGCTGGATATCGTGAAGTAACCTAAAAACCTCTGCAGCCCTTTATTTTACTGAACCTTTACAGTTGAAGGGCTGCTATTTCGCCTCTTAGATGCCATAATACAAATGTCATATCCAAGGAGGCAAACTATGAAAAAACTTATACTAACAACAGCTCTACTCGCAAGCGGCTCGCTTATGTTTTCAGCAGCCAGCAAAGCTGATGATTTAAACTATGTTAGCGGCGGTTTCTCCGATTTCTACGATTCCGATTTCTACGTAGAAGGATCCAAAACTATCGCCCCAAACTGGGTTGGTGAAATACAGCTGCAAGATATGGGTGACTACTCACTTCGTGCTGGTGCTAAATATTTCATGGACATGGGCGCAGGTAAGCAGTTCAATACATTCCTGAAAGCCGGTGTTAGCCACTATGACTTTGGCAACTATGACGACACCAGTGCTTATGCCGGTATCGGCGCTATGACTAAGTTAAGCCAGCAAACCACTGCTATTGTAGACGCCGGTTATGACTGGGGCTTAGACGGCTTTGCATCAGTTGGTGCGCGCTTACGTTACGCTTTCACTGAGCAATTCTCTGCTGACGCTGGTTTCCGTGGAAACTTCAACAGCATCGACAACGAAGTGCATTTAGGCGTGACTTACCACTTCTAAGTGGATTAAGTAAATAACAAGTCAACATTGGCGTTACGCCGTTGCAGGAAAATCTGGAGAAAGTGTGCAGCGCCATGGACGGCGCTGCACAAGCCTTACAGGGATGTACTTGCTGGCGTCTTTCGGAAGATTACCTGCAACGGCCAGCCAATGTTTACCTGCTTATTCCCACTCGATGGTGGCAGGTGGCTTACCTGAAATATCGTAGGTGACACGGGAAATACCGTTCACTTCGTTGATAATCCGGTTTGATACCTTCTCTAGCAACTCATACGGCAGGTGTGCCCAGCGCGCGGTCATGAAGTCGATAGTCTCTACGGCGCGTATGGCAATAACCCAGTCGTATTTACGCTGATCACCCATAACACCCACCGAACGTACCGGCAGGAATACCGCAAAGGCCTGGCTGACTTTGTTGTACCAGTCCGCGTTGTGCAGCTCTTCAATGAAAATCGCATCGGCACGGCGCAATAAGTCGCAGTATTCTTTCTTAATTTCACCCAGCACACGAACACCCAAACCAGGTCCCGGGAACGGATGACGGTAAAGCATGTTGTAAGGCAGGCCTAACTCAAGCCCAATTTTACGCACTTCGTCTTTAAACAATTCACGCAGTGGCTCAACCAAACCTAACTTCATGTCTTCCGGCAAACCGCCCACGTTGTGGTGCGATTTAATCACATGCGCTTTACCGGTTTTAGAACCCGCAGACTCAATAACGTCGGGGTAAATGGTGCCCTGCGCCAGCCAGTCAACCTCGGTCAGCTTACCGGCTTCTTCATCAAAAATTTCAATGAAGGTATTACCAATAATTTTACGCTTTTTCTCCGGGTCATTCTCACCCGCCAACGCATCTAAGAAGCGGTCTTCTGCACGTATTGGCAAAATGTTCAGACCATAGTGGTCGCCGAACATTTCCATTACCTGCTCTGCTTCGTTCAGACGCAGCAAACCGTTGTCGACAAATACGCAGGTTAGTTGCTCGCCAATAGCGCGGTGCAGCAGCATAGCCGTTACCGACGAATCAACACCGCCAGACAAACCAAGAATAACCTTGTCACTACCTACCTGTTCACGGATACGCTCAATAGCGTCATCGATGATTTTTGCCGGTGTCCATTGCTTCTCACAGCCACAGATATCGCTGACAAAATGCTCCAGCATACGCATGCCCTGACGCGTATGAGTCACTTCCGGGTGGAACTGCACACCATAAAACTGGCGTTCTTCATCAGCCATGGCAGCATACGGGCAATAAGAGGTTTTCGCTACGGTGTGGAAGCCTTCCGGAATCATTTCCACTTTGTCACCGTGGCTCATCCAAACATCCAGTAATGGTGCACCAGACTCAGACACAGCGTCTTCAATAGCTTTAAACAGAGGGCTTTGCTCTACCAGTTCAATTTGCGCGTAACCGAATTCACGCTCCAGCGAGCATTGCACCGAGCCACCCAGCTGGTGTGCCATAGTCTGCATGCCATAGCAAATACCAAACACCGGAACACCTGCGTTAAAAACATATTCAGGCGCACGCGGTGAACCTTCTTCAGCTACGCTTTCCGGGCCACCGGATAAAATAATGCCTTTAGGCGCAAATTCACGGATGTCGGCTTCATCAACATCCCAGGCCCAAAGCTCACAATAAACGCCAATTTCGCGAATACGGCGGGCAATCAGTTGAGTGTACTGAGAACCAAAATCTAAAATCAATATTCGGTGGTCGTGGATATCTCTAGTCATTAGTCATCCTGTTAGTAGCCTGACATTGATGTCAGGCGCTATCTCGTTCCTGACGTAAACGTCAGGCTACGTCAATCAAATTATGAACTGCGGTAATTCGGTGCTTCTTTGGTAATGTGCACATCGTGTACGTGTGATTCGCCCATGCCGGCTGCAGTTACTTTTACAAACTGCGGCTTAGTGCGCATGTCATCAATTGTCGGACAACCGGTTAAGCCCATAGCTGAACGCAGACCGCCCATTTGCTGATGAATAATCGCAGAAATTGGTCCTTTGTAAGCGATACGCCCTTCAATACCCTCAGGTACCAACTTATCGGCTTCATCACTTTTCTGGAAGTAACGGTCAGACGAACCATTGCGCTGGTTCATAGCACCCAGGCTGCCCATACCACGGTACGATTTGTAATAACGCCCCTGGTAAAGCTCAACTTCACCCGGCGACTCTTCCGTACCGGCCAGCATGCTGCCCACCATCACACAATGCGCGCCAGCAGCCAGAGCTTTAGCAATATCGCCTGAGAAGCGAATACCGCCGTCAGCAATAATCGGAACGCCCGAGCCTTTAATAGCATCTACGGCATCGCTAATGGCGCTAATTTGCGGTACACCACAACCCGTAACAATACGCGTCGTACAAATTGAGCCCGGACCAATGCCTACTTTCACGGCATCGACGCCCGCTTCAACCAGCGCCTTAGCGCCAGCGGCCGTTGCTACGTTACCGGCAATAATTTGCAATTCAGGGTAGTCTTTACGAGTTTGCTTAACGCGGTCTAAAACGCCCTGTGAGTGGCCATGCGAAGTATCAATAAGCAGTACATCAACGCCCGCCTCAACCAGTAATTGAATACGTTCTTCTGTGCCCGCGCCAACACCGACAGCAGCACCAACACGCAATGAGCCCAGTTCATCTTTACAAGCGTTCGGTTTGTTTTCCGCTTTTTCAAAGTCTTTCAGGGTGATCATACCCTTCAACTTGTGCGCGTCATCCACAACCAGAATTTTTTCAATACGGTGTTTGTGCATAAGCTGAAGAATTTCTTCGCTTTTTGCCGTTTCGTGCACAGTGACCAGGCGATCATTGCCGGTCATTACGTGGCGAATTTCTTTGCTGTCGTCGTCTTCAAAACGCGTATCCCGACCGGTAACAATACCAACCAAGTCGCCATTACCTTCAACCACAGGAAAACCCTGAAAGCCATGCTCGGCAGTCAGCTTTTTAATTTCACCAATGGTGGTAGTAGGTCTTACGGTAACCGGGTCAGAGACCATGCCACTTTCGTATTTTTTAACTTTACGAACGTGCGCGGCTTGTTGCTCTGCGGTCATATTTTTGTGGATAAATCCGAGCCCGCCTTCCTGCGCCAGCGCAATTGCCAGTGCCGATTCAGTAACGGTATCCATCGCAGCTGAAACCAAAGGAATATTTAAAGAAATTCCACGCGTTAATTGCGTGCGTAAATCAGCGGTATGGGGGAGAACTTCGGAATGACCGGGAACGAGCAAAACGTCGTCAAAGGTCAAGGCTTCTTGGGCAATTCGCAGCATGTGCAACACTCCGTGACTGGATTCATGTTGCGGGTGGATTTTACCCGTTTAGTGCGTGGAATGCAAGTAGCCTGACTACGTTGATTTCGTAGCCTGACGTTTACGTCAGGAAAGATATCTCACCTGACATGAATGTCAGGCTACATACCACTGACTGATGAAAGTAATCGCTCAGAACCAGGAACCACCACACTATCAAAGTATTCTTTTTTCACCCCCATAGCTTCTGCTTCTTTTCTATAGGTATCATGATTATTCAGAAGGTTCTGAAGTGCCCGCCTTAAGCTGTTATTTACGGCATCAATTCCATAATGGGTGTGAGCTTCCGCGTACGCCTCGGGTGGTATCTCCCCCCAGTTTTCAAACATAACAATCAAATCAAATATGTCTTTATAAGGTTTCTGCATCCACCTATCAGCATTTGCCAGAAGCTTGGTGATAAAACATGAAGTACGGTCAATAAAAGGCACATTAAATAAATCTGCTTCATTCCCTTTTTCTAACGCATAGTTATCAAAAGCTACGAACTCAAGCTTAATTCTCACACCATCAACATCCAGAAAGGTGCGCACACCATATCTATCAAACGAAATATCGCGAGAATAAATAAAATCCTCTTTTACCAGCTCACCTAGCGTTCTATTAGTTACCTGTTCTCTTACCGCTCGAAATGATTTTTTGTCTCTACAAAGAAAATCGATATCAACAGACTCACGATACTCGCCAAGCTCAAGAGCAATGCGAGTGCCACCGCCAAAAAGAATTGAGTGTTCCGTTAAGTAATGGCTATTAAAATTAACCAGGCAACGCTGAATTAACTGGTGGTGTTTACGCTGGTAAGTGCTCATAAATTTTTACGCTGCACTTGGGAGAAAACCGCCTGCATCTTTTGCCAATTTATCAATTAGCTGACGCTCGCGCTTAAGCAATTGCCTTTCTTCGACAAAACGCCAGCGAGTTTCATAAATATCCAATGCTTCTTTAGGCGTTAAGTATTTCGTATTGGTATCCCACAGAAGCTTGTCGAGCTCTGGATAATAAGCACGATCAATCTTGTCCATCAAGCCTCCGCTTACTCTTAAATATTGATACTAGTTAGTCTAATTAAGTGATTAGTATTTGTCCACTAGGGTATCCAGCACACACCGCCTTTTAACTGGGGTTCAGGCTCGGGAATAAACTGACAAGTAGAATAGCCTGTTTGAGCATCTTTTTCGGCCTTCTTATTGTAGCGATGCACAGCATCCAGCAGTTCTCTCTCATCGGTAATGGTTTCACTACTGTACACCACATAACTCGCTGGCCCACCACATGCCTTTTTACCTATTGGCAGTACCTTACAGCTATCTATACTTTGCGCTTCCGGTTTACCAATAAGTTCTGTAATATCGGCCATAGTAACCGGAGTATCTGTTGCTGACTGAGCGGTGCTGCAACCCGCCAATAGCGCAGCTGTTGCAAAAGCTAAAAGTAGTTTCATGTGTTTCACCTATAGGTTCCTTTCAATCTGCTCAAGCCGCTCAGCTAACCAGACTTTAATAATAGATTGTCTTGTTACTCCAATGCGGGCAGCCTCTTCATCTAAAGAGTCTAGCATCCATTCAGGAAAATCCACATTCACTCGCTTTTGTTTGCGCATGGGTCTTTTCGCCTTTTCCAGCTCAAGCTCATCCATAACGTCTTCATCTGAATCAAACTTTTTGTCAAATTCACTCGCTTTCATAAAGCTTCACCTCACTATGCCTAGAGCGTCTGACAGAAATAATTCTGATTGCTCTTGTTCGATAAGTAATCACAGCTGACCAATGCTTTCCTTTGTACTTAGCTATAACTAAATAACGCTTTTCATCTTCAGTTTTAGCCGGAATTTCAATTAACTCCGGGTCATTCCAAAGAGATTGAGCAGAGTAAAAATCAATTCCATGCTTTTGCATGTTTGATAAACTCTTTGCTCCATCAAACTCGAAAACCAACATTAAATATATACCATTTATGAATAAAAATTAAACTTAAATGGTATTAAAACGTCATTACTAAATCACCCGACGAAAGCGTATTTAGTCATGAGATATTACATCAACGACAGAAACATAAAATCACCGATACCGATTAATTTATATTGAAAAACACTAAAAACGACATACAGTCACTTTATTCGGTGAATAAAAGGAGATGGTATGCCTTGTATCTACACAAGCGAAATCTTATAACAAAAACCTAACGTAACAAGCATTCAAAAAACACAATCTATCTGCTGGCAGCCCCCAAAATCATGCGCTAAAGTGAAGCTACATACACTTTTGTAAAAAGTGTTTTAGCAACAATAAGAGGTAGTACCATGCGTTTTAAACAGTCCCTTTTAGTCTTAGCAATATCCGGCGCGCTCACGGCGTGTGGCGGAAGCTCAAGCGACTCTACCAACGACAATACAAGCGGCGAAAACAACAACGGCGACACATCAACCACAACAACGACCGTTGTCAGCGAAGGTGTGATCACTGGCTTTGGCAGTGTGTATGTCAATGGCCAGCGATACGGCTCTGACAATGCCACTATCGCGGTCGGTAACTCGCCAGCAGCCGATGAAGCGCAACTAAGAGTGGGCATGGTAGTCACTGTCGCCGCTTCTGCATCCGATGACGGCAACGACCCGGAGGCAGAGCAAATCACTTATGAAGAAAGCCTGCAAGGCCCGGTTGCCTTCATTGACAGAGAAGCAGAGCAAATTGAGGTACTGGGTCAAACGGTTATTTATGATGAGTTAACTGAGTTTGAAGAAGCCGATATTAACACTTTAACCATTGGCGATTTTGTCGAAATAAGCGGCTACGTCAATGAAGACGGTGCGTTTTACGCTACCCTGGTTGAGCTGGAAAACGATGAAACGGAAATTAAGCTCAAAGGCAACGTTGCCAATTTAAACACAGACACTGAAACGTTTACGCTGGGTGAGTTAACCATTAACTATTCTGCAGCAGAATTTGACGATATGAACGCCGACGACCTTGCTGACGGACTGTTCGTGAAAGTCGAAGGCGAAGCTTACGATAATGAGTCCATGACCCTCACGGCAGATGAGGTCGAGAACAAAGAGCAGAATGGCCTCGACGAAGACACCGATGAAATCACCATTGCCGGTATCGTTAAAAACTATGACGCCGATGCCGGAACGTTCTCAGTAAATCAATACGACTTCGTCTTGGGTGAAAGCACTGAGTTTGAAGACGGCACTGCCGATACCTTAGCCAACGGTATTATCGTAAAAGTCGAAGCCGAGTTTGACGGTGAGCAGTTGGTTGCCGATGAGATAGAGTTCAAGGCCCGGAACGCGCGCAGTAAAGTCGAAGGTCAAGTAACAGACATTGACAGTGAAGCCATGACGTTTGTGCTTAATGGGACAACCTTTAGTATCACACCAGAGACCCAGTATGAGGATGAATCGGACTTAGACGAGCGCCGCTTCACATTTGAAAACATTGCTGCTAACGACTGGCTGAAGGTCGTCTCGCGTCAGAACCAAGAAGGCGATACGGTTGCACTGAAAGTAAAACGCATTGACGAAGATGACCGCGACGGCGAAGTGAAAGGCCGCGTGACGGATGTTACGACCGACGGTATGCGTGTCGCAAATGTCGCCGTACGTTTTGCCGACAACGTAGAATTTGAAGACGATGACGGCACAATTTCTATTGATGACTTTATTGCATTAGTCGAAAGCCGTAATGCGGTTATTGTGGAAGCCGAACGTGAATACGTTAACGGCTCGCTACTGGCCACTGAAGTTGAGATTGAAAACGTTAGCGGAGAGGATGACGATAGTGACGATGAACGTCCTGGCAATACAGGCAAAGCAGAATTTGAGGGCGCCGTAGAATCTATTGAAGGTGAGTTTGTTTTTGTGAACGGCAAAAAGCTTCGCTTTGCTGAAGACGCAGAGCTTGAATTCAACGATGGAAAAGTCGACGTCGCAACATTTATCGCAGCCCTTGAAGTCGGCACGGTTATTGAAATAGAAGGCCGCTGGGTTGAACAAAGCTACATCCTAGTAGAAGAAGCCGAAATCGAAAACGACAACGGCGAAGAATAATACCCTTCCAGTTACGCTTGGTTCAGTGGCTAAACCGCCACTGAACCAAGTTGCGCTTTAAACATTAAAAGCACTTTGCATGGTCAACTGCTCTGCTCGCCTTATTCCCCTTAAAATTATCCAAGATCCAAAAAAACCTCTGTGTTAACATTTAAATAATATATGCTTCATAAGTAATCTAGGTATTTAGTTAATTTCAGCGCATTCTGTAGGTTTCATGTCTAAATTGAGAAGAAACAGTTGTTATTTGATCGTCAATAACGACGGTCGCGTCATAGGTCAGTGCAACGGTAACCATGTTGATGGAACGCCGCCTGAACGCGTAACTGCTTACAGTAAACATACCCATGAAGCTGTTTCCTGGGATACTCTCATTCAAGACAAAAACGCTCCCGTTGAAGTTTATATAAACGCATTAGATAAACAGTTTGATGTAACCGCGACACCAATGACTATTGAAGGTATTCCATGCTGCCTGGTCGAATTTCTCAGTAATGACCCACACGGTTCTTGTTACTTATCATTGCCAAGCTCTCATCGACTCAATAGCATTATCGAAAGCACTGATGCTGGCACTTGGGAATGGAACGTACAAACTGATGAACTCATTATTAATGAGCGATGGGCGTCTATGGTCGGCTACACCATCGAGGAACTTAAACCAATCAGTACTAAAACCTGGCTCAGTATCCTCCATAAAGCTGACCATGAAAAGTTTCAGCGAGTTTTCCAGTCGCATGTTCTTGGCAAAACATCTTTTTACAGCGCAGATTTAAGACTAAAGCATAAACAAGGGCATGAGGTATGGATCAGGGATCACGGCAAAATTGTTACGCGCACTGAAGAAGGTGAGCCAGAGTGGTTCTCCGGAACGCATATTGATATTACAGAACTAAAACAGTTAGAGCGTGAACTTAAAAGCAGCCAAAAAACACTTCAAACTGCACAAGAAATAGCTCAGCTGGGCTATTGGTCTTTCACACTATCGGATAACTCATTGACCTGGTCACCCATTATTTTCAATATGCTTGGCCTCAGCCCTAAAACAACAGCAGCATCCCTGTCCTTGTTCAAAGAGCTGTTACACCCTGATGATGAGAATCTTTTTGAGGACAGCCGAGAGCGTTTATTTAATTCAAAAGTCTTCGATAAGACTCACCGTATCCGACACTCAGACGGACACTACTTATGGGTTCATATATATGCTCAATGGCAGCAAGATGGAGAGGTATTAGTTGGGACCATACATGACATTACCCAACAAAAAGAGCTGGAGCTAGAACTACTTAATCAATCACGTATTGACTCGTTAACGGGCCTAGCCAACCGGCGCTATTTTATTGAGCAAATTGAGCGCGCAATTACACGCTCAAAAAGAACATCAAGCCAGCTTTCTCTGCTGGTCATCGACGTTGACCTTTTCAAAAAGATAAATGACAGATTCGGTCACAGTACAGGCGACCGCGTCTTAGAGAAGTTGGCAAAAATTATGAGCGAAAGAGTTAGGAGCTCTGATCTTGTCGCCCGTATTGGTGGTGAAGAGTTTGCTGTCATGTTGCCAGATACCACTATTAATGACGCATTCAAACTCGCTGAAGAATTGAAAGAAGCCGTTAACTCTCAACCTATACAACTTAAAGACAATCAACTTTCTCTTTCTGTCACTATTGGAGTCAGCAGCCTATCTGACGAAAACTCAAACTGGTCCTCGCTCTATGGCGAAGCCGATAATGCCATGTATCAAGGCAAAAAAGACGGCCGAAACCGTGTTTTTATCACTAAGTAGTAGCGTTTTCCCAATAAAAGAGTGTTACTTTTAAATCGCGCAAACCCCGAGATCTGTCAGACGCTGGGTGCCATTGGGCTTTAGTGAAAAAGAGATATTCTCAGTTTTAGAATGGGATATATCGACGTACTATGATGAGTACGGAGAGGCCACCAATGGCGGGTATTACATTCTGCCTCGTTTCAACCACTACCAGCTGGCAGAGCGCCCTGAGTCTGAACCTTATGAGCCTCAGTCTGCAACAAAGTCTCAGTTAGAAAAGGTGGATGTCTCTAACACAGATAAATCAAGCAACTTGGGTTACACCATTGTGGATCCTCAGGCGGCAGCAACATCGACAAGCAAGCATTAATACTGCGTTGTGAATGACATAAATGTCAGGTCAGATCCGGCCCTGACGTTCACGTCAGGCTACCTCACCGGGCAATAAAATGCGGGTTCAAATAGTCTTCTTTTTGGTTATACAGCAGCGGGGCACCGGCAACGGTTGTAACTTCTCCGCCCGCTGCACCTAGTACCGCATGGGCGGCGGCGGTGTCCCACTCACTGGTGGGGCCTAAGCGGGGATAAATGTCGACTTTACCTTCGGCTACCAGGCAAAACTTCAGTGAACTGCCTACTGCCAGCATCTCGTAGGGTTTGCCCAGAGCATCTAACCAGTCGGTCGTTTCCTGCGAAGGGTGTGAACGGGAACCAACCACGCGCAAGGTTTCAGGTTCCTGCGTGGCAACCGAAATCGCTTTGTCGTTTAAAAACGAACCGCGGTCACGCTCGCCGGTATACATGGCGTCTAACGCCGGAGCATACACCACACCTAAAATGGGCACGCCCTTTTCTATCAGGGCAATGTTCACGGTGAATTCGTCATTTCGCTTAATAAATTCCTTGGTGCCGTCCAACGGGTCAACCAGCCAATAGCGGCACCAGTGCTTGCGCTGCGCCCAACTAAAGTCTGACGACTCTTCCGAAATAACCGGGTACTGAATATCCAGCGCACGCAAACCCTCACAAATGATGTTATGCGCCGCTAAATCCGCTTTGGTCAGCGGACTGTCATCGGCCTTTTTCTGCACATCAAAGTCATTGCTTTGGTAAATGTCGATAATGGCAGCGCCTGCATCCCGGGCTATGTCTTTTACTTCTTTAAGCATGAATTATTCCGTTAAGTCACGTCTGTAATGAAAATGGGTTGAGAAATTGGCGACCCCAGAATAGCTTCCGGTCAACTTCGCTCAATTCTGCCTCATCACACACATTCTGCCAATTTTGTTCTATAACTGACTTTTGATTCTCAAAAATAGCCAGAGCTTCGTCCTGTTTCAACAAAAAGTTGGGGGCAGCTTTCATACAACTACTTATTTGACTGGCATTATTGCTACCCACTATAAGCATTGCCTGCCCCTGCTCATTTCCCGTACGCCCCTGTGGGCAAATATCATAAGCAGGGGTCAGACTTAAGCTATTACCGTCCCAAAAAGCCGCATGGTTTCTTGCGTGATCATCCGTGTTACCACATAAAATATTGAATACTAAGCGGGAAAACAGTTCTTTAAGCGTATGCTTTGGCTCGGTGAAACGACGCCGAATAATTTCAGCGAGTGTTTCGTAACTCGCGTAACGCGCCATCATGTCGTCAAGCCCAAAAAGAGTTAAAGCCGATACCATTGGCTTACGCATCCAGCCGCTTTTATTCTGCGTACGGTCAAAACGTTCAATTAGAATAACATCTTTACCTGCCGCCGCAGCCAGTTGTACCGGTGCGACACATAGCCCAGCCAGCGAAGCTAAACGCATAGCAATAAACTCTGCTTTTACAACGCTATAAAGATCATTAGAAGCTGAAAATTTCGCAATGTACTTTATACCACCTTGTTCAATAAGAGCTTTCGGGCGAGCCCCTCCAATTGAACTACCATGATAAAGAGCCTGATCTAACTCCGGCGTTAGCGGAATACCTTTTTCAACACGCTCAACCGACTCTATTAACTCTTCCATCGTGGCGTTTCTTGCTGAGCGAGGCACATATTCAGTTGGTGATAACTGAAAGTCGAGAGCCCCAATTCTGTCTGAGCCAGACTCCAACAAGTAAGTCAGTTCATCAAGCACCGCCGTATCGACATTGTCTCCCCTATCACCCTGCAGCTTATTAATAACAACTCGACGTCCCCATGCATCCGGTGCCGCATCGCGAATACACCCAGGCATGCTTAAGCCTTGTAAATTGGGTACTACTCCCTGCTTTAATGGTAGCTCAGGCTCGTAGATTGGAATCGCGGCAGGCTCTTCATTAACACGCGATAAATAATTCTTACCGTAGTTAAAAAACAGGTTCTCGCCATCGGCTTCGAGTTTTCCAGCCACTACCGGAGTTGTCTCTCCCGGTAGCCAGATCCAGACATAGGCTTCTTTATAAATAGACTCAGAAGTCATCATCAACGGCCTTTTGCGGTTTACGCGCTCTTTGCGGCAGCAAAGCAAGTTTCTCCTCGGTACGCTTAATGTTATTCGCTAATTTTGGAGAAGACAGTTCTGCGTTGAATAGCGGCACACCGACAATACTGGCCACCTCGAATACGGCACCTATTTCACACTTAGGATCAGCCTTTTCAATACGCTGAAGCATACTTCTTGAAATACCTGCGCGCTCTGCGACTTCCTGAGTACTAAGCTTGCGCTCAATGCGCGCAGCACGAATAAGCCCAGACAGTAGAGTCAGGGCTTCTTTGGTGTATTGTGAGTAGGTACGTACTATAGATTTTGGCATAAAATTGATTTATATATAAACCCTTAAGCCACTTAATGAGTTACTTATAAATCAATTTAGTTTGCAGCCGCAAGTTTGTCAAATGTTTTGCGGGCTTATCTCTTCGTAGCCTGACATTCATGCTAGATGGAATATAGAACCTGACGTAAACGCTAGATTACATGGGCAAAAACACAGCTATTCAAGTTCTTCTGGCATTTCATACCAGGGCATGTCTCCATCGAGAGTGCCCAAAAAAGCCTTAAGGTGACTTAACTCCTCCTTGTTTAACTTCAGCTCCTGAATGTGGCTCGATAACTGAGCAGTAGGGATATCGTTGCCTTTTTCCGCCAACTCAGCATTTTGCCACCAGCCCATATTGTATAGGTTCAGTAATATATCCAAATTTTTAGCAAAACCATTATGCTGATAAGGAGCCGTTTCCCCAATACCACGCAACCCAGGCGTTCTGAATGCACCCACATCTTCTGCGTTTCCGGTTACGCGATAACGCCCCTGAAACTCTCCAACGTTATGAAAAGACGACCCCAAATGATGGTATTCACCATCACTCAACAAGGCACCGTTATGGCAGTTGGCGCAACGAGCTTTGGTACGGAACAAATGCAGTCCTTTAATCTCGTTCTCAGTTAAAACGTCACGCTCACCTCGCATAAACTTGTCAAAGCGTGTGTTTGTCAGCGTTATCTTCCGCATGAAGGTTGCAATCGCCTGGCTGATCCGCATCGCGGACACCTCGCTGGAACCAAAGGCTTGTTCAAAAAGCGGTGAATAGCCTTCAATACTCCGAATACGAGCCACAGCGTCTGGCAAGTTCGCCGCCATTTCTATTGGGTTTTGCCAACTTCCAAGTACCTGCTCTTCAAGCGAATCAGCTCGTCCGTCCCAGAACACCTCCTTAACCCAGGCACTGTTTACAATAGAGGGAGAATTTAAGTCATGTTGTATACGATTATGTCCAATAGCCTTGCGCCGTCCATCCGCCCAGCCTAAATCAGGGTCATGACAACTGGCGCAGGCTATTTGCTCCGACTTAGACAATCGACGTTCAAAAAACAGCTGCTTACCCAGCTCCCACTTTTCTTTCGAATAGGGGTTACTCTCAGGAAAAGGCGGTTTATTCTCAAGTGGTGCTAGCGGCTTAAAATCTACTCCGTCATCAATAGTCGCTGCGGGCCATTGCTGCTGAGGACCTCGATAAACATCAACTAAAGAGTCCTGCGGCTCTGCCTCACAGACTGAGCCGAACATAAGCAGACAGCTACCAACAGCAACTAGTAAAAAACGTCCTAATTGCATAGCGCTTAAAACCGATAACCTACTTCAACCCAGAACTGACGCCCCAGGCTAAATAATTGAGTGCCTTGCTCATATCGCAATACGTTTGACTTGTCCGTCAGGTTAATAACATCCAGGCTGACATACGGCGAGTTATTGCCTGCAAAAAGCCGATACTCAACCCCAAGGTTCCAGTTAAATGTCGTTCCCTGATCAACCGTCTCATAATTTTTGAGCCCGGTCGCTTCGTCAGTACCAGCAGAGCTTAAGTATTGGTAACCGTTGGTGTATCCAAACGAGTTAGTCATCGACAAGCGGTTATCAAAGGCCTGCATAATCACATCAATATTGGCCGAAATCGGGCTGGCGTAATCGTCCGCAGGAAGATCTACTCTACGCACCCTTTCGCCATTAAAAATAACCTCTTCATTCGGTTTAGTCTGATTACCATAACCTCCGTCAAGATATTGTGCATCGGTTTCAGTATCCATCCATGAAACACCAGCATTGACTCGCCAGTCAGAGGATAACCAGTTGTAAGTCGGCGATCGCCAGGACACGTCTATTTGCCTGGTATCGCTTTCGCCGCTATTAACATACTGGTACGTATCATCTTCGCTATTGTAGTCTGTACGAATTTGATCACGCCCCTTACGAACAACAAACTCAATTTTTGCTATTCCGGAAAATTGCGAACTACTAAGCCCAATACTGTACTCATCATCGTAAGGCGTATTCAGGTCACTCGGCAGCCACTTGTCCTCTCCTGAAAACTCATTAAAAGGTGAATCTGGATTATAAGTTTCTTCGCGCTCGCGAACGGTCACAAATTTCTTTTCTTCATCTCTTAAGCGGTACGATAAAAACGATTTGCCATAATATCGGTTAGCCCCAACTTCTACAGACAGGCTTTCGTCGTCAGCAAGGTACATTCCCCCGCTCAATCGCGGCGCCAAATTCGTGTTTCCAAGCCAGGCATCACGACTGGATCGTAGCCCGCCCGAATAAAACAACGATTCGCTTTCACCTTTTATTTCACCGTATGCACTAAAATTAGTTTCATTAAAGCCAATATCACCAGCTCCGTACACAGCTTCACGATAAACATGATGCTCAGCGTAAGGTACGCCAGATATTAATGTCCGATCTGTCGGGGCGTATTCTGTGTAAACGTAATCTTCAGATCGACTCTGCCGCAAACGCACATGGTCAATTTCTAACCCATACAGAAGGTTATGATTGCCATTAAGTTCAGTGTCAAAATCGAGCGATGCCGACAAGCGCTCCTGCTCATTTTCCAGGTCGCCGAAATTGCCAATATACGCGTTCTCGGTATAAATGCTCCGGCCAATGTATTTATCGAAAGTGTTTATTTGAGCATCACGGCTGTTGTCACTTAAATTCAGCGCCACCGTCGAGTCAACACGCGTTGCACCAAAATCGTCGCCATAATTTACGCTAAAGTTGTAGCCTCTCACTTCACTGGCAAAATCAGAATTGAAAAAATTAACTAAAAAACTGTCCTCAGAAAAGTCACTGTAAGAAAACGTAGCGTACAAATCGTAAGGCACATTCAGCGCATCAGCACGCACTGTAAAATAACGAGATTCGCTGTCGAGTTTGTCCTCATCTCCACGCTTAAAAACATTGCCTGTCTCTAAGAAGTATTCAAAGTCAGACATAGTAGCCAATTCAGAGGTCCGTTTTTGGGTAATCTCCGAGCGCTTTTCGCTATATCCCACAAAGAAGCCGATATCACCAGCCCTAAAGGTACCTGACAGCGAGGTTTCCGACTTATCAAAATTGGGCTGGAACTTGCCAGGTGTCCCCGTCGGAAGTTGCGCCGCACCTTCTTCAAAATTAGCCAACTGCGCCTTATCAATATGAAACTCGGTCCAACTGTCTTTGGTCATGCGATAACTCACCGAAAACGTGTTCTCTCCTTGATACCCACGTGTCTTTGCCTTTATCACGCCACCGGTAAAACCACCCTCTTTTGCCGAAGCATTGCTGTCAATCACTTCAATTGATGACAAAAACTCAGGGTCAATGAAAATTGTTTGAGAGTGTCCCGACACTTGAGAGTAGCCAGGCGATTCTCCCGGGCGTAATACTTTAGCCGGGTCAAGCAGACTATCGATGCTACTGTTATCCAGTTGAATGTTATTCTGATACGGTGCCGCGCCCCGAATCGAAAATTCCGCTGGCTTAATATCGCCCTGCCGGGTACTGGAGCTTGCCGTATTATCAATGCGTAAAGATGGGATTATAGATAACGCCTCGCTTAAATCCGAACGCGTAGAAGTCCGCAAATCGAGCGGTCCAAGAGTTTTTACTTCCACCTCTGAATTTTCACTTTCTACCTTGGTGGTCGCTAACTCTTGTACCGGATCTTCCTGCGCATAAGTAGAAAAGGACAAGGTGGTGAAAATGGATAGGCTTACCGCAGCAGCAACCGGGTTACGCAAAAAAGACATAGGTAATTGCATCTTGAAACTCTCTGGCTTGAAAAACGTTTTTGGAATAATTCTCATTTAAGGTTGCCACGAAAACCCCAAACAGTCAATAAACGCTAATTATTCGCATTTACATCAAACCTTATTCCCCTTAAACTACCCGCCAGTAAACTCAGTAGATAAAGGTGTTCATGTGCTGCTAAGACTTATCAGTGTCATACTGCTCTTCATCGCCGCCATTTTTAGCGCAAATAACCAGGCGCAAACGGTTGAAACAACCGATAAGCTGACAGCACAGTGGTTAGCCGTAGAAGACCAGGCTCGTGCCCTGCAGGCAGGGTGGCAAGCAGATAGGCCAGTGCTGGAGCAACGCATCCGCTTGTTGAATGCCGAAATAAATCAATTATCTGAGTTTCTTAAACAAACAAAAACGCGCACAAATTCCGTTGACGAAAAACGCTCACAACTCCTGCAACAGCAAAACCAACTAGAGCAACAACAGAAGCAGACAGAAACCACTATCAACCGTTTAGCTGCACAATTGAACCATCATCAAACGAGAATCGCGCCAGCAATAGCGGCTAACGAACAAGGCACGAATACCTCTGGTAACGACATAACCTCTAACACTGCAAAACTCCAATACGTGCTATCACGCATTGAACAACTGCAGCAATTTAACCAACGAGTCGGCCAACACCAGGGAGTTATTGAACTAAACCAACAATCCCTAATGGTCGATCAATTGTACCTGGGGCTCAGTTACGCCTGGTTTGTCAGCAAGGATAACCAAACTGCTGGCTACGGCCGTGTCGTTAACGGTCAGTGGCAATGGCAGGCGGACCCTAACCTGAACGGGGGAAGCGTGCGGCAAGCTCTGAAAATTCTGAATAACCAGGCGCTGCCTCAGTATATTTCTCTGCCAGTTGAGTTATCCGCTCAAGGAGGCTCACAATGACGCCTGTGGTAAAACATTCTTATTCAGCGTGTCTTTTCAACGCCATCAGCAGCTTATTTATAGTGGCGTTGGTATTACTAAGCAGTGCCCAAGCGTCGGCCAGCCAAAGCGGAGAATTGAACGAAGAGTATTTACTGAAAAAAATCGAACAGGCAAAACAGCGGCTTGAACAGACACAAGAACGTATCACAGAAAAACGCTCAAAACTGGCAACTCAGATTACCGAGCTTGAACAACAAGTCTCTCACTTACGCTCAAAAACAGCGACCGCCAGGCGCTCTAAAGATGAACAAACATTGTCTTTGCAAACATTAGAGCAGCGTCTTGAGCAGTGGCAGCAACAGCAGGATCACCAACAAAATGCCATTACTCGATTGCTGCAACAAAGTGGATTAAGTTATCAGGAAATTAGTGACCTTTCGCAGAGCGACAAGCTTAATTTACTGCAACAGCAAGTCAATAAACTGTTTGAAGCGGCAGAACCCAATTGGCATGAAAGCAAGGCGATAATGCCCGACGGCCGCCAGCTTGAGCGCCCGGTTCTGGCGTTAGGCCCTGTTCGTTTAATTGCCGCAGATAAAACAGACAAAGCTGTTACCGGTCTGGGCTCTGCGTCTGAAAACGGTGTTGAACTGGAGTACGCTTACAGCGAGAGTGAATCAAAAGAGTTGCAGAAACTCCGTCACTCAGGCTCCGCTCAAATTACCTTTGACCCGACCTTAGGCAAAGCACAGCAAAATCAGTCGGCGGATAAAACTCCGTGGCAATATTTAAACGACGGGGGTCTATGGATCATTCCCATTGTCATAGCAGCACTTGTTTCGCTCATTATGGCTGTTACTAAAGCCGTTCAGCTGTATCGCGTACCTGCCATAGATAATCGTGTTAGGCATCCTATGCAACAGAAACTTAAGCGCATCATAGAAAGTCATTTGGAGCTCGATGCAAAAGAAGACAAACTGGTTGCACAAATACAGTGGATGCGCTTTAAGCTGCATAAAGGGTTAACGGTCGTTACGGTCATCGCCACTATTGCTCCGTTACTTGGGCTATTAGGCACGGTGTCCGGAATGATCACGACTTTTAATATGATGGCCACTTACGGCACCAGCGAACCGCAAGTGGTTTCAGGAGGTATAGGTCAGGCGCTTATCACAACCGAGCTTGGTTTAGTGGTCGCTATTCCATCGCTTATATTAAGTGCGGTACTCACCCGCAAAGCGAAAAACGACAGTGAAAAGCTTCAGCAATACGCGGTAGAGGCGCTGGAGCAACACAAAAAACAACAGGCAGGTGCCTAAGCTCATGCCAGGTTCATTTTACTCACACCTACTGGCTCACCCGTTATCCTGGTTACTGCTGGGACTGGCCTTCAGCAGTTACGCGCGGCTAATTTATATCCGTCTCTCAGCGCCATCTAAACAACTTACGCAACGGCCAAAAATCACGACTGTGCCCGCTATTGTTATCACAGCACTGCCACTTATCGGTTTACTGGGCACTATAATGGGTATGCAAACCAGTTTCTCAGCCTTAGTGCACTCTTCATCCACGGCTTACACAGTAACCAATGGTATCAGCCAGGCACTCATGACCACGCTATTAGGCATTGCTCTGGCTATTCCCGGCTGGCTATTGCTTTGGTCAACAAAAGCAAAAATAGAGCGTAAAACTATGGAGTCCTTAGGTGAGTTTGTTAACCAAGCTTAGAACACAAAACGAAGAGCCCATTAGCGGTATCGACCTGTCTCCACTGCTCGATGTGGTCTTTATTCTATTGATCTTCTTTATTGTCTCTACCGTGTTTGTGCGCGAGTCAGGCGTCAATGTCGACAAGCCTGAATCGGTCACCGCAAAAGAACTGGAGCGTACCTCTATTCTTATTGCCATTACTCGCAGTGGTCAAATCGTCTACGACGGCAACAACATTGGGGTCAGCGGCGTACGCGCAACCATTGAGCAACGGCTACGTGACCAGTCCCGCCCGGTGGTTCTGCAAACAGACAAAACCGTGCCCGCTGAGTTGCTGGTTAATGTTATCGATCAGGTCAAATTAGCAGGCGCTGACAGTGTCAGTATTGCTACCGCAGTCAATTAATATGCGACAATTTTTTTTAACACATCAACACAAACTCATAGCGCTGCTGCTTGCTGTCTTACTGACTTCTGCTGTGGTCATATTATTGGGCGTGGCGGTCACATTTAATAGCGATTCCCCACCACGCTATGAAGTACGTACCATTGACAGCGCCACCATAGAGCCACCGCCACCACCGGCTCAGCAGCAACAGGCTGAACAGCAGTCAAAACTGAAACTGGATGTTTCAGGTAGCGGCCCGGCGTTGGAATATACTCCGCAGGTGAACACGCCATTAGCCAATTTCACTCCACCGGATAACCTCAACCCAGATATTAGCAGGCAACCCATTAAGTTACCGGAAATCAACTGGCAAGGTTTTAGCCTTAGCGAACTGGATGGCATTCCACAACTGCTAAGCACAGTTTCATTAGACGTACCAGCTGACCTCAAAAGACGGCTGGGCAACACTATATTGCTGCGCCTGGAAGTCTCCATTGACAGTCAGGGTAAGGTGACCTTACTACGCATAGTTGAAAGCCCAGATCCAAAGCTGCGCTTTTCAATAGAACAAATGGTGAAAAAAGCGAAATTCACGCCCCCTAAAAAGAATGGCAAAACAGTAAAAGCGCGTTTTATTTGGCCGCTGGAGGTAGAAATTTAATATGAAATATCATTACTTTGCATCGTTCCTGGTTGTGGCTCTACTAAGTGTAAACAAGGGCGTAAAGGCCGAACAGTTAGCGCCTATAATTGACGCGCCACAGTGGGCACTGACTCTGCAGCAGAGGTTAGATAGCGAAAGCAAAACCTTAACCTCAAAAGAACGTGAACTACTCACTGAATTACAGTCGGTTATTGAGCAACAACATTACCAGCAGGCATTGCAGCAACTTAACCGCGAAGCTATTGGCGAGAGTGCTTTACTGTTAGGTCTACGAGGGCAAGTTAACCTGGCGCTCAAGAAATTTTCGGAAGCGGAAAATGACTTAAAAGCTGCGCTAACCTTAAATCCGGACAATTTAGCCGCGCTACAAAACTTAGCCACAGTTTATTTAAGCTGGCAAGAGCTTGAAAAAGCCCGGCCTTACCTTGTGAAAACCCTACAAACGGGTGCTATGTCGGCTCAGTTATACGGGCAGCTGGGTTATATCAATTTGCAAACGGCACTTCCAATGTCAGCCATTAGCGCTTATGAAAAAGCCCTGATGCTGGAGCCCGACAATAAACAGTGGTCGCGGGGCCTACTGTACGCACTGGTGCAATCCGGAGCGACATCACGCGCCAATGCGTTAGTCGAAGAACTATTGCAGCAACAGTCTAATGATGCAGTACTATGGTTACAGCGAGCACAACTGGCAATGGAACAAAAGCACTATAAAAAAGCAATCAGCAGTCTGGAGTCTGCTGTACACCTGCAAAGCAATAATCTAAAGGGACAACTGCAACTCGCCTCGTTACATGCCCAATCGGGTAGCCTTCACCGCGCAGCAGAGATCTTGCAGACAATGAACACAGAAGGTTTTAAAAACGACGATGTTAACAGTCGCTATCTTGCTACCTTACAGCAAGTGGCGAAGAAGCTACTCGCGAACGAGCAATGGCAATTATTTGAAAAGCTTTACGCCAACATTAACACGTCTAATTTGTCGTCAACCCAGCATGCCGAGGTCTTATTCCTTAATGCAGAATACCACCAACGTCGTGGCAATATTGAACAAGCAGAAAAAACCTTTAAACAATTACTACAGGTTGACCCGGCCAACGGCACCGGATTAATTCAATTGGCGAATATCAACTATGAACGCGGGCATTCAACTCAGGCGCAACTCCTGTACCAACGCGCAAGCTCTATAAAAGAAGTAGAAGAGCAAGCCAATATGGGGCTGGCTCAAATTGCTATCGACCAAAAAGACTACCGTAAAGCACTAGAGCTGTTGCAGGGTATATACAACAACAATCCGGGGCTTACCGAGTTGAGGGAAAACATTCGCACGCTTGAGGGGCTTTTGTAGCCTGACATTTATGTCAGGTAAGATAGTGTTCCTGACGTAAATGTCAGGCAGCATCGAAAACAAAAAAACCGCATTCAGGCAAAACCCGAATGCGGTTTTTATTCACTACAACAAGAACTAACGTTTAATAACGTGCAACTCGTTGCGAGGTTCAACCACCTCAATACGAGCAGCGCGAACTAAGTCGCTTGCCCGTAGTTGCTCTACTAAAGCAGTTAAGTCGGCTCCTTCAGGTGCTTTCAGCAAGCCCATACCAACACGAGAATCTTCACTAACAATTGCTAGTCCAAATTCTTGTGCTACAGCAGCCAAACCTTGTTCACCAGCCAAAACCGTCAAGTTACCACTAATTGTAGCAACGTTACGTGTCACTTCGTTATACACCTGAACACCACCAGTAAGCTTAGCGTCCTTCGCCCCGCCCAAGTCTGACTTCATCATACGGTAAGTACCAAACGCACGTGTTTCAGACACCTCTTTTGGTGACTCTGCTTTTACTACACTCTTCTGGCTATCATTATTCAGACGATCATCGACAGCCTGATCCTGAGCGACAACAGAGCCTGTCATCAATAAACCTGATGCAGCTAAAGCCATCATTGTTAATTTCATAACTTCTTCTCCTTTGCCTTGTTATTAATGACCAAACAAACGGACATTAACCTGATCAACAAGGCTGTTTTCCGTATTATTCAGGTACGTGCCACGATCTTGACCATTCGTATCAATAACACGAACTGTCCAGGTTCCGGCAGATGATTCACCTAAAAATGCGTTTGTCAGCAATGGGCTACTAGGATGATAAATGTGATCCAAATTACCACCAAGTGAACCTATACCAAAGTACGCTCCTAAAGAAGTACGAGATGTTGCAATCACCGACTTAGTGCCTGCAGGAGACGTCACTTCAATAGCGATATCTGAACCAGCAGTTGTACCTGAAATTACACCATCATAAGCATCAGCCATTGCCTGATTACGCACAGACAAACCAAATTGAACGCCTTCAATAGCTACGTCTTCTTCAACGGTAATTTCAATTGAAACACCTTCGGCATTGTTATCCGGCACTGCAACAGGTGTAGTCAAGACGGTTTCTAACCATTCTGTTTCAATCAACTCTGGTAATTCGACCGAATCTGACATAGCAAGTTCAACAGCTGTACCTGCGTCAGGGCGTCCAAAACCATATAAGTTGTTAAAACTGTAGCCTGCGGCGTTCTCTACCCACCCCTGATGCGCAACGAAAGTGCCATCGCCAACAGTCAGCTCAATTGGAGCATTATCAGGATCAACCTGAGTAGCCGTTTCGGCCAGAATATGACGAATTTCACGCCAGCTTAATTCTGGATTCGCTTCGGCAATTAGGTTAACAACACCTGAAGTATTCGGTGCTGCAGAAGATGTTCCGTTGAAAGTATTGGTATAGTTACAGCTTAAGTTACTCTCACTGTATTCACCCATTGGGTTATTAAACGGATAGACGCGCTCGTGGAAAGCATCAATGCCCAGATTAGCTAAGAAAGCACCATTGGTTGCCATAAAGCTGTCATAAGCAGCCCAGCTAGCATAACCACGAGTACAAGTTGTCTGGTCAGAAGTTACCATTGCTGGTTCAGTATCACCATACTCACCAGCTGGAGCTGCAACAAATAGGTTAGAACCTGCTGTCGAGTAGCTGGAGCGCTTACCATCAGTGTTTACTGCGCCAATTGAGATGGTATAGAAGCTGGCGTTTCCGACATCCCAGTTACCATCTAAACAACTCAGCACACGAGCCATACCTTCAACCACTCCGGCCTGCTGTGCCGCACAAAGCTGAGAAGCTTGCGGATAGCTATTAGCGCCGCTAAATGAGTTACCGGCCGATTTAATGTTCAGTGCCCCCAAACCGTTACGTAATTGTTTAGCCGGGTAGCTAATCACTTCTTCGTCAATTTCGTCAGTAGCGAATAGAACTGGTGCCGACGTGCCGTAACTACGGTTAAACGTAACAATGTTCTCGCTAGGGCTAATACCTGAACCCGCCATGCCGTGAACCATCATATAGTTGCGATCAGTCTGTGTACCACTTCCGCCTAGATAGTTCATGCCAATTAAGCTGGCATTAGGAGAAACACCTCGTCCACCTAAGCCGTTCCAGCCTTTTGCTGCAATCAGGCCGGACACCGATGTTCCGTGGTCACCGCCATCGCCCAATACAGTTGGGTCAGTGCGATCACGAGCACCAGGAATCAAGTTAATAGAGCGACCAGGTAGAACATTCTCTTGTAGATCTTCATGGTCAATTGCTAACCCTTGATCGACCACAACAGAAATGGAACCTTCACCGGTAATACCTTTTTGGTAAGCACCAATAACGTTCAAGTCTTCGCCTGGAACCAGAATACTTTCATCAAAAAAGAATGCAGCTTCAGCTTCTTCTTCAGTCCAGCCCTGAGCAACACGCAGTTCACGCCAAGCTTCAAATACTGAGTCGGCCATAGCAAAGCCAGTTTGGCCGGTATTACGTAAATGCCACTGCTGGTCAGCAAGCGGATCACCCTTAACATTTTCAACAGTCACTTGCTGCGACGTTTCTAGCTCTCCGTCACTTACAGTAATATCGATTACCGCAGGCTCCGCACGCATTGGCGTATAGACGAAACTACCATCATCGCTAATTTCTACTGTGCCTGGAGGTGAATCTTCACCTTCAGGTGTTACGACGCTAGCAGAATAGGTGAGTGAATCTCCATTAGGATCAGTTGCATTAACCTGACCCTGAACCCCCATCCATTGCATACCCTCGCCAGCAACTTCCGCCGAAACTGTTGGTGCATAATTATCATCACCACTGCCACCGCAGGCTGCTAAACCCATGACAACAGCAGCTGATAATGCCGTTAGTTTAAATTGTTTAATTGGCATTTTTACCTCGTTATTATTGTTCCCCTTGAAGGAACAACACTATAACGAGACTGTTGATATTTTGTAAACAAAAAAAATTAACCAATTTTTAACGGAGGTTTAATTAAAAAACAACAATCACCCCATCACCGCATGCGCTGAATAATGGCGTCGGTGCTTTGGTCAAAGGACTCGTCGCTTTCGCCGTCCAGTACGCGCAGTACGTCCATGGCAATTTTCTTGCCCTTTTCCACGCCGGGCTGGTCAAAGCTGTTCAGGCCCCAAATAACGCCCTGGGTAAACACTTTGTGCTCATAGGCGGCTATTAAGGCGCCAAAGCTCTCGGGGGTCAGTTCGTCCATTATCAGCAGGTTAGACGGGTGCCTGCCCGGATAATGGTCACTGGGTGAACCGGCATTCTCGCTGCCGTCCCACATTAAACGCCGGTGCGCCAGACAGTTGGCTACAGCCAAACGCTGCTGCTCGGCCAAACCACTGCGGGTAGCTTCCGAAAAGCCCGGGGCTTCGCGTTTAAGCACGGTGACAAAGTCCGCAGTAAACTGATCATAACCCTGATGCAAATGCTGGAAAAACGCGTGCTGTCCGTTAGGTCCAAAACCGCCCCAAATAATAGGGCCAGTGGGGTAATCTATGGCTTTATTCTCGGCAGTGTACTGCTTACCGTTGCTTTCCATATCCAGCTGTTGCAAGTAGTTTGGCAACATACGCAAGCGACCGTCGTAAGGCAAAATGGCTAAGTTATTAATGCCCAGTTGCTCACGGTTATACACGCCATAAAGCGCCAACAAAACCGGTAAATTATCTTCCAGCGGAGCATCTAAAAAATGCTCATCCATTTCTTTAGCGCCTTCCAGCATGCGCTCAAAAGGTCGAATGCCAGTGGTTAACGCTATGCTCAAACCTAACGCCGACCACAACGAAAAACGCCCACCTACGCCTTCGCCAAAGGTAAACTGCTGAGCCGGTGGTATACCGTAATCCGTCATTCCCTGTACATTGGCCGACACGCCTATCACGTGGTTTGCCAGCCATTGCTCCTGAGTTAACTGAGGCTCTACCCATTTTCGTACTGTGTCCACATTAGCAAAAGTGTCTACCGTGCCAAACGACTTAGACGAAACAATAAATACGGTAGTTTCAGGATCAACAATAGGCAACACGGCATACAGCTGGCCGCCATCCATAGAGGACACAAAATGCACCTGCAAATCGTGCACTGCGGCGTCATCCGCAAATTCACTCAAGGCAAAAGCGCCCATCTGCGGCCCCAGGTCAGAGCCACCCACGCCAATGTTCACTACGTCGGTAATGGGTTTTCCGGTGCTGCCTAACCAACGGCCGGAACGCAGCTTTTGCACGGTATCCACAAAGCGGGTTTTGCGGTTACTTTGTTTTGCCACCGCGTGCACGGAACGGCTGAGTACATGAGTGACCGGGCGGTCTTCGCTTATATTGCGGTATTCGCCGCGGCACAGTTGCTGGCGGTGTTCATCGAAGTGTTCAGGTAGGCGTTTGCCGGCCGTTTCAAGCAGTTCGTCCACTGAAAGTTTTTGGTAGCTGGTATCTAAAGCTAAGTAAGGTCCGTTTTTAATCATTATTTCGTCCTTTTATACGTCAGGCAACATCGGTTTCGTCTTCACTACAGGTGCGGTGTTTATTCCAAATAACATCACAAATCTGGTTGTCAGCTGGTGCGTAGCCGGTTGGGGCGTCCAGCAATAATTGACGCAGCTCGTCTATCGCAAACCGCTGACAGGCGTCATCCAACAGTCCCAGCAGTTTCTCCATTTCGTCCCAACTTAGCGACTGCTCATTGGCACGCAATATACGCGAGTGGTCACTGGCTTCCACATTGTCGCCAATTAGCAGTTCTTCGTATAGCTTTTCACCCGGGCGCAAACCACTAAACTCTATGGCAATGTCACCATGCGGGTTCTTCTCGGTACGCTCTTCGAGGCCAGACAAGCGGATCATTTTACGAGCTAAATCGACAATTTTAACCGAGTCACCCATATCCAGCACAAACACCGAGCCGGAATGTCCCATGGTGCCAGCCTGTATCACGAGCTGCGCAGCCTCGGGTATGGTCATAAAAAAGCGGGTAATATCGGGGTGCGTTACGGTGACCGGCCCGCCGTGTTCAATTTGCTCTTTAAACAACGGCACCACGGAGCCCGACGAGCCCAATACATTACCAAAACGCACCATAGAAAAGCGCGTTTCGCGTTGGCGTTGTGCCAGCCCCTGCAATACTAATTCTGACAAGCGCTTGGTGGTACCCATGACATTAGTGGGCCGCACGGCTTTATCGGTGGAAATTAACACAAACTGCTTAACACCAGCCGAGATAGCTGCTTCCGCCGTATGCCAGGTACCAAATACATTGTTGCGCACGCCTTCAACCATGTTGTACTCAACTAAAGGCACATGCTTATAAGCCGCCGCATGGTATACAGTGTCCACGGTAAAAGCCTTCAGCACGGTTTCAATGCGGTTGCGCCGCTGTACTGTGCCTATCACTGGAATGATCTCAGCACCAATGCCCTGTTGCTGGCAAATTTGCGTTAACTCGCGCTCAATAGCGTATAAAGCAAATTCAGACAACTCATACAATACCAACGCCTTAGGTCGCTGCTTAAGTATTTGCCTGCAAAGCTCAGAGCCAATAGAGCCACCCGCCCCGGTAACCAGTATGGTTTGTCCGGTAATGTGTTTTTCCATTAACTGCGGCTCAGGGCTTACCGGGTCCCGACCGAGCAAATCTTCTACCCTAACGTCCTGTAACTGGTCAATCGACAAGTCGCCGTTCACCATATCGGCCATGCCCGGCACGGTTTGCACTTTTACCGGTAGGGCTTCCAGAGCATCCAGAATTTGACGGCGACGCGAGCGCAGCGTGCTGGGCAAAGCGAGTAAAATGCGTTGAACGCCAAGTTCGTGAATCGCCTTGTCAATATTCTCCGGCGGTATCACTTTTAACCCCAACACCGAGGTGTTCTGTAAACCGCTGTCGTCATCAACAAACAGCACCGGGTGAAACTCATCGCCATTAGATATCGCTTGCGCCAACTGCCGTCCGGCAGAGCCTGCGCCATAAATTATGACTCGGTCCTTCTGCCGACTCATTACCCGCTGATACCCCTCGCGGACCACCAGCCGGCTGCCACCGGTCAGTAAAAAGGCAATAAGCACATAATTCACAACAGCAGACACGGGCAAAGAAATACCCATTAACAAGGCACCAACCGCCAGCAGTGCGCCACTGAGTATAACGGTAAAAAACACCAGGCTTAATACTTTAAAGCCAACATAACGCACTACCGCCCGGTACAAACCAAAACGAATAAAAGCAATTAGCGTAATCCCTAAAATTACACCGCCAAGAATAATCCATTGCGACCAGCGCAATGGCATTATGGCATCAAAGCTTAGTAAGTACGCTAAAACCATAGCCACAGTTATTGAGCCTATATCCATAATTAGGCCAATGCCTCGCTTAACGTTGCGAGGCAGCTGCATTAGTAGCTTAAAAAGTTTCAATGTCTACATCCTTTTCAGACTGTTTTAACGGTTATAAAACGGCGCTCTGTCGTCTGTATAATCGTACAAACGCGCTCTGCGTTGCAACTGTTGACCGCCGTTACGAGACAGCGGCACCCAGGTAAAGCCAATACGCTCACGAGTATGTCTTACGCTCATCAGGTCAAACGGAATACTAATGAAAAAGCCTTTGGTAAAGCTTCCTTCGCCATACTCTTCGGCCGACACATCCGTAAAGGCGGCAAATGCACCGGCAATGACACCGCTATCAAAGCGCTTCTGCATCGTCACATTAACGCCTTGGTCACCGGCCAGGAACTGACCAACGTCGAGTTGTAATAAGGTATCTGACAACCACGGCATTTGATAATAGGCACTAACAAACCCCGTAGTTACCTCGTAATCTAAGAAGCCACTACCGCCAGTATAGTTCCGTTGTCGCACTCGGTTAATATGCGCACCAAAAGCCCATGGGCTGTCTATCGGCCGATATAGAACCTCAGCCCCAACGCCACCAAACATGCGCTCTAAATACCCAGCATAAGCCATCGCAAACCAGTCCTCACCAAGCCGTTTATGGTAAGTAGCCTGCGCAGAGTCTAACCAAATATCATTTTTAATGTAACGTCTTACTTGAGTGCGCACTTCGGGTAATTCAGACGGCCCACCACCCAGGAAGTTAAACTCGTCGTAGTTATTTGCCACGTTAAAGCCAACTTCACCAAACACTTCTAAGTTTTCCGCTAACCAACGGCGCCCAAAAGCAAAGACACCCAACTGATACGTCTGAAAGTTTTCGGGGCTGCCGAAGTCTTGTTTGAAGAAGGGTTTTAGCCCGTAACTGTTACTGAAACGATAGTCAGGGTTAAGTTTCCACTCGTCACTGTCTTTAACCGGTGGCTCTTCCGGATCCAAGCGCGTGAAAAGCTCCTTGGTTTCATCAACGCCCTTACCCGGCTCTTCGTTTCGAATTCGCCGTTTAAATTCTTCCGCATTAACCTGCGTATTCACACTCGGATTAAACAGCGCTTGATCAACCATATTGTAAGTTTTTACTGACTCAGGAAGCTCTGCTGCCATAATACGCGCAGCACGGTCGAAGGCCTCGTCACTGTTCCGGAAACGACGATGATACGCGTACATAGTCACTTCATCATCGGTTGCGGCAAAACGAGCGCCACTAAACGCACCCTGTTTAATCATTTCGCTCCGCATAGCTATCCAGTCAACATCCTTCAGCTTATTAGCGTTTGGCTTCTGCGGCTGGGTTTTAGGCGGAGTGGTTTTCACCTGATTTAGCTCATTAAAGTTGGTGCGCAAACTAAAGTTAAACATGAGCGTATCGCCACGCTCGTAACTGAGCTGTACGTCGAAGTAATCCGTGACCTGGTAGTTCGCTCCAAAGTTCCAGCGGCTGTCTGCAACAATAGGCACACCGGCATTGTCACGGCTATAGTCATTGCCTTCATACTCAGCTTTTAATGTTAAAGGCTCCCAGGGAGTTTGGTATTCAACACCACCAAACAACGCCATGGGCCCGGTAAACCACTGGTCGTATTCCAGCTCCCCCCCTTTTCCGCTAAATCCTGTTTTTCTATCGCAGTACTCGTCAGATATCTCGCAAAAAGGGTTAGACACATCATCGTACGTCCCTAAACGTCCAAAACCGACGCCTAAGCTAATATCGACTGGACCAAAACGTTTACTGCCCACAATATACTCGGCATCAAAAAGCCCCGTGCCCGCTAAGTCTCGTAAGCCCACACTCACTTCAGGTAACCAGTAACTTTCTTGCCATAAGCGGGCTTTTACATCAAAGCCTTTGTCGGTCAATATTGAGTCACCGCTAAACCCTGGAACCTGGCTGTATAGACGGTTAGGGAATCGTGTATAGAATGCGGTGGCTTCAAGCCAGGGTAAGAGTTGCAAGTTGACTGTGTAACGTCGGTACTCGTCCATATCAGAATAAGTGATCGCTAACTCACCCTCTTTCGCCATACGCGCAGTTGGATTTTGCATTAAACCTACAGAGCCATAATTATTATAGCTAGGCGATAAATCCATACGCGACCAATGGTTTTTAGGTGTCGGTGCATCACTCAGTGTATATAAAGGCGTATTCGTTTTACTTCTGACAGACTCATCCGCAACAAAATGCTTTAAAAGCTCCCTAATATTACTGTTCAAATTCTTAAACTTGGGCGGCAGCTGATTTTGCTCAAAACCTAACCATAAAATATTGCCCGGTAAAAGCTCTGTATCATCCTGTTTAAAGTAACCCCAGTTACTCTCAGTTTCACCCGAGACGGATACTTTTACAGCTTTAGTTTTATTATAAGCTCTCAGTAATTGAGCTTCTGCTTCAATACTGTTTATCCAATGAGCCACGGTTTTACCTGAGTGAAACTCATATCGTCCCGGCTCAGAAAACAAACCATAGGCATAGACAAAATTTGGCCTATTGCTCACTACCAACTCGTAACGGCCTTTCGGCAACAACGGGTTATCAGTTAGCTGCTGACGCGCGCCCTCAATACTTATTTCGCCTACCAGTTGCTTGCCTAAGTGCCAAGCTTTTATCTGACGAGCCACTATAGCAGCGGAGTCGGCTTTATTCGTTTCTCTGCGGTTACGCCAGTAGTTTTCCAACTCGGCTAACTCTGCCAGCACTTTTCGCTTTTTTTCATCTACCGTTTTTTGTTCATCAACCTTGACCAAACGAGCTGTTGGCCAATAAATGTTTTCTAACTCCCCCCGCTCTTCCATTGCTGATAACGCCTGCTGCAGACGCACCGGTCCGTCAAACGCAATTTTCTGAGTTTCGCCGATTGCCGGAAAAGCAGAAATTGAAAACGCGGCTAACAGGAGGAGAAGTAACAATGTTTTTTTCATGAACGGACTCATTTCGCTGCTTTATTAGAATAATCACGACCTATCCAGGTCACTTGAGTTAAGGTAAGAGAAGTTTCACCGGGAAATAGCTGTTGCTCACTTTTTACCACATGCCCGTCGCTTTCAATCCAAAAACGATTTGTAAAGGTTTCACCGCTAAGCTCAAAGCGGCCTTTCTCTTGCACTAAAGTGGCGTTCACTTTACCAAAAGGCATTTCCAGAGTTTGCTCTTCCACAACCGAAAACTGAGATACAACAGTACGGCTAAATGTTCGTTCCTGCATTTGGTAGTCGTAGTTACGCTGCCAGCGGCTCTTGCAATCATTAGGTTGATTTACAATGCATTGCAACGGGTCTTGCTCTAGATTTGAAGCGGCTAGTAAGTCACCGTTTAAATTCTGAGTTCGAATAATACGTCCGTTACGTATAACTAACGTCTCTTTCTCGGCTGTAATAAAGTGCCTGTCGTTCGGTTTATCTATAAAACCCAGCACTATTAAAGTGCGTGGCTTTTCTTCCCACTGTGCGTAAAGCGAGGTATAAGGAAATTTTTCTATTTCTTCAGAAGAAAGCTCAGCGTCCTGCTGTGTTTTAAAAGCGTATTCAACCGTTTCGCGAACCTCGTCGGTAACGGCGGTGCATCCGTAGGTAACAACCCCAAACAAAGCGAGCAGGCAATAGCGAATTAACATGAACGAGTCTCTTATTCAGCTTAAGTCAAAAGTAAAGTTCACCGGACAAAAAAATACCGCCCTACGGCGGTATTTTATCACAGTTTCTTTTCAGTAAGTTCAGCGAAGCGCTTCACCAACTTACACTAAACCGCAAACAATTACTGAACAGGAACAGTAATTGTGTAAGTATTTGTACCAGTACCAGTAACGGTTACTGTTGTACCTGGCTCTTCTGGGTTTTCAGGATCTTCGTCATCAATAATTGAATTAGAAGAGCTGTCAGAAACCGCTGCCACAGTTGCTGCCCCTGCAACACCTGCAAAAACTAATGCCTGAGTAGACAAACCACCAATACCGGCAGTTGAAGCAGATGCGCCGGCTGCACCGGTCGAACCTTCTTGCTGTGCCATTGCTGGTGCGGTCGCTAAACCTAACGCAGCAATAACTGATAATGCTAAAGTTTTCATAATATTCACCTCACTCCAGAGATATAGATACATGTATCGCTGAGACTGAAAACATTCCAGTTAACAGCAAGCTTCATATTATGCCGCTACACCTTAAAATGCAAATAGCATTTATATAGCTTTACAGTCAAAGCCCGTTTATTGCCGCAATGGCTATAGCCGAATTATAAACAATGCCAGTAACCTGTGACCACAACTCTAAGTTCTCAGTGTAGGTTGTATCCATGGGCACAATAATGGTGTCACCCGGCCCTAATTGGCTATTACTACTAAAGCTAAACCAGCTGCTACCGCTCTCATAAGGTTCAATGGCACCGTTCGCTTTAACAATATAAATACGTTCTTCGTCGGCTTTTTCTTTCGTACCGCCGCTGCGTTCAATGTATTCACCAACGCTCACTTCAGGGTCGAAACGATATGAAGTTGCCATTTGCACTTCACCCATAATGCTAACCGAATCAGTGTTAGAGGGTACATGCAGCGTATCCCCGTCTTTTAACTGCACATCATTAGCACCATTGCTACTGAGTAACTTGGGCAAGTCCATAATCAGCCGGCCAACCGGCTTTGCCGATAACAAGTCAGACAAAAGCGTTCGCATTTCACTGTAAGACACACGGCTGTCACCGGTTCCTGTCATCATATTACCGGCTACTTCCTTTTGTAGTTCTTGAGCCAATATACGCTTGCGTTCTTCTTCCCGCTTTCGAAGTTCTTGACGAGTAAAAATGGCGCCGTCTATAAAGGCATGCTCGGTAAAGCCACCGGCACGCTCAATTAGCTGCGTTAACGTTTCACCACGCTTAATGGCGTAAGTACCGGGGAACCGGACTTCACCACGCAACGTCACCTCATAAGTATTTTGCCATTCAGGGATACTCAATATGTTCAGCCTGTCACGGCCCTGAATTGGTACATCAGTTTCACCATTCAGTACATCTTTCAACGCTACCGTTAAATACTCGGTTTGACCCGAGCCATCACCAAAGCTGAATCGAGTCACCTCGGCACGAGCCAGATACGCGGAATCTTTCACACCACCTCCGGCTTCTAAAAGCCGACTAACACTGGCATTCTCAACTAACGGATAGACGCCCGGATAATTCACTTCTCCGGCGACATAAACCAAAGGAGCACTTGCAGAAGTCGAACTTTGCTGCCGAAGACGAAGCATAATTGGCTCTAAAAGCTTCTCTCGGGAGTACGCCGCTAAATTCGCTTCTGATATCTTAGTGTCATCCCTATCGGGCTTACCAAAAAGAGCCGTGGCTTCTTTTACTTCACCGGTATCCGGTGTTTTTACATTAGCACTTTTCAGCTTTTGCTCTTCAATGGCCCTCTCCCGTTTGCTCATTGCAAAACGAGAAAGTTGCTGTGCTTCTTCTTGTTTCGTCTGATAGCGGCTAAAAATAACAATCTGATCGCGTTCATGCAGAACAAGATTTTCTTCTGCATCCCCACTTATCGCTTCAGCTACGTTAAATTGATAAAGGCTAATGTCCCTTTTCGGTCCGGTTTCTCGTACCACTAAACCGTAGTCTAAATCAGCCTGGTCGAGCAGTGCGTAGCGACTATCACGCAAAACATCGTTTATGCGTAAGCCTTCTTCCCACTCATAATAACCTGGTCGCGACACCGCCCCAACAAGCAATAAACTGTTATCAAGTGAATCCGATACTTGTCTTAAAGTCAGCACATCACCGCCTTTAAGGGGCTGACTCAATTGCTTATCAGAGGTTAAGTCAATCGATTTGATTAGACGTTTACCATTAGTAATTCGTTGTAACTGCGCAACAGACAAATACGCATCTTCCCCAGCTCCGCCAGAAAAACGCAAAGCATCATGTATTGTTTCGTCACCTTTTAACTCATATAAAGCTGGCCGCTTTACTTCTCCTTTCACCGTCACCATCTCGCCCCGGGGTGGAATGAAGACCACATCACCGCTTTGTAACAAAGTATCGCCCGACGCATCGCCCTCTAGAAGTAGATTGTATAAATCAAATTCAGTAATCACTTCACCCGCTCGCATTAATCGAATAGATCGTAATGAAGCAATATCAGACACACCACCAGCAACATAAAGTGCTTGACTGATTGTCGATAATGAACTGACCGTATAGGAACCAGGCTTATACGCTTCGCCCGCTATGAACACCTGAATCGATCGCAAACTACCCATCGAGACGGCAACATTAATTCCAATCATGCGCTCTTTTACCTGACTCTGAATCAACTCCTTCATTAAACTGTAATTCAGTCCGTTTAATGTCAGTTCTCCAACACCAGGCAAAAATACTTTCCCTTCACGATCAATTGTTAGCTCATAGCTCCGACTTTCCTTACCAAAAAGCTGTACTTTTACGGTATCTCCCACTCCCATAATATAATTTGAAGGAACGGGTGCATACGAGGTAGGCGCAAAGGTTTGAGGCTCCCCGGCGAACAAATCATAACCAAAAGGCTTAGGTTCCTCTTTTCTTTTAGTCCTCTCCCGTGCCTGCTCCTCGTTACTTTCTGAACCGTTACTGTTTTGGCGCGGAGTGACTACCGGCTCTTGTTCACTTTGCTGTGACGAACTCGATGAACTATTAGTCGAACCATTCAACAGGCCAGGGTCAACACCATACTGACGTGCCAAAGCTTCTTGCTGGGCCCGGGGGAGCTTTTTAAATTGCTCTATTTGGCTCTGACTTGGCATAGACTGCGCGCTAGCCGAATTCATTACTCCAAAAGTTGAAGCAACCAATAGCAGCACCGCACAGTATAATGCCGAACCAGACAAGAAAGATTTCAACGAGACCAAAGTATTTCCCCTTTATGCGTTTTTTTAAACACTTCAATAATCGCAGCATTTTATAAGTTAACTAACAAAAAAGCTACGGTAGTCTTTTACAATAAGACGTTAAAGCTTGTCCTCCAGAGACGATAGAGTTACCGGTCGCAACTCTGTTACATATTGTGTTCCACAACTCTCTTAATATTCATTGCATTAACCGCTCAAAGGCACTCCCATCATTCCGTACAGCATCCACCACGTAAGGCGCATAGACATCATAAAGCATGCGAGTTGAACTGTGTCCTAACAGTCTGGAAACAAACAGCGGGTTTTCATGAGCCGCCAGATGCAATACTGCGGCTGTATGCCTAGTGACATAGGGCGTCCTTGGAGCAATGCCTATTTTTTCAAGTGTCGGGTACCATACTTTATTGGACACTTCATACGTTGTTACTGGCTTACCTCCTTGGGAATTGAAAACAAAATTCCCTTTTGAGGCTCTACTATTCATTGTTCGTTTAAGAGCCGCGGCAACGGTTGGCGTCATTACAATGTCTCGGCGGGACTTTGGTGTTTTTACGTCAGTTAGCCGGCCTCGCACATAATTAAACCGAATGTGGATCAACTGATGCTCAAAATCGATATTTTCCAGCTGTAATCCATGGATTTCACAGCTTCGCATTCCTGTATGAAAACGAACTAAAAAGTAGTCGTGCCAATTTCTCGGCACTGCGCTCAGAAACGACTTCACTTGTTGTTGAGTCATCGGTCGCGGATCGCTTGGCTCTTCTCTCAGCGGCTTAAGCTTTTTTAGCGGATACTCAAAGTCCCACTCTTCGGATGCCAGATAAAGTAAACTGATCAGTGGGACAAGAATGATATTTATTCGTTTATTAGACAAACATCGGCCACCTTCATTATTAATACGCTCACACAACTTACTTCTAAACCGCTGTACCTGAGCTAACGTAATGTCACTGACAATGGTGTTACCGAATTCCGGTAAAAGATAGCGGGATAACGTCGACTCCAAGCTTTCACAGTAACTGACTTTCCACTCGTGACGCTTTCGCTCGAACCACTGCTGCGCGTAATCAGAAAATAATGGCGCCACCTGACCGGGTTGTTTTGCGCGTCTCAGCCGGGCATATTTTTCTAACTTCTTTGACTCAGGAAAATGCTCTGCATAATCAAAAACCCCCAAGGCCAACTCCGCATTCATCTGTTTTACGTGCTTTTCCAGCTTTTTCTGATTCGCAGGCGTTGCGATCAGTCGTGATGACTCTCGAAATCGCGTGCCAAAGCAGCAAATATCATATTCGAGAATATTGTCATGGCGTGTGCGCAAGTGAATCATGGCCAGGCTTCCTTCATATATCAGTCAACACTGTACAAATATACAGCATTTTGAGGAAAGGTCAAATTTCGAACAAAGCCTTATTGAACCATTGAGCACATAGATTGTTTATTAGTTAAGCTTATTAAGAAGGGCTGATCAGTCGAGCATCTAACAACACAGTGCTTTTTGATTGCTTCGATGAGAACTCTACCATGAGCGCTTCTTTTTTTTCCTCAAAGGTCATTAACAGATCCTCGTCGGCAAATAATTCGGTTGATCGAAACATCAACGCGCGACTGACCTCTATCGTTTTATGAGTAAATGCGGCGGCATCATCAACTTTCAATGCGACCCGGTGAGCCGCATAACGAGACTTGTTTGCTAACGATACTTCCAGTGCCCTCTCTCCGGTTAACTTCAAATTCAGTGGGTACTTTTGAGAAGCAACATCAATTTCTTTTAAGGCATGAATTAACTTGTTCGCCATTACCACGATCTTCCCTTCTTGCTTTGAAAGCCTCAGCGGCGTTAATTTCCTATCTGCCTCCCCCAAACCAATCCTAAACTCCATTGAATGTGAATGGACAACAATCTGCGAGCGAGAGAAGCTGATACCACTATTTCTCTGACGAGCAACAATCGACAGCGCATGATTCAGAAGGCCAAGTTTATCCCGCTTCACCGTAAGCCGGAGCGGCTCTTTATTGACATTGTCGTGCGACTCATCAACAAATGCGCGTGCGAGCACTTGAAACCCTTTTCCTTTGACGAGCAACGCTACCCCTCGCGGAAACATAGATATATTACCGACGGCAGAATTTCCGCCGGTAGAATGGCGCGTTAATTTTAACGTTCGCTCGAACAACATAATGTCTTTGTGCTCAATCTGATAAGAGAACTGATATTCATCTCTCACCCCGACTGCTTCCATCCGTTCGTTACGCTCAATCACCTGAGCGCTCATTCGATAAACGGCCTGCTCACTATGCATGGTTTCATCTTCAAAAAGCCCACGTTGCATGAGCTTTTCTGACAAATTAGTTGCACCGGAAAACACCAGCTGCTCATTTTCTAAGTCAACGTCGAGCTCTAGATACGGTAGCTTCTTTAGCTGTGCGCTAAAGCGCCGTATGGCTGCCAAATCGATTTTAAGTAATGCGCTCTTTGCTTCTTCTTTGTAAAGAATGGTGCGCTTAACTTCAGAGAAACCTTTTTTCAATCCGGGAGGCGTAGCGATAGCAAGACAATTCTGCAAAAGGTCGACTTCCATTACGGACGAATGGTCGACGTCAACATTGTTTCTCGTTTTTTCAGAGAGCTTCATCATAAGCTCTATTGATTGCACTAAGTTATCGTTGTGTATCGTTAACTTCATTTCTTCGTCTCATCATCACCGTTTCGAAATACAGTATAAAGCTCCAATGAGCACACGATACTCTGTAATTTGTCCCAAAGCGGCCAGCGTAAGCGAAACGGTCTTATCCGCATTTCAAGTTGCAACGCGTTCTTCTGTTGTTGCTCTGTTTGTTTGATCCTGACTTGATGACCAGAATTTTCAACAATTGCTCTCCAGGCGTTATCATCACAATTTAGCTCCATAATGCAATCACCTAAGCCCAAGATTTTAAATGCACGAAGTGTCTGCTCGGCATCGCGCTTATTACTGACCGTCTCGTTTTCTAAACACCTTTTCAACGTGCTGATTGCATTTTGCTCAACCGACAGCCAACGCTGCGCTGTCATTCGCTCCTGAAAACGGATCCAGGTCGGGAAAGCTCTCGGCGATAATTGCTGTAAAAACTGTACATCGGGAAGCTCAGTTAACCCATCGAAATAGCGTTGTAAGTGCTTACTTATCGATAAATCACTTAAGGGACGATACTGATAATCATAAAGCGCATCAATGAAGTCACTGAACGTGATAACCGTATCAACAGTCTGAACTGACCGTTGTACCTGCGTCGTGAGTTTTCTCGCATCCGCTAACCCAAAAATCGCTGTTTTGAATAGCGCTTTTTCTTTGTTGTTACTCGTAAACACGCGCTTGATCGTCTCGAAGCGCGCGTTCGTCTGCGGCAACAGATTATGCAATACGCTTTTATTAAGCGGTGAGGTGCGCATAGAGCTTAATTCAAATGTCACCAGGTCAAAAAAGTGGAGATAGCTTGCCGCTGAGGTTCCTGGCGTCGCGTGACCTAAGATCATCGCTAAAAAGTCAAGGATCGGAAAGTAACTATTAAGTGCTCGCCCTTCCGCTAACAAAGCCTGGTGAATACGCTCTAACTGCTTAGATGAGAAAAGTTCGTGCGGCTCTTTGGTTAGACCTTCACCTGAATTCTGTTGTGTCAAAAAATATCGACCAATGGCAGCCTGGATGGACGGAAACGCACCTTGCGCTAAAACAAGCAATAAATTATTAGCCGCGCAGTGGCGTAGCGAATGAACAACCAGATCGGGGATTTGAGTTTGTTCACGCAAAAGCGCCATAAACTCGCGCTCATGCACTTGCACGGTTTGCGCATCAAACAGCCGCTCATGGGTTTTAGAGCGCATCTCAACGTAATTCAAAAGCGACAGATAAAACGACTGCGGTAATAACGCCAGAGAAATTTTACGTGGCGCATTGGCCGTTTTTCGACCAGCAAACTTTGTCACATAAAGCACATCGCTCTCGACATTGATATCATCAACGGCAAGCAGTAACGCTTCGTTGCGTCTTAATCCAGCGTAATAGCAAAGCTGCATCATTAAAGCCGTTTGTTCACGCGCGCTTGAGCGCATCGCAAGAAACGCATGACACGTCGCATCGAACAGTTGCGCTGGAATGAAGTGCGCTCTGACACTCTCTACCGTTACACCAGCAAGCTCAAGCTCATCAAAGTCATACAATCGAAGCTCTGATATTTCATGAACGTACTGCAAAAATCGCAGCACCGTGCTCTGCTTATCAGTAGCTTCAAGATCAGAAATGGCATCAGCTAAACGATGCGTGAGCTCATAGAGCGCATCAACATTAGACTGGGCATCAACAACTAATTCCTCATCGCTCAACGTCTTAGCCAAAAAAACCTTGAGGGTCGACCGATAGCTTCGTATCGAGCTTGCTTCTAAATTCTTTTTGCTCGGACTACCGTGTACAAAAAGATCTGCACAAAAAAGCGTTAATAGTTTTGTTAATAACGATGGTGCCTGCTCGCTACCCTCAGCCAGTGCGTTATAAAGCAAGTGCTCAATCGCAGAGCGCGCATTCTTGAAGGCTTTTCCGCTTCTGCCCGATATGGCGGTTTGCTTTTCATACGTCAACAAAATGCGACCCATTGCATCAATCAACTGCCTATCCGCATTCCCGGCGCTGTGCTCAGGCGAAAACGCAAGTCTCAGCCCGGAATCAACACCAAATGTTTTTTTATCGTATGTGTCACCCGTCAATGCCGCAATCGCTGTCTTGCGTTGCCGCTTACGACTGACATGATTCGTTTGAGTCCCGCATTCGTTCGGGTCAACTTGGCCTGATAACGCCAATATCAATGACTCGTCCGACAATACTGTTGTAACTGTCGATAGCGAGGTTGCAGCAAGCGGTGTTGTCTGAAAGTTAAGTGCCAATAGCGCATCATCAACCGACAGCGCGGTAGACGCCATCGCCGGCTCTGTCGCTCTTATCTTCTGCCACCACTGCTCAAATGCCTTGTTTAAAAATTGCTTTTTTGAAGCATTAATCGACTGTGCTCGGCGAAGATGTAGCAAAGCTTCTGCATCTAACCATACGCGCTGGCGACGCTGCGTTTCTATCAATACCGATGCTCTATGTAAATCGCTGAAACACAATAAATCGCTCTGCTTAGCCTCAAGCACCAACGCTAACGTCTTGCTATCGCTGATGTGCGAGCGTTTGGCAATGTATAAGGCGTGTAACAAATAGCGCTGGGGGTCGCTAAATTGATGAAACACTGATGAGACGATTGCGTCGTCAAGCTTTCGCTCAAGCAATGATTGGAGCAAAAAGACAGGGTTATGCTCATTAATGAGCGTTTCTCGTTGCTTTAAGGGTCGAAACTCAACAGGCTGAATTAACACCTGATGTTCGCTTTTAAAGTGATAAAGCGCACGCATACTCAGCCACAGCGCTTCAAGCAACTCGTTGGTATTGGCATATTGATAAACCCTCAGTGCGCGGCGTTGTAGATAGTTTTCTGCAACCTGTTTATCTGCATTAAGCGCGTCCCGACAATGCTTATTTAATACCGCAAAAACAACGTCGACTTCATTGCGCACAAGCTTATGAGAGCCGCTTAGCGCACGGGCGATATTTGTTTGAGTAAAATCGCTCATAACGCACTTCCCAACCGATTTATTAGATCGAGAACGCATGCATCGTTTGCTGTTATTTGTTCACCGTCCCGTTGCATACGCTCCCTTTGCTGGGCAGCAATGAGGCGGATATCAAACAGACTGTAATTCGACAACAAACCGGTGCCAGAGCGCGAGTGATTCATAAAGCCATTCATCGACGTTTGAGAGAAGTCATTAATCGATGCATTAAGAAACGCGTTCGCCGCAACATGGCGAAACGCCTGCGACGATACCTCATCATCAATAAGCGTTTTTATTTGTGCATCAACGCGCGTTCTGGACAAATGCTCCCAGCGACATGTGTCAGTCTCGTCAACCGACAAAAACATTACTAAAGCCGGTGGCCGCTGTATCGCAAAGCGAGCAGACAGCGCGTCGCACAATGTGCTGGTCGAACAAAGTAACTGACACAACGCATTGGTTAATACAATAAGGCGTCGCTCATCTTTATGATGAGCTCGCTTATCCCGAACGCTTAATAACCCACTATTTTTGTCAAAATGGCGATGCGCCGGAAAAGGTTTTGATACGGGTCTTAGCGCAACACGGGTTGCAATACGCATATAACAATAAAGCGCAACATTATTGAATGCCTCGATAATCGCTCTATCATCGATTTGCTGTGACAGTGTGTTAATTAACTGCTCGTATAAAAGCGTTAATGCGTCATCTTTTATCGAGCGAACGGAGCCTTGTCGTTCATTATCGGCAAAGTCAGACAAACGCGAGCTTGATTTATTTTCGTGTGTATCCTTGCTATCAATACGTATACCTACGTTGTCGACAAAATTATCCCAAGCGCTTAACAGCGTTGTCTCGAGCTCCTTGTTCGTCACGTTGATATAGTGACTCTGCACCGTACTCTGACTTTTTAGAAAGTTAAGAAATGTTTCAGGGGCTTGCTCCCGTGCAAACTGAAAAAATGCTGTTTCAAGTGCGCGTCGTGTGATGCCTCTTTTTTTCAGTCCGGTCTCGTTAAGTACATGATTAATGAAACGGCGATAACCTTTTTCATCGACAAACAGTACGTTACTAAGCTCAGCGTCATTACGCTCGGGTGAGTTGCTTTTATTTCGCAACACGATATTTAATAAGCTACCAAGAGGGTTTGGCAGCTTTACCTTTAAATTTTTACAGCTCTCTTCGTATAGATAATCATCCGCGGGGGGGCTCGTATCAATGAGTTTGGCAGGCAATATCAGCTGCGCGAATACATGTTTTCGCGCTCCGTCGAGATCGTAACGCAGCACCTTCATTTCACGCGTATCAGCATGTTTTTTACTCGAGCTTCCCGCACTGACGTTTTGCAAATAAAACGTATCGACATCGGATAACGTCAACATTTTGAGCATGAGGCGCAAAAGAATACTTGCTTCTCGCAAGTTCACGTCTTCTAGTTCGCCACAAATAAAGCTTTGACTGATGTATTCTAGCGCTGTGCGCAGCTCGCCCACGGTTGCACTCGAAAACGAGAAAGGAAGTGCTAATTCATGCTTTCTCAGCGCATTGCTAATAGCCGACTGTTGAGTCTGATAAGACCGCTTTCGTTGTGATTGCGTGCGCTCAAGATGCGGCGTCACTTGAGTAAAGCGCCCGACTTCCTCACCCGCTTGGTTTGTCGTTTGCATTAACGCAATATCAGCCTCATCCATGCGGACCTCTGCGAAGGTATGCTTGTTCGTCGTATCGATGATGCTATTCTTACGAAGCGCGGCTAAATCGATCCGCCGCTGCTGTGGCGGCTGAAAATAGCGCGCGACCTTGTCTAACGTTTTATTGTCATTTTTCAACGCAACTTGACGTAGGTCGCGGCGCAGTTCGGACAATGTACTATCGAGTGCAAATTGTGCCGTGATACCTCGCGCTTTTAACTCATCAACACGACAGCATTCAGACGAGTCTACTTTTAAAAACGCATTATAAAACTGCAAACATGCCGCGTAGTCGTTAAAGCCGCGCGCACTGCATAAATGCGCGAGTAAGATATAAAGAAGCTCTGAGCGTTGTGACTCAGCGTATTGCTCCGACGCATCAGGCAATAACGACATCGTCGAGAAAAACGGATGCTCCTGCAGCTGCGAGTGCAAGTCTTTGCGTCGGATGTTTTGCATAACAGCGCTCGTTCGTTTCTCTGCATCGAGTCGGCCAATAAATACGCGATAACGATTCATCTGGTATGCGCTTAAACTTAAATTGACGTCGATAAAATAGCGACAGAAGAGGCTTAGTTTTGCGGCGTGCTCGCCGATACTGTCGGCAGGGTAGTGAAAGTGCGCAATCATCTCCTCAAGCAGGCTATCGTCGACATTACTCATCATCAAACAACTCACTGCCAAAGATTTCGTTTGCCTCAAGTGCGTTTTTTAAACTTGCTCGCTTCGAGGGCGCCTGACTTTTCGATATCGACAGTTTTTCACCTTCGAATCGCATCTTTTTGATTGCTGTCGTTATCTTGTCAGTGCTTCCTCCAAATACATAGGACCAACGATTAAGGCGAAGTAAGGCGCGTACTTTGAATTGTTCAACTCCAAATTTCTGATGAGCATAAAGTTCGAATGAACTTGTAACGCTGAGGTGTTGCGTTACCGTACTGTCAATCAGCACTTTATTAAATTCGTGCTCGTCATCAAAGTTGATGACTGCAAATTTCAGTTTTAAGTCATGAAAACGCAGGCTGAGCTCGCGAAGTAACAAGACGTCATCGAGCGCAATATATTTTGTACCTAGCCTCGCGACTCGAACGCAATGCAGTGACTTACAAATGCGCTCTAATAAGTCACGCTCAACTATTTCGTCAATAAAGCGCTCAACGCGCGCGACCGCTTCTAAATTAAATTTTCGTACGTCAAATGTTATCTCACTCAATTTCAAGCGTTTTTGTCTCATAGCAACCGTTTTTTTAACTGCATTTGAAACGAGCTTATCGCTTTTTTGAGCTTTTTGAAGTCCGTAGGTCTGGCTAAATTAGCCGACCTAGTACCGGCTTTCAAAAACGGTATCGTGCAGCGTATATAACAAAATATTTTTTATAAAAACCGATGGTAAGCGCTCACTTTTAACACCTCCCCCTAATTTTATAAGGGTTATTTAAAATTATTGCTTTTTTAAATGATTACTTAGACTGACTCTCCGAAAGTAACATTTTGTTACAAACTTCTTCGAAAAAAGTTTTTCTACGCTCAAATACCGTCAGGATTTGTCCATAGAACGCCATTGATCTGTAAGAAAGTAACTCCAACCACACAACCGGCCAAAATAATTGCCTCTGAGAGGGTTAAGGGCTTCGGGCATCACTGTCTACGAAGCCCTCCGAAGACTGAGAGCCCCTATCTGGCCTGATGGGCTTTTCTTTCGTACCTTTGGTCAGAAGCTTACCCGTAAGTGCGTTAACGTATGAATCACGTCTGGGAGTTATTCTCTGACGCATCAAGTCGATTGATACCCCAGATACCGATACCAAAAAAGATTATTAATCCAACAATTAGCATCAACAGTAGCCATAATTGTCCAGTTGTCATAGCACGTAACCCTTTTAAAAATAGTCTCTCGATGAGAAGATTTTCTGAAGATTGAACTCTAATCATAACGCCTTAATCAGGATTTTTGCTAAAAATTTAAAGACGCATCATACTAGTCAATATCAGCATCGCTGATGACTATTCGCTATTAATGAGGTAATTAAAAAAAATAACGCTCGATAATCCGTTGCCTAGAAAAGGGGCGCAGGGAATGAATGAGACAACGGCAGAAAAATTAAAGCCTTCACACAAAGAGTCGGAGCTTTTGCTTGGGCTCAATGAATATACCAGTCAGGCGCAAGAGCTAGCCGAACTAATTCTTTAAACAGAAGGAGTGTCGAATGAACCGTCAGACCCCAAATAGTGAACAAAAAACGAAAGACGAGAAGCCGGGACATATCAACAAGTACAGCCTTGACGAGTTATTATCAAAAAGCCCGGCTGGCAGTTTCAAACTCAACTCTAAAGATAAGCAGTGGTTAAGTGGCCCGATTATTGATGACAATAACGTAAGCTGAGATAAATAGTTCTGCTGATAATGAGTAGAAGTGGTATCGAGTGTGTTTGCTGTTTAGTCGCAGCACTGAGTAAAACGACTTAACCGACTGCATCAAGAACGCGTGTCTTAATCCTCGCTTTTCCGACTTCCCGGAAAAACGAAAAGTGTTAGTGCAACCGCGACTACCAAGACAAATGGTGCGGCACCGACAAAAATCGCTTCGAGCGTATTCATTTTTGCTTCCTCAAGCACAACAACCGATTTAAGTAGTTTAGCGCAAGATTTCCGAATGTGTAAAAGCTTTTTGCCTTGGTCATGAACACTCCTTATCGGCATATAACGCCTCGTTTTAGATGTGCCCGTAAAATCTGGGTAGAACCCGAGCAGACCGATTAGTTAATTATGCGGTAAGACACTGATTTGGTATTCAGTAAACATCATTGGATAACACGACATTTATGCGATAGTATTAGAAGGTATTACCTTTTAATACTTAGGTAGGTTAAAAATGGCAACATCCGTAAAACTGAATGATGATATGAAAAAACGCGTGCAGCATTTGGCAGATGTTCGTCATCGTTCAGCACATTGGATCATGCGTCAGGCGATCCAGGATTATGTTGAACGAGAAGAAAAACGAGAAGCTTTTAAGCAAGACGCACTTCGTGCCTGGGAAGATTATCAGCGTAATGGCTTGCATTTGACGCAAACGGAAACCGATGAATGGTTGTCCATACTTGAATCGGGTGACGATGCCGAGCTGCCAACGTGTCACACGTGATCTGGTCTCCGGCCGCCTTAGCAGACGTTCAACGTTTACATGATTTTTTGCGAGATAACGATCCGATAGTGGCTCGCGAGGCCGTCAAAAGCATTCGTAAGAACGCCCATATTTTGGCTTACCAACCCGAGATTGGCCGTCCGCTGGATGATATGCCTATTGAATTTAGAGAGTGGCTCATTGATTTTGGCCAGAGCGGTTATGTCGCGCTGTACCGTTACGATGGTATTAAAACGATTATTCTTGCAGTTCGGCATCAGAAAGAAGTTGGTTATTCGTAAGTCTCCAGAGGTTTTTGATTCCGGCTCATTTGTCGGTTCACACCAAGCGAAAGCCTGAAAGTTTGGGTTGTTGACACCATTGCTCAGAGAACTTAAATGAGGCCGCTAACAATACAGACATTGTTGGTGCATTAAATATTTTAGAGCGGGGACACCGCTTGTTAGCCTGTGGAGAGTCGGCGTTAGCCGCTCGATGAAGCAGGAACTTGCACCTAAAGCAATTTAGTGTGCGCCCTTGTAATGGGAATCCCCCACCGATTTAGGTGGGGGGAGGATGTCAATTTACCTGCCTGATATTAATCAGTACCCAGCCGAGCGAGCGTCGCACGTCACCTGAAAATTTAACCGAGCCAACACCAAAATCCCCCATAGCTGGGCCACTTTGCCAAGGAAACCGGCCTAAGTGGCCCAGTTTTGGGATAAATTACACCGACCAAATCCGATCCAAGACCCAACCTCCCATAGCTGGGCCACTTTGCCAAGGAAACCGGCTTAAGTGGCCCAGTTTTGGGATAAATTAGACCTATCAA
>NZ_JBNIEY010000005.1:0-250925 GCF_051842345.1 Idiomarina sp. ST20R2A10 | reverse complement strand
AGGTGGCCCAGTTTTGGGATAAATTACACCGATAAAAGCCGCTCCAAGACCAAACCTCCCATAGCTGGGCCACTTTGCCAAGGAAACCGGCTTAAGTGGCCCAGTTTTGGGATAAATTAGACCTATCAAATCCGATCAAATGCCAAAACCTCCCATAGCTGGGCCGCTTTGAGCAAGGAACTGGCTTAGGTGGCCCAGTTTTGGGATAAATTACACCGATAAAAGCCGCTCCAAGACCAAACCTCCCATAGCTGGGCCACTTTGACCACGAAGCCGACTTAAGTGGCTCAGCTTTGGGATAAATTACACCGACCAAAGCCGATCCAAGACCCAACCTCCCATAGCTGGGCCACTTTGCCAAGGAAACCGGCTTGAGTGGCCCAGTTTTGGGATAAATTAGACCGATCAAAGCCGGTCCAATACCACTCCTCCCATAGCGGGGCCACTCCGATGAAGAAAATCGGCGTAAGTGGCCCAGTTTTGGGATAAATTACACCGATCAAAGCCGGTCCAACACCACTCCTCCCATAGCTGGGCCACTCCGATGAGGAGAATCGGCGTAAGTGGCCCAGTTTTGGGATAAATTAGTCCGATCAAAGCGGCTTCAATGCCCCAAATTCCATAACTTCGACAAAATGAGAAAAGAGCTGGCGTAGTCTGTGATACTTGGAAGGTCCAAATCACTAACTTATCGAGGGCGTTTATGGGTAAAACAACTAATGAAAGCAAAAACCCAGGAGTCCCTAAGATTTTACCTTCGCAGCATTTACATCTTAAACTCAGGCCTACCCTTGCTTTGTATGCGTAGGCTCCAGTGTTCCAAACGGTGTCTTGAATGTTCAACTTCTGCCCGTCATCATTACCGTGGCATAATCAAACATCTGCTGACTAATCACACCGTATTTGCTGAAAACAGGCTCTAAACTTAAGTAATCCTGAATTCAGATAATCACCACTCACAATTTGTGGGGGATTTATTCGCTTTGCACAATTTCTGGGGTAAACGCCATTCTCTCTCGTCCGCTGATCGTTTATTCAGCGGCATTTATGTGATTCGCATGTTGGTACGTAGCAGTTATCATCATTACCTGCACGCTTTTGTCATCATTTACCCCAAAAATTGGGGAAACAAGCATTAAAGTGCGTTTTAGTAACGCAGCCGTCTCGATCAGCTTGCTACGGCAAAGGAGCGAACCTGCTCTTTAAGGTCAATTAGCTCCTTGAGGCGTCCAGATAACGACGGATCTCATACAAACCAACGAGCGAGCCTGAGAGCATGACATCTTTTGGTGAGTTCTCCCCAAAAGATCGGTTGCAATTGTTGATCCATTCCTGTTTGTGCGCGTCCTGCAAGAATAAAATTCGTAACGCCTCATGAATACCGAGGATCAATGAAACACGCGTGCGACGGTCTGTTGTCAGCTTGGATCGCATCCTACCACTTTTCATCCGGCGAAAGGTTGCGATGGGAATATCCCCCAATACAACGGCTTTCTCTGCGTCCGAAAATCCCCAAAAGTCCAGTATACGAACGGCAATGTTGAAAGCCACTTGGTCTTTTTCCACGGTTTTCCCTTCGTGGTTTTCCCGAAACTGCGCAGGATCAAACGTTAATGCTTGTGCGTGCATGACTCAACACCTCTATCAAATGACAGTTAGAGTTTAACGCTATCAAATGATACTGCAAGTGCTCGTTATTTATTTTTCGATTTCGATGCAGCCATGGTTAGCACTATTTTTTAGTGTCACTGCAATGTATTTAATTGCAAAAGGATAAACCGGATCCACGTATGGTTGCGTCCTGAAAGCCTGGGGAGACCCCAACAAAGAAACAGCCAGTACTGTACGAATACACAGATTGCACCACCTAACCGTATAAACTATTATCGTATACACGAAAACAATATACACATTACAATGCCAGATAATAAACCCGCTATCGATGAGAAGCTGTACGAGCGATATAAAGCAATCGAATACCTCGCTTTCTGGGAAGGCGGTGTTAATGCGTCTCGGCTATCACGGTTATTTGGGGTGCAGGCTAATGTCATAAGCAAAGCGATTACAAATTATCGCAAACATTATCCTGATGCATTGGTGTATATGCCAAGCGATCCGGAGAAGCTGTTTGTCGCGACAGACGCATTTGAAACACACTTCATTCGACCACAATGGGCGGACTACATTCAGTTTATACTCGCCGTTGGCTCTCATTATATTGAGGGGCTTTATGGACCTGATGCCTTCCACAATGCAGTCACACCGCTTGCGATGCCAAGTCCTGTTATTACGCGGGTGTTATTAAAAACCATCCGTAACAATGCAAAGGCCACCATCCTTTATAAAAGCCGTACGCACCCCCAAGGGCTGAAACGAGACATTATCCCACAGCAATTAAGCCATGATGGGTTGCGCTGGCACTGTCGAGCATACTGCTGCCGACGCGATCGTTTTTCCGATTTCAATCTCGGGCGTATCAGTGACATTGTTATGACTGAAAAAGGTGTCACTCTCCCGGCTATCGATACGTTGTGGCATCAGTACGCGCCCATTGAAATTGCACCACATCCGTCGCTTGATGAAACTGAGAAAATGCTGGTATTAAACGACTATGGTCAAACAGCGCCCTTTGTCATTAAAGCGCGCTGCGCCATGGTTGATTACACCCTGCAATATTACCGCCTGGGTCGTCACGGCATACAAAGCGACCCGCGTCAGCATCCATTAATTGTTGCCAATATTGAGGCACTGCGCCCCTACCTGTTTGAGCAGGCCAGCCAATGAACATTTATAAGTACCTACAGCAGATAAAAGCCGACAAACCAGTCAACGCGATACGGCTCGATGAGCTTTTACATCAACATGCTCTCTCTTTAGAGACGCTTGGGAAACCTTCATTTGTGAGCCGAAATACATATCTGATCGAGTCAGTTGATAACGCACTGCTGGCACAGTGGCTAGAGCGCTTCGCGCCGGCGACATCGCGTGTCGATGCCTCCCGGCGCGCAAAGGATTCACACCAACATCGTACCTCTGCAGCCTATTTTACGGCCAAATTACTGAGTGATCCGGATAATCATTTTGCCATTGCCTGTCGCATTAGTGGCGCCTCTACCGGACGAACAGTCATCCCCGCTGATGCTACGCTGGTATTAATTGAGAACAGTGAGTGCTATACCCAGCATGAACGCTTTTTACTAAACGTAGGCTTAGGGGACTTATCGTCCAACACGGTTATTTTGCTCTCCGGTGGTAATGCCATCACACATCCGGCCGCACTGACCTATTTATCTCAATTCCCGCGCATACATTACTGCCCGGATTACGACTTAGCTGGCATCGAAATATATGAAACCGCGAGCCAAACGCTAGCGCATAAGCTGCACTTTGTGATGCCCGATGACTTGGTCAGTTACGCACGTTACTGCAAAAAACCAAAACACCAAGCCCATTATTTAAAGGCGATTGAAAAGGCCAGGTATCACAACTTTGACGCGATGGTTGAGTTATTAATTGACGGTCAGGGCGTTTTAGAGCAAGAAGTCCTTATAGGAGAAGACAAGTGAATACGAGCACTACCAAGATCATCATCAAGCGTATCGTCGCTGTTGATTCATCATCCATGGCTTATGCTGAAGCGCTATTAAATGACAATATCTTGCTGATGGGGCTTGGTAATGTCGGTAAATCAAGCCTGGTCAATGCGGTACGCTTTTTCTTGTTACCGGATACCAACGTAAACCAGGCAAAAGATAAGTTTGCCTTTCGCTCTGGTGCAGACAGCGACGACAAAGAGAGTTACTACGACAAGGACGAACTCTATAATTACTACTTCCCGACCGTGCATTCGCGCCTCATTCTTGAGGTGGAGCATCAGCTTCTTGGTGGCGGGACGCAGAGTCACTGCCAAATCATCTCAAGAGGCGGGGATTACAAAATACAGCGTGTCTTTATCCCGGAGCCTTACGAAGCCATTGAGCATCTGTTCTGGCAAAAAGACGACGGCAACGGTACCCGACCGACAAGTCCGGTCGGCTCGGACCTGGTACCTCGACTGCGTGAAGTGAATAAAAATGCTAAGCAGTATTCACAGCGCGACCAGCTGATAGAAGCGCTCTATTCATTTAATGCCATGAACCCGGCAAGCACACCGTTTGCTATCTTTCCACTTAGTAATATCCGTGCGAATTCAGTCGACTCCGTCAGGGCGCTGGTCAAAATGCTGTTTAATCAAGATGCGGGCTCTCTTAGGCTAATGACAGCCACTGCTGTTGAGGCACAGGACGCATTTGATGAAACACTGGAAATCGATATCAACGAAATTATCGGCAAAAAGTATGAGCTGACTCAGCGCAAAGAGCAGTTAGTAAAATTACGTGCGCTTGAGCCTCAATTCACCGAGCTTCAGGAGCAGTTTTCGAGACTTCAGAAAAAAAGCGCCGCAACCTCACAATTTATAAGTCTGTATCAAAATACGACGGTGCATTGTCAATCGCTTGAGGAGCAAGCTGACGCCATTGGTCGTCGCGTTGAAACCTTGAGACAAAAATGCAAGACGCTAAGCCAACAGAAGCAAAATGCCTTAACTGATATGCAGGTTAGTCAGAAACAAGTCAATCGATTAAATAAAGAGATTGAACAGAAAACGGCAATAAAAAACCAATGCGATCAGATCATCGCATCGTATCCCGATGAGGGTATATCGTTCGTCCTAGGCTCACTCGAAGATTACCTAGAGGAAAAACAAAGCGACTATAAGAACCGTACAGAGCAAAATACCCGGGAGCGACGCATTACAGAACTTGAGGAGCTCATTAAAGGCAAAGAGCAAGAGGTGACTGCTCCCCGCCCTAAGCGCTAAAGCGCCACGGGCGAGGCTTCCAACTTCTCAGGCAGCAACTGGTACGTGACCAGATTGACGCTTGCCTCCATTGGCAGAAACCGACAGTCCTGCGGCCTTTAATTTTAAAATACCTTGAGCCTTGATATTTAAGGCTGCATTGATGTCCCGATCACGCTGTGTTGAGCAGGATGGACACTGCCAGTCACGCACGTTCAGTGACAAGTATTCCAGCTTGCGTCCACAGCAAGAGCAGGTTTTTGAGCTGGCAAACCATTGATCAATTTTAACCAGATGCTTGCCTTGCTCTTTGGCCTTGTATTCCAGCTTTTGGATCAAGCCTGACCAACTCGCATCGGCAATGTGCTTCGACAATTTCCTGTTCTTCAGCATGTTTTTGACTTTCAGTGTCTCGACAATTACCGCTTGGTTTTCGTCAATAACGTGTCGAGACAGCTTGTGCTGAAAATCAGCACGAGCATTCGCCAGACGCTGATGCGCCTTAGCGAGTTTAAGTCGGGCTTTTGCACGACCTTTGCTGCCTTTCTTGCAGCGTGATAAGGCTTTTTGTTTACGGCGCAGATTGGCACTGGCTTTCTTCAAAAAGCGTGGATTCGGTTTTTTCGTGCCGTTTGAATCTATGGCAATATGTGTTAAACCCATATCCAATCCGAGCACTTGAACAGCATTCAGGCTTTGAATGGACGCAGGAGCTTCTTGCCCATCTTCATGCAGTAGCGAGGCATAGTATTTACCTGTCACGGTGCGGGACAGGGTGATGCTTTTCAGTTTTCCTTCAACCTTGCGATGAATACGCGCTTTAATGGGCTGCTTTAACTTCGGCACTTTAATCCAGTCATCACCACAATCAACGCTCATGCAATGATAGCTGGACTGCCTGCCGTGCTTGCGCTTGAACTTGGGATAACGAGAAGGCAGTTTGGGATCAAAGAAATGTTGAAAGGCTTTATCAAGATTGATACATGCCTGCTGGAGTGCAATCGAATCAAAATCTTTGAGCCAGTGATACTTGCGAGATTTCTTCGCAACAGCCAACAGCGGCTTGAGGTCTTTTTTGGCCTTCAATTTCAAGCCGTGACGCTTGTACTGGCTGCTAATGATGTGCAAAGCCTTGTTGTACGCAAAGCGCACAGCACCGAACTGGCGGTTTAAAAACTCCGCCTGCTCAGGTGTGGGATAAATGCGTACTTTCGTTGCTTTTAACATAGTAAGTAGAGTACTGTATTTATACACAGTATAATTGCATGCGCCTTTATCTGAGTCAAGGTCGCAGACGGACTATAAACCTACGCCTTATATCCCCGCCCGACTGGGCGAGGGTTACGGCGTGATTGCTAAAAAAAGCAGAGGCTAAAATCCGGGACAAATCAAAAAGCCTGCATGCCCAGCTGCCGGAGCCGCTTTACAACAAGCTGTATTCAGTCAATAGCGATCTTGCAAAAGCGAATCCTGGTCGCGATTTAACCACCGATGAATTGTCGCAAATTAACCAATTTTGCGATCTTTTAATAGAGCGCGGCGGATCACTTGATTTTTTTGATGAGTCAATTCCGCTGCTCAGTGAGCCCTATCAGCCCATCACAGAAAAAGATATCACGGGTATTGAGAGTGAACTGTTCGATTTAAAAGAAGAGCTCAAGGAATTAAAAGAGCTCAACACCAACGCAGTCAATAGCACGCACAAGGTTGAAGTGCTAACCCGAGAAATTAAAAGCGCCGAATCTGACATTGAAAAAATCGAGGGTTATACCGCGACTTGCCAGAGAATCATTTCAGCAACCGCTGATCATGAACAAGAGCTCAAAGACCGGGATGAGTATGCTGAATTACACCAGGAGCTAGAGACGGCTTACGAACGAGATAATAGTGAACTGACCCGTTTACGCAGTGAGTTATCAGCAACGCAAGATAAGGCTAGAGCGCTGAGTATGATGCTATCCCAGTATCATAACGCTATCTGTCGCTTCCCGGCTACGAAAACGCGCCTCGATGCGGTATTAGAAGGCGATGAAGAGGCCCCTGCCGGCGACAAAGTCGGTGATGAGGAGAGCTTTCAACGAACATTAAATGCACTGCAAGACGCTGAAAAAGCCAAATACGAAATCAAACAGAAACTTGTCGAGTTGATCAAAGACGGCCTGATAAGTGACGACTATCAACTGCTTGAGCGTGACGATGGCGATGATGCCGTTGTCAATACATTCAATATGCTGGCCCAAAAGTTTGAGCTGCTATCACACAACAGCGATGTATTGGCGCAGGATACTCGTCGTCATAATGCGCATATTAGAAACCGCCTGGAGCGGCTCAGTAAGACCAAAGACAAGATTGAAACCACCGTTTCCCGGATAAACCGGGATATTGAAGGCGCCTCAATGAACGACATTGAAGAAGCCCGGCTTGTTGTTGATTTAGAGCCCCTTTTCAATAGTCTGGTTGATAGTTGGCGTAATTTCGACTCGCTCAATACCGAAAATACGTTACCGTTTGAGTGGTATAGCATGCTGCAAAAATTCGTTGATAGTAAAGCCGTCAGTGACGATGATGGCAAATTGCGGCTTAATCACCTCATTCAAGGCACCCGATATGAAACGCGCAAAGCGGGCGCCTCGTGGGATAGCAAAAAACAATCAACATCGACTCACATGCTGATTAATACGCACTTTTGCGACATCTTCCTTGATAAGCTGGCCAGTCAATCTGCGCATATTGCCTTCCCGCTGATCGTGGATGAAATTGGCAGCATTGATACAACGCAGATCCCTGAGCTCATTGCTACATTGAACAACAAAGGCCATTACCTTATCGGCGTGACCGTGGACGGGAAAAGCGGTGCCGTATTCGAAGCCATTGGAAGCTATCAGGTGTTCACCCGCGACAATCTAACCACACACCCATACAGCAAAGAGCGGCGTAATACCGCTATTCCGAGGTTTCGAGAATATTTGAACGTCGAGCATCCGGATACACCTCCTTCTCAATCATCGCTTGAGGTGTGAGTTATGGCGGACTTGATACAAAAACGCTTCAGTACAATCGAAACCATATTAAAAATGCTCAATCATCGTGAGCTTATGTTTCGTGCTATTGAAACGTCCGATAAGCGTCAGGGCAATGCCGTGATTGAGGCGGAATTCTTTTATCTGGTAGCTGAATATAAAAAAGGTTTGTCAGCAGAGAAGCAAAAAGAGGTAACCACCGTTTTTGACTATAAAAATTTATTGTCTGCCAAGGTGCTTGATGATCGACGCGCCACAGACGGCGTGACAAAGTTATGGTTTAACTCGGTTATCATTGATTTATTCCGCCTGTGCAAAATCAGCCTATATCGCCCGTTGAACAAAACCTCACTACTGTCAGCCATGACACCGATATGGTCCATACTGTCGGATATCAATGAGAAGCAGCTTTCACTTATCCCAGGAACTGAAGAATACGACGAATGGACCGACACATTGAATGCCCAAATCACGGGATTACTCGGGCGAATTAAAGCCAACATTACGAAGCTGGAGCAGCTTGGCGAACAATTCCAAGAGGATATCGCAGAGGAGGCTCAGCGCGAGCTACCTGATGCTATGAAGCTTAAATTCGAGCACGCCTCGAAACTCTATCGTCGCGAAGTGCAGCCGCTCAGTTCATTTTTGGATAAAGACACGCGCTACGAAAAAGGTGATGGTATTTTGCTGACCATTGATGCGTTAAAAAATGTCTTTGTCCGCAATGGCGACCTGGAGTACCAGGCGCTTATGACGAACTACTATCTGCAATACCTGGATTTATTCGAGCCAATAAAAGCGGTCGCCGACAATATCAGTATTTATCTGAGAAAGACCAAAGAAGCGATTGCACAGCACAACGCCATTGAGTCCGCCTATGTCATCATCAAGCAAGCTTATAATAAGACATTAAGTGCCGATCGACGGCTCAAAAATATCAAGTTGTCGGATCTGCAGGATTTAGCGCCGGAGCGAACACTGGGCAAAATTAAACGCCCTGCCCCTATACAGATTGATAAGAAACCGGCCTTTTTAAGTAACGTGTTTAATGAGCTGGCACGCCGGACCCTACAAAACGCCCATAGTATCGACGATAAATTGGTGTTTGAGGACGTTATTCAAAAAGACAGCGCTGTTGCCATCCGGCACTCAATTCGTCTGAATCGCTGGGTGACATCGCATTCATGGCCGGAGAATGTTGATTTTATCGCGCATGCTTATGAACAGCTCAAAAACACGTTTGAGGGATTCAAAGTACCTGATTTGCTGGAGATAAGCAGCACACTGGTTACCTCCAAACAGTATACGATTAAAGCACTACCGGCATTCAAGCAGATCCGTGAAGAAGATCCTGATACCGGGGTTGTTACTGAAATGGGTTACTGCGTTCGTCATATTACCGCCACCGGACAACATTCAGAGGGTTCTGATGGAAATCAATAATACGTTCTCACAAACATCACCTAATCTTTCACGCGCCATTTATCAAATGTTCGCTGAAGGCGGGATCATTAACAAACACGAATACGTGCAGTCCGTTGCCGATTTTAAAGAATCTTCCATGTATCAAGAGTTGGTAACCAATCATAGTCACTATGAAGCACTGTATTGGCAATTGGGGTATGTCCTCGCGCATGATGGTGAAGGCGAGTTTTTCCACATTAAATCAAAAATTAAAGACGAAGAAGACGACGAATTTAATGAGGCCGCCTTAAAAATTATGGCGGTATTAACATTGTTTGCGCGTATAGCAACACAACGTGGGCAGCCTCTCCACTTGCTCGGCGAACCGGCTCAGGGGTTAACGGTAGCTGACATTGATATGCTTGATAGTGACGAGGATCTGCAACAAGTATTACGCGCGTTAAAGTTCAAGGATAAGTCTAACGTTATCAGCACCCTAAAACGGTGTGGGTTTATCTTTCAGGTGAGTTCGACAAAGTACGTTTTAAGTAAAGGCGCGGTGTCAATGATAGACGCTATTATAGAGCATCAACGGAACGTGAGCGGCGATACTCAGCCTATATGAGAGTGACACGTTTTCGGGAGGTGGCAGACAAAACTTTTCGCCAGAGCGATAAATCAGCCTGCCAATAACTCTTCAAGTCGATGAAGTTGCCGTTGATATGTCTCTGGATTGTCTTCTTTGAATTTCGCCAAGTTGAACAGCTTCCACTTAACGGATGGAAAGCGCTGATAGTCGTATACAGACCAGTCAGGCTGTAGTCTATTGATGCTCAACCAAAGAAACAAGCATACCGATCTTCTTTCACAAGCTCTAAGAACTCATTAAGTCGCTTCACTTTAGGCTTTGGCTCATAAGCATGCCATTTCAAATCAGCGCGTTGCCAATACACTTTCCAGCAATTTTGCGTTTTTACGTAGGTTGTTTTTGCCACCGGCAGTTCCATGGTTTCGGAAGGATTTTGCCATTGCGGTCTGATCTCGAAAATTTCAATACTCTGATTTTCAATTCGGTAACCAAGGTCAAGCTCTGGTCGTATGTGCATCGGCGGTCTTCGTACCGCCATGAAGGCTTCAAGTTCTTTCTCACATTTCTTAATTTCGAATTCACTGAGGGCCATAGCAGATTACCTAATACGCGAAAAAGAGGCAGGATTTTAACCCAAGATGTGGCCTGTTGTGAATCAAACTGGGTTTGATTCAGTTCCGTCCTTTTCAATGAGACAATACAGACCGGCCAAGGTAATTGTCTCTCAATACAGGTAAATTGGATTGGTTGAAAGGTTGTATGCCTACCTTTAGGTCTACAAATCATTACGTGAAAAGTAACTTAGTGTAGACCTACTGTTTGCGCTAATCTAATCAATGGTCTACACTAACTTACCTAATTGGTTATTTTTTGTAGACCTATGACTAAATCTGATGAGCTACTAAACGCGTTGGCGAAAGCGGTTAACGCTGGCGGAGGCGTTCACAGTGCAACGGAGCTTGCTTTTATGTTGGGTGTGCCTTGTGACCCAGCTTTTAGAAAGTTCCTCGCAGATAGCGTAAAGAAGGGCTTGCTAAGACGAGTGGTAAAAGGCTTTTATGAAAGTACGATCACACCGCCAGAGCCAGAAACAGCCATTTATAAGATCATTAAAAAGTTGCGTAGTGGCGTATTGAATTACATCAGCCTAGAAAGTCAGCTTAGTTACACCGGCGATATTTCGCAAGTTGTGATGGGTAGAGTCACCGTTGTTACTAAAGGTCGAAGTGGTTGTTTTGACACGCCTTATGGTGTGATCGAATTTACCCACACTAAGAAGCCAGTCGAGCAAGTCGCACCTAAATTGTACTATGACCCCGAAATTAAAATGTACCGCGCATACAAAGAACAAGCGCTCGCAGATCTTAAGCACTGCCGCCGTAATCTGCATATGCTGGAGAGCTAAGTATGTGGGAGTGTGTAGGAGATAACGTATGCTGAAGCAACAAATCCGCCAAATCGTACAGTCAAATCCTGACTATGCGGCAATCACGCCCGCGATAGAAAAAGAGATCTTGCATCATGACATTATGGATGTGCTGATCAAGCAAGGTGTTATGCAGCGATTAACCTTTATTGGCGGCACCTCATTACGCATGTGTCACAACAGCAGTAGGTTGTCAGAAGATCTTGATTTCAATGGCGGTCATGACTTCAAACCATCTGAGTTTGAGGGGTTGGGATCCGAGATACAGACTTATATTCAAAATAAGTATGAAACTGAAGTTTGGGTAAACAAGCCCTCTGGCGAGCAGCAAGGGGATACCGTTTCGTGGAAGATTAGTATCGTTAAAGAGCCTAATCGTCCTGATTTACCAAGACAAAAAATGCATATTGACGTCTGTTCAATACCTTCATTCGATATCGAAAAGCGTCCGTTAATCAATCATTACGATATTGTTGTGCCGACTGAAGGCATCTTGGTTCCTGTTCAATCACTACAAGAAACACTGGCCGATAAGCTTATTGCATTAGCGTATCGGTCAAGACGTATTAAGCCTCGCGACATCTGGGATATTGTTTGGATTAAGCAACGCGGGATTGATTTATCCAAGGTATTGGTTGAGAAGAAACTCACCGCCAGACACAAGCAAACAGGTGACTTTCGACAGGCGCTGTCTACTGCGGTAGCCAAGCTAATGTCGGAAGAAGAGGTACACGATGACTTTAATATGGAAATAAGCCGTTTTATCCCTAAGCAAATTAAAGAGCGAACCTTAGATAACCCAGACTACTGGCCATACGTTCAGGGTGAGGTAAATGACATCGCGTCTGAGTTACTTCATGATGGGACGCTCAAAAATCCGTTTGATATGGGTTAGTTCTGAATATTCGAGCTTTAGAAAGCAGATCGGTTGCCAATGGCCATTAATGTTGAGTACGCCACCGTAATTGCCGCTCAATAGTTCACTATAGAAAACTTAATTAGTATATTTTGCAACAAAAGTTCACTAAATCGTAATTATAACTATAAAAGTATGCTATATTAAACAAATTATCACTCAGGTATTAAAAAGTTCACTAAAAAGAACTGTCATTGGTGAAACACATGAAAAGTCACATCACAGAGTTAAAGCAGCAAGTTCATGCGCTTCTGCGTGAGATCGAGCGACTAGAAGCAAAAGAGCTTGAAGAAAAAGAGCTCTTTCCACTCGCAGAGCTAAAGGAGCGTGTGACTCAATACGTGAAAGAAAACGATATTACCATCGACACCTTTTGCGACCTAGCGATGATCAGCAAAACAACACTCTACGCTGCATTTACTTCGCCAGCCTCAGCGAAGTGCTCAACGATTGAGTCCATTATCGCTGTGTTTGGTAACTATAAACTGTATGTTGGCCGCACCGATGCACGTTAATCGTATCGCAACCGTATTCGTCAATGGTGTGAAGGCGGGCATACTCACCGAATATCGTGCCTCGCACGATTTATCTGCTCGAGAGTCTTATACATTTGAGTATGCAGCAAACTACCTAGTAGACGGCTCTCCAATTGGGCATTTTTTTCCGCTTACAAAGACCCAGTATGAGTTTGATGCTTTACCGCCCTTCTTTACCAATTTGCTCTCAGAAGGATGGTTAAGAACCCACCAAGCGCAGAAGGCACGACTTGATAAAAGCGATGAGTTTGGTTTGTTGTGCGCCAACGGCGAAGAACTGATTGGAGCTATTTCTGTAGTCGCCGGTGAGGTTGACGATTTGCCAAGCCAGCGATCTGTTGAAATACCAATTCCTAAACCAAGTATTTTGAAAGACAAAGGCGTCACCATTGTTGGCACGTCACGCTCATTCAATGACTATGCAGTCGATCATGCAAACGGTCATTCCATATCGGGCGTGCAGCGCAAACTGATGATGAAGTTAGAAGGCAATCAACTCGTGCCAACGACTCGCGGCGGACAATACATTGTAAAGCCTGCACCGGAAGGTGTGCCGCATTGCCCCGAGAATGAGTTTTTCGTTATGAGCTTAGCCAATAAAGTTGGACTCAAAACCGCGGAATGTGGCCTTGTACCCTTTGAAGACGGAGAGTTGGCTTATGTGACCAAGCGTTTCGACATTTTAAGCAAGCATGAACGTTACTTTGTCGAGGACGGCGCGTCATTATGTTCGGTCCACCCAAAACATAAAGACAGCGATGCATTAAGTTATGAAACCGTTTTAAAAAGGCTAAGCGAGGTCGCAGGAAACAGTAAAGCGGTGACGCTCAACCTATTTTTACACGTCGTTTTTTCATACCTTGTTGCGAACAATGATTTACACTTGAAGAATTTTTCCTTAATGCGCAAGCCTTCTGGAAAAGTCTCGACGATGGATATGTTAACCCCTATCTATGACGTACTTAGTTTAGCGCCCTATCCCATGTTTGACCACGCCTGCTTCACGTCGATTGGCGTTCTCGCAACAGAAGAAGGAGACGACGGCTATTTCAGTGACGCCTACGAACAGTTTGGTTTTTATACCCAAAGTGACTTCGTGCAGCTTGGGGTGAACGTAGGCTTACCGAAGGCTCTGGTGGAAAAACAACTAAAACAGCTCATCGGCAAGCTATTAAAGGTGATCGAGAGTGGTTTTCGAACGCCACTACCCGACGATATGTACGGGATCATAACAGATCGTATTCGTGAGCGCGGTCGCGCATTAGAGCTGACTTTGCGTTAGGCACTAGATGAATTAACCAGCTACGCAAGAAAGAGAAATGCCGATTCACAGCCTAAAATCTTCATGCAGTTTCGACCAATGATGTCTTAGCACTTGCTTGTGCTCTCGATGCATCGGCAATTCGGTTAATAATTTAGGCCAAACAGACCGAGCTTTATCTAATGTATCCGTTATGTGTACTTTGACGGCCTGCCACGGAAAGCCAACACGATTAGACCAAATTTCGAACGATGCCATGCTCACGTCATACCAATTTTTGTTTTTGGCCATATTTAACGCGAATTCACTCTCGCCTTTGACGTAAGGTCTTGTAGAAACTATGTCATAGGCGGGAGATAACATGGGCCGTTGAGGGTTGGAATATATCACCGACCAGTTCTTAAGGTGTGCATCACCGTTGGCAAGTAATATATTCACAAGTATACGCCTAGCCAGTTGCTGGACGTCTTTTAAGCCTTGATGGCTGTAGGAGTAGAGCGCATCCGCAATCTGTTCATAGTTGTATTTTTCATATTTCTCATGAGAGTATACCTGGAATATTTGAGCGAAATCTTCAGTGTGCACTCGTTTCCCATTGTCTCTATCAAATCGCTTGATTGCGTATGCGTATTCTTCGTTCGGCAATTGAATATTTGGTAGATTATCCAGTTTAGATAATTTAACCAATTTTATCTCTGGAATATCAACGCCTACAGCCTCCGCCAGACGCATAGCGGAGAACTCATTAAAAGGCACAAACTGATGCACAGTGGATGGTGTTTTAATGATCCAGCTGTCATCATTGGCATCAGTGCCGATATTAAATCTGCCGTCTTTGTTACGAACTGAAGAGAATTTCATTTGTACGCCGGCAAGGGAAAACTTGTTTTGTTGGGTGGCGACGTCAATTTGTATAGCTTCGACTTTTTCACGATGATCAAGCGCCCAAATTGGTAGCTGACCTGCAACTATCGGTGATGCAATAAGACCTCCGGGCAAACCCCGGCCCATGTGCGCCATTAAAGGGAACTCATTGTCTTGATGGACTTTAAGCGCTTGTGCCATCCAGTGTCTTAATGCCCCTTCGGGCAGAAGATTGGATAATACCGGCGGCAAACGTTGCGAACTGATAACTGGTTTACCAAGAGCCTGTTCATTCACCAATTGGGACATCGTAAATGTGTTGCGTTTCTTTGCAGGCAACGCCACATAATCAGGCGAAAAGACTAAAATGTTCTTACCGCCCGAATAATGAGATATGACACCAATTTCTTGGTTATTAATACTGAGACTGAGGCCTTCGACGTGCTCTATGCGTTTCGTCTTCATCTTACCTAGTCCTCGAGATGCTTGTGTCTGCTAGCCCAAATACTCTCTGTCTCTGAGTTTGCTGGAGTTGTACTTTTACCATCAACATCTGACGGATCTACAACCGCGAGTTCCAAATCTAAGCCAGCAAGAATGCGCAATAGCGTTGAGACTTTTAAATCCTGCCCAGACTCCACCCGTTGATACTGTTGCTGCGACATTCCTATAAGCATGCGCATGTCTTTTTGTGACAACTTTCTTTTCTTGCGCTCTCTAACTAATCGTTCGCTCAGTTCATTTAATGTCTTCATAACACAATCCAAAAATTGTTTTCATTATTTAATACAACTTATACGCTGTATAGAAACAAAAAACAATCATTTTGTTGTTATTTAGATTTAACACAACTCTGGTGATGTATTTAGCAGCAATTACGGTGGCCGGTCCGGCCAAGATAATTGTCGCTAAGATGATTTCGGTTTAATCCGATCACCGCTTTCGGTCTACCCGAACAATTCTTGGCGGGTCAATTTTGTCACTGTGACTACTCACCGCACTGCCGCGACCCATGTATTAATACGATCGGCGTATCGTCAATGGCTTCGATTAGATTTTGCTTTGTATTTCGTGGAAATAAGTTATCGGCCATCTAATGAATCCTTCGCTAAAATTTCCTCCAATTGCAATCCAACCCGCGTCCATTTGAAAGCAAATGCCCGTCTAATTGAAAGTGTCAATGTGCAGATTGTTTTTCAATTGTGTGATTTGGTGGCTCCGAAGGACCGATTTGTAGATAAGCGGAACGATGCTCTCTTTGGATTTCCCAGACTTTACTAGACACTTTTAACTCTTTAAAACCCCGGTAGCCTTATACGCTCGCTTTGCGGCGTTAGTCGTCCTCGTTGTCCGGTTCGTCTCCGTATAAGGCCTCGAGCTTTTTTGACAGCACCAACAGGGCGCTCGTTTCAGCTAACGCTTTAGTCTTTGCGACGAACCTCGGCCTTAAGCTTTTTAATTTCTTTGGTCGTTTTTTTGCGCTCCTGCTTGACCTGCCGCTCACTGTCAGCAGTGCGACCAAAGCCCTGCAGGCAATCCGTACGCCACTGTTTGACCTGCTCGGTAAATAAGCCTTTTTCACGACAATACGCCGACAGCTCAGCTTCAGATAAGCCGGCGGTTTCGATAACGATGGCCAACTTGTCTTCAGCGGACCATTGGTCAGCCTGTTTTTGATGTCCGGGCCGACGCCGAAATCAATGTGCGGATGATACCGAAATGCTTGTCCGGCTTAGGCCGAAATCACTGCCCGGATGACCCCGAAATGCGCACTTTACTACCCCTTGTAATAATCACTAGTGAGTTCATCAGTCTATATTTGAAATTGCTTGAGAGAAAATTGCTTCAAGCAGAGACAGATCACAATTAACGCCCGCAACATTTGCATCTATCCAGTGGTCCTGCGATATATTAGGCCAAGACAGGTCGTAGCCCAATACGAATAGCATTTCCTCAAAAAAGAGCCGCTGGACTCGACCATTTCCTTCTCTAAAAGGATGAAGCAAATTAATCTCACAGAATAAGTCAGCAACACCAATTATTAACTCTTTTTCTGTTTGCAAGTGTTCGAGTGAAGGAACTTTTTCAAGTAGTTTGTTCGACTCTGGTTCAATACGTGGCCATGTGCAGAATCGCGTCGTACCTTTTGAAATATCAACATCTCTCAATTCGCCCGCCCATTCGTAAACGTCTTGAAATAGGTGATGGTGTAGCTGCTTAAGGTGAGGTAACGTGAAATCGGAGAGTGTTAGGTGTGGCGCAATATAATCCTTGGCGCGAGCGGCACTGAATGAGGCTTCAGCTTCTTCTAGCTCGCTTGGCTCTCGAATATCAAGAAGGTTCTTGAGAACATCTGAGTTGGGGTAACAATATCTGTCTTGAGCTACCCCGTACTTATCTCGCATACTTTTGCTTTAATTCAGCAACAGTCAGATGCCTATTCGCTTCTTTAAGTTTCAACCCTTCGTAGCTTAGGCTTGTCTCGAAGTTTTTCATATTCGGCGTGAACCGAGCCTTACGAGTTTTGCTCGTCTTTAAAATAGCATTTGTCATGGATTGTACCCTCCTAACACTATAAATCTTACCATACCAGACAAAAAATAGCCATGTGGACTCGCGTGAACGATCGCTTATTGCCTACGAGCTCCATGGGCATTGAGATGTATAATCTGGTTATAACGCTTTATAATGATGACACTCTTTCACGAGGTGGCTCGGTGTGAAGTGACAATATAGTTTGTACACTAAATAAAAAAATGACAATAAAGTTTGTACATTAGAGAATTATTTTGAGTTACGTTTGTCGTGGGCTCGGCGTTTACTTCGTCTTCTCGGGATGACATAGAGAGCGGTATAAAACTTTCGAGCTAAACCGGGTTCTGCCCAGACTTTACGGACACATCCAAAAAGAGGCATAATATGCCCAGTAAGAAGTGTTCATCAACAAGCCTAATCAAAGTCGGAGCTTCGATTTTTGATAGTAAACGCGTTCCGGGTGAGAAACAAAAATCGAATAGGTGGCGAAACCTGCTACTGAGCTCTCTCTAATTTGAAGGCCTAAAAAGTGACTGTTGAGTACCTAGTGAACTAGTGAAGATTCATTTCACTGCGATCTTAAAAAGGATAAAACATTAGTTGACATACGTTAAGTGTTTTACTATCATCGGTAATTGCAGTGAGTGGCGGTAGGAGCACCCCACGTAAAAAACTGAAGCATCCAGACAGAATGTATGTGTGGCGGTAGGAGCACCCCACGTAAAAAACTGAAGCATCCAGACAGAATGCACTGCCAAAAAACCTCCCATAGCGGTAATGCCGATCAGTTAAGAAAAATTTTAGCGATCGGTTGACCGATCCGGCAGAGACTTCAAAATCCGTAGTTAGGTTTTCTAACTACGGATTTTTTATGTTTCTGAGTCAAGCACTGGACCAACTGCAGGAGTTTACGCCGGATGATTTTAGTAAACTACCGGATCTGCTGGAGCCTGAGTTAATCGAACAATGCCTTGAAGACGCGGGCGTTACAACGGTACGCAAACGCCGTTTGCCAATGGACTTTATGGTCTGGGCGGTCGTAGGAATGGCATTATTTCGGGAGATGCCGATGCGTCAGCTCGTTTCACACCTTGATTTAATGTTGCCCGGCAAAAGACCTTACGTTGCGCCGAGTGCCGTAGTTCAGGCTCGTCAGCGTTTGGGGGCTAATGTTATGAAGCGTATGTTTGAGCTCACTAATGAGCTGTGGTTCGATAAACTACCGCTTTCTCACTGGAATAATCTATCGGTTCTGGCTGTCGACGGCACCGTCTGGCGTACACCGGACACACCGGAGAATGATGCTTCCTATGGGCGAACGGCTAACCAGCGGGCTGAATCCGACTATCCTCAAATTCGGATGGTGAATCAAATGGAAGTAAGCAGCCATTTAGTCACCTCGACGGAGTTCGGCAGTATTGCAGAGGTTAGTGAAGTAGACCTGGCTGCCCGGCTGATTGAACAGACGCCGGACCACTCACTGACGCTGTTCGATAAAGGGTTTTATGCGCTGGGTTTACTGGATCAATGGCATCGTGCCGGTGAGGAGCGCCATTGGCTTATTCCCCTCAGAAAAGGCGCACAATACTCTGTCAAGAAGTCTTTTAGCGACACGGACAAATTGGTAGAAATTAGGCTCTCACCACAAGCTAAGAAGAAGTGGGATAATGCACCGGACACTGTTCAGGCGCGCTTAGTGTGTAAGAAAATAGCTAAAAAAGAGGTTGCGATATTAACCTCAATGACAGACACGATGCGTTATCCTGAAGCCGATATCGTTGACTTATATGCTCATCGCTGGGAAATCGAGCAGGCTTACCGTGAAATGAAACAATATATGCTGAAGAGTGAGCTGACCCTGCGCAGCAAACGGCCTGACCTGGTTGAGCAGGAGTTGTGGGGCATGCTGGTCGCTTATAACTTATTGCGGTATATGATGGCGCAAATGGCCTATAGCCTGAAGCATATTGAGCCGAATCAAATAAGTTTCAAACAAGCCTCTCATTATCTGGTGGGGCAGTTACATATACTGGTACACATCTCACCCGGAAAAATACCCAAAGTCATGGAGCAAATGATGGAAATGGCCAGCGCATTCGTGCTGCCCGAAAGACGAGAGCGATATTACCCTCGTTCAATAAAAAGGCGGCCGCAACGTTATCCGATGCGACCGCCTTCTAAACCGACAGCCAGTTAGCTTAACTGACAAGCATTACCCATAGCGGAGGTTTTTTTGTTCCAAAGGAAAGGATATGCATATAAAAAAGCTCGACCACTCTTTTTATCCAGATCACACTCACCTGAAAGAAGTACTAGATCTACGAGAAGATGGAAGATGGATTAAAGGAAAAGATAGAGGCTATGGAATCGCCGTTGTAACTATTGATAACCTAAAGTTTGCCATTCCATTGAGAAGCACAATCAAACACAATGCGGCTTACATAACAGTGAAAAGCCACTTGGAAGATGTTCATGGTAAGGGTCTAGACTACACAAAGGCCATTCTGATCAGCGATAATAAATATATAAGCGATGAGAATTTTTTAGTCCCAGCAGAAGAGCATAAAATCCTGCAAAGCAAAGCCCGACATATAGTTGTCAAGTTCGAAAAGTACGTAGAGAAGTACAAAAAAGCGGTGCAAAAGCAAGACCATAATATTCTTACGAGCACCGACTACCAACACACAACTTTAGTTAACTATCACAAAGAGTTAGGTTTGGAGTAAACGTATAACCTTAGTATTCTCTGAAGTGGTTCATAGATACCAAGTTGGTTTGCTGATCAGAGGATGGCAGTTAGTAAGCTATAAGCTCTGTATTCCTAGAAACATCCAAAACGAACACGTCGATCAATCCTCTTAAATCCGCGGGAAGATCGCTCTCAATCTTGACCTTGAGTTCGTTAGCACCGGAGATACTGTGCTTTTTTCTCCCAGCAACCTTCTCATGTGGGCCGAACCAGAGCACCAAGTATATCCCTTGCTGCTTTGCAGCAGGGTGACTTGCGTACAAATTGTTCAACTGATTGGACGCGGCTCTATATAACTCTCTATGCCATTGGCCTTTGACCTCTGGATTTAACACAACTCTGGTGATGTATTTAGCAGCAATTACGGTGGCCGGTCCGGCCAAGATAATTGTCGCTGAGATGATTTCGGTTTAATCCGATCACCGCTTTCGGTCTACCCGAACAATTCTTGGCGGGTCAATTTTGTCACTGTGACTACTCACCGCACTGCCGCGACCCATGTATTAATACGATCGGCGTATCGTCAATGGCTTCGATTAGATTTTGCTTTGTATTTCGTGGAAATAAGTTATCGGCCATCTAATGAATCCTTCGCTAAAATTTCCTCCAATTGCAATCCAACCCGCGTCCATTTGAAAGCAAATGCCCGTCTAATTGAAAGTGTCAATGTGCAGATTGTTTTTCAATTGTGTGATTTGGTGGCTCCGAAGGACCGATTTGTAGATAAGCGGAACGATGCTCTCTTTGGATTTCCCAGACTTTACTAGACACTTTTAACTCTTTAAAACCCTTGTTTTCAAGAGTTAACACCAAACCAACCCAAAAAAATCCACAATATAGATTCGCAACACCCTGCCTCTTGATGAGAATAAGCCGTTATTTTTGAACTTGCGTTACAAAAGACATTATGATTAATTGCGTATCCAAAGTTCAATGAAAAGGATATTCATGCAAGGGACTGGCAAACAAAAAGAACAGGCAATCGTACTTTCTTCCCCTAGCGCTATTTACGACACTATCAGCCAAGAGCTGACAAAAGTGATCGATTCAACCTCAGCAGACTCAAGTGAGCCTGAGCTTAAAGACGTAAGCCAAAAGACGCGTTCACAGCTTCAAGAGCTTCAGCACTCACTCGAGAACCAGCTTTCTGAGTTACAAAGTAATGCCGAGTGGGATACATTTACCATCGCTTTTTATGGAGAAACCGGCGCAGGAAAATCAACTCTCATCGAAACGTTGAGAATTTTATTAGAAGAGCCAACAAAAAAAGCGACTCAAAAGGTGTTTGAAGCCACTTATAGTAGCTATGTGGATGCGCAATCCGCCCTCACTCATTTACAACAAGACCTTGAAGAGAGCACCCTCAAACTGCATAAGCTGGAGGAGCAGCTAAAGGCAATTGACGATAACCATGAAAAGAGCCGGCGTGAGTTAGAAGCAGAGTTTCAGGAAATTGAGACGCCTATTCAATCAGGGCTTGAAAAACTAAACGCATCACTCAAGTCGAAAGAGCAGGTAGTTAGCGAACTGTCACAAAAAGAACAACAGCTCACATCAACCATTCACAACAAAAGGCAACAAGCATCACTTTGGCAAAAGCTTATACTTTTATTCAAAAAGCTACCTGAAGAAGTGGAGCTGACGTCGCTTCAAAATCAACTGACCGAGGCAACTCAACAAGTCGAAGCTACCCGTCAACATTTTAAGGCTCAGCAATCAAAGAGTGAGCAAATTCAACAGGAGCGTGCTAAGAAGCTTGCCGATTTACAAAGTAAAATAAGAGACGCTAAAAATCAGTTACTTACCCAAAAAGCGGCTATAGAAGATCAACAACAGGCTTGTCTTGATGAAGAGCGGCAGCTCGAAGCATCTCTTGAAGAAAAGCGCGCCGAATTGATCAAATCCGCTGACGGGGAGATCATCGGAAATGGCCAGCCTGACTTTACACAGCACACACAACGCTATGACTTTACCGTCAATGGACAACCTTTCGCGTTACTGGATGTGCCTGGTATCGAGGGTAAAGAAGGGCAAGTGGTTCATGAAATAGAAAAAGCTGTGCAAACCGCGCATGCCGTATTTTACGTCACCAATAAGCCGGCTCCTCCTCAAACAGGTGACAATGAACGAAAAGGCACACTCGAAAAGATCAAGCTGCATTTAGGAGCGCAAACAGAAGTTTGGACAGTCTTTAACAAGAAAGTCACGAATCCGAAATACACACTCAAAAACCGACCTCTTTTGTCCGATGATGAGAAAGCAAGCCTCCTTACACTTGAAGACACTATGCGTGAGCACCTGGGCTCTCATTTCCAAAGCGCGATATCATTAACTGCATTACCTGCGTTTCTTGCCTCGACAAATTGCCTGGAGCCCAACTCTGAAAATGAGAAGCGCCGAGAAAAGTGTCTACAAGCGTTTTCTGAAAGTGAGCTTATTGACGCATCAAAAATTCATGCCTTTATCGATAAATTAAAGCTTGAGCTTCTGCCTAACAGCCAAGCTAAAATTCAGCAGTCCAATTTCTACAAAGCTAAATTAGCGGTAGATAACACGACTGATGCGCTGGATTTATTAGCAGAGACTTTCAGCACGCTTACGGATGAACTTAACAGCACTCAAACCAGCTCCCAACATCAATTAAAAACAAGCTTCTCTGCGCTGCAAAAACGTCTTCATTCACGTGGTGAATCAATGCTCCAGCGGTTTTCACGACGTGCTCGCCAGTCGACCTATGAAGCCATCGAGAAAGACATTAGTAATGACGCTTTCAAGCAGGCATTAAAAACAGCAATAAAAACGGAGCAAGATGTTTTAAATCAAAAGCTCCCCGACGCGATGGAGCTCGAAATAAAGCGCTTTGAAGATGACGTCGCTGATATTCTTAAGCGATTTGAAGAGCAGACACAGGAGCTGAGCAATATTTCAGAGCAGCTTAGCTCGTCAAAACTGGACGAGAAACTGAACCTAAAAATTAAAATAGATAACGGTATCAATGTGACCGGTTTAGTTGCTTCAGTTATTGGTGGTCTTGTATCAGCCCCTTTCACCGGAGGGGCCGGCCTTTACTTCGTTATTGCTTCTGCCGCCGGAGTCGTCGTATCGGTCGCTAAAGCCTTAGCCAGCTTTTTCAGCAGTAGCTACAAGATGTCTCAGCAAAGGAAATCTACTGACGAAAACTTACATAAAGTCATGGAGCAACTTAAGCAGAGCCTGACGGAAAACTTAGATAACGCCATTCCTGAAATGAAAAGCATAGTGGAAGATCTCGACAAAGCCCTGGAAAACCCAACAAAACAGGCAAAGAGACGTCATCAGATGATTCAGCAAGCCAGTGTCAGACTAAAAACATTGTCTAACCAAGTTAACGCATTAGGAGTTATGTAATGGAAAGTACTCTCAACAGTTTTAAAGAGCAGCAATCAAAAACGCTGAGCTTGCTTGCAAGGCTTGAGACTTTTTTAAGACAAGGCAGTGATGTTGGTATCGATATTGATCCAGCACTAATCGATAAAGTAAACCAGGCCTCAAAAAACCTGGGTAACGAAAAGCTTAAGGTTGCCTTAGTCGGAGGCTTTTCAGAGGGTAAGACTTCAATAGCAGCTGCCTGGATGGAAAAACTCGATAAATCCAGTATGAAAATCAGTCATCAAGAGTCATCGAATGAAGTCAAAGTCTATGACATCGGTGAAGAATTTGTACTGGTTGATACCCCGGGATTGTTTGGGTTCAAAGAGCAAGAGAACTCAGATACTCAGCAAATTGAGAAGTACAAAGACATCACTAAAAAACACGTGAGTGACGCTCACTTGGTCTTGTATGTAATGAACTCCACGAACCCGATAAAAGATAGCCATAAAGACGACTTGCACTGGTTATTTCAATCACTCGACATTTTACCGAGAACGGTGTTTGTATTGAGTCAGTTTGACGAAGTTGCCGATATTGAAGACGAAGAGGACTATCAAAATAACCTTCACATCAAGCAGGAAAACGTTACCACTCGATTACAGGACATATTGTCTTTAACAGAAGCAGAGGCGAGTCAACTGTCAATCGTGGCAGTTGCCGCAAACCCATTTGATCTCGGTGTTGAGCATTGGTTACAGAGCAGTCACGAGTTTAAAAAGCTTTCTCACATCGAATTACTTCAGCAAGCAACCAATGAAAAAATTAAAAACAGCGGCGGTTATGAGTCATTGGCTCTTGAGATGCAAACCAGCGTTGTTCGGGATGTTTTGCATAAACAACTGCCTGAAGCAATTGAAGCAGACCAAACCATTTCAGAAGAAGTTGAGAAGTTACAACAATTACACAGTCGTCTAAGCGACCAGTTAGCACAGACGAACGATGAAATTGAGCAAACACGGATCAACCTACGCGAGTTTATCAGCAACTACTTTTCTGATCTTATTTTGCAAGCTCAAGGTTGTAGCTTAGAAACGATCAATGAGTTTATTCAGCGTGAATTTGGTGACGAAGGCATTATCATCGAAACGAACTTACGCAATGAATTCAGCCGTCAAATGGGGCCTATTAACCTCCAATTAGAAAAAATGCAGAGCAGCTTTGATAATGAGCTCAGTCATTTCGATAAAACCTTACGCTCGATGGGAAAGTCAGGTATTAACCAAGCCGCTAAAAGCAATATCATTAATAATAAAACAATTTTAGCGGCACGTGATGGTGTGGTCAGCGTTGCCAAAACGCTTGGGGTCGACATCGCTAAATATCTAAAATTTAAGCCCTATGGAGCGGATAAGCTGGCGAAAGGCGCTAACGGTGCTTTAGCCTTCTTAAGTTTAGCAATTGAAGCATGGGACTCATACGACAGGTACCAACGTGAAGAAGCATTTAATAATTCTGTCGGGGAGTTGGTTGAAGGGTTTGAGAAGCAACGGAGAGAGCTACTCGAGCTTATCAATTCGGATGACTTTAAAGCGCAGTTCTTTGGAAATTATCAGGCACTGATAATTCAAATTGAAGAGCTTAGTGTTCAATTAGAAAAAACACGTGAGCAGCAACAGCGATTCCATGACTGGCGAGCAGAAGCCGAATCGATTGCTAGTCAACTGCCTACGCAAAACGCTAACGAACAGTTAAATGCCTAGTATGAAAATAAACGTCAATAACCAACGCTTCTCGGTGAGTCGCTACTAGAGAGACTAATTTGCGGGGAAAAGTCATTTAAAGCAAGGTGATAAGCACGCTGATCATTTAGTGAGCTAGGATCAGTAGCTGCCTTGCATTAATTTCTGCGGTAAAATATTTGACTGATAAAGAGTCTAGAAATGAATTGCAAGAGCCGGAACGTTTCAGAAGTTTCTCAACGAGAGAGACAGGGTTTAACCACTTGTAAGGCGTTCCTTCTTGGCTGCCGAAGTATAAGTTATAGCCGTCGATGTATACTCGCGTACGCAATACTGTCATCCCTGAAATGAAAAAACCGACCTAAGGCCGGTTTTCCCGCCCATATCCAGGGATCTGTATGTCGACGCGCGTGGATAATGGGTAAGTTGTTTTCCTATTCTAATGTTTACAAACGGATTTCACCAGAAAAGGAGTAAAACCAAAACTTGAACTCACTAGCCCATCTCTTAAACCCGAAACTCATCCGGCAGCGGTACGGCTTTTCGTGCTTTCATGTCAAACAGCACTGAGGTCGCCACGTTCTCCGCCGCAACCTCACCGGTGTCACTTAAGTACATGATTTGGCGATAGCGAATCGACTTATTGCCCAGCTTCTCCACCTCGCAATCAATATGCACCAAAGTGCCTACAGGCACCTCGGCGACATAATCAATTTCATGACGCACATCTGCCCAGCCAAGGTGTTGCTTGCGCGCCTCTGCAGCGTTATGTCCAAGGTGGCGCATAAAATGTTGCATGGCATCATCGAACATCCCGACATAGTGCCGGGTGTTCAAATGGCCCATTTCATCGCACAACCAAGGATGCACAACCCCTTGAAAGCTCGTAATAGCCTCGTTATTTGGCATTACCGTCACCCTCTATCATCGCTTTCATGCGCTGCCAGGCATCTAGAGTTGCCTGCTCATCGTAAATACTCCCGGCTTCAACGTTCGCCGGGTTCGGTTCAGCGTGGTCAAACGTGTGTGTAGCGCCCGGGTACACCACGTACTCAAAGTCCCCGGCATCTTTCGGGTGTGAATAGTTCACGCATTCCGCTTCGTCAATATATCTATCGTCGCTGCCAAGAAACATTTGCGAGTCGATATCAACCGACCATTGTCCACGGCAGGTGCCGTAAAACATAAAGGCGCCATCAATCACTGCTTCGTAATCCGTCTCCGGCCAGCTGGCCAGGCTTAGCGGCGCTTTTTCGTCAGACAGTTGGCGCAAAAACGTCCATATGGTTCCCGCACCATGCGAAAACCCGGCCAAATAGACATTATCCTCATCAAATTCATCACGCTCTGACAAAGATTCTATCGTTGCAACAATATCGCCGGAGCGCTCCCAAGGCGTCATCTTTTGGAAGTTACAAGCATCGTTCCAATCAATGTCGCGACCGCTGTAACTATCAACAGAAATTACCGCCACACCCAAGTCATTAAAACGTTCAGCCCAATCTTCTTCATGGCTTGTCGTTGAGCCACTGCACCCATGCAGGAACACAAGGGTTGGGTAAGGTGCTGCGGTTTCATCATCCGGCAAGTACACGTTTTCGTGCGGCAATAGCTCCGCCTGTAGCTGCGACAATGGCTTAGGTGAGACCGTTTGCTCGGCATGTTGTTGCGCTTTGGCGATCCAGTCTTCCTGAATACCATTATCAACCGCGTCTTCCAAACTAGCCCGGTTATCGCCCACATCGGATGCGCAGCCACTCATGATCAACACAGCGCTCAGCGATAGTACAGCGCCTATGGTTTTATTTATCATTCTTCGCTCCTTCTTCGTTATTCGCTTCTTTGACCGATACCACCAGCTCTGGTTTAGCGAGTCGTTGGCCAAAGTCGTCGTTTAATTGCTTCAGTAATGATTTGAACAGCACTAACAGCACCGGAATAAGCGGCAATGCCAACATAACGGTCGATGCTTTTACCGTGTCTAAAGCGTCAATCACCAACAGTCCCACCGCAAGAGCGGCTAAAATAGCGGCCCAGGCAACGCGGTTCCACCGGGCAGGCTCTTCTTCCCCCGCAAGGTTCTTCGTACTGATACTGGCAAGCACATACGCCGATGAGTCCAGTGTTGTCGCTAAGAACACAAAGCTCAGCAAGGTAAACACCGTAATCACCAGAGTACTAAACGGTAGCGTTTCTAATATTGCGACCACCGTCGTCGGTATACCCGACGTGCCCAATATGGACGAAACATCCAATGCGCCGGTCAACTGAAGGTGCTGCGCATACGCACCACATACTGCAAGGAAGGTCATGCAGCCTAAGCTGCCCCAGCTGAGTGTGCCAAGCACCAGACTTTTTATCGTGCGACCTTTAGAAATTCGGCCAATAAATAAACCCATTAGCGGGGCATACGCTATCCACCATGCCCAATAAAACAGCGTCCAGTTATCCGGAAAGCTATCGCCAGTTATTGGAGCCAGCCAAAAGCTAATTTGAGCAAAACTATCAAGCAGCAGCCCTAAACTGTTCACGGTTAACGACAAAATGAACACCGTTGGCCCGGCAAATAACACAAACAGCACCACGATGATCGCCAGCACAATGTTAATGTCGCTCAGCCAGCGGATCCCCTGCTTTAATCCCCGATACGCACTACCGCCAAACAACAACGCCCAAAAGCCGATAACGCCTAAGCGCATCCCAATAGAGTCTTCTACGTCGAACAGATGGCTCACCAACTCGGAGACAAGCGGTACACCCAAGCCCAACGATGTCCCTGCCCCACCCAGTAAACCGAGCAGGATCAAAGTATCGGTTACAGCCCCTAAAACGCCGTCACTTTGTTTGTTAAAAATGGGACGACACGCTTCAGAAATTCGTAAAAAGGGACGATTACGCACATACAAACGGTAAGCAACCGCGACTGCCGGGATCGCATAAAGCGTCCAGGGCACAAAGCTCCAGTGAAACAGCGTATACATGTGGCCCCAGTTATAAGCTGAGGTGGAATGCGGCTCGATGCCCAGTGGCGGTGTCGACAAATAATAAATTGGCTCAACAAAAGACCAACTCATTAAACCTATGCCGATACCGGCGGAAAACATCATCGCTGCCCAGCTAACCTCCGAATACTCCTTCTCAACATGCTCTCTGGCTAGCTTCACTTGCCCGTAGCGGCCAAAGGCCAGCCACAGTGCAAAAACAAAGGAACCGAAACCGAATAACATCAGCAGCCAACCAAAGTTCTCGGTAATAGCCGACATTGCTTGGTTCGCCCATGCTTGAGATTGCGCCGGTGCAAGGATCAACGCAGCTGCTACAGCAGCTGCTATGATAAACGCCGGAGTAAAAACGGCGACGTCCAGTTTTGACTGTTTCATTAGAACGATTTAGCGACGCTAATTCCGAACGTACGAGGCTCTCCTTGAATAGCGAAGCCAACTCCTGTCAGTGAAAAAGAATGAACAATATACTCTTTATCCGTTAAGTTTTTGCCATAGATAGAGAATTCCCATCCATCCCTCGTTTCCCAAGTAACATTGGAGTTCACTAATGCGTAGCTGTCCGTTTTCGCCGTCTCTTCATTACTGACACTGAAAAACATCTCATCTTGGTAAGTCACATCGGTCCGCCAGTCCAGATTCTGCCCATTATCCAGCAACCACTGATAATTAAAGCCGACTGAACCACTGTGCTCAGGTGTACGAGCCAACGCATTGCCGATAACACTTGGGTCACTCTCAAAAGAGGTGAATTCCGAATCCGTAAACGCATAAGTGGCAAACATGCGCAGCCCATCGGTCAAGAATGCATTCGCGTCGAGCTCGATCCCTTTAATTTCAGCGTCTCCCGTTGCAGTACGAACTTCGCCCGTTTCAATGTCGGTAGTAAAGTTCTGCAAATCCGTATAATCAAGAAAGTAGGCAGCACCGTTCAATGACAGCGCCCTATCGAAAAAGCGAGCTTTAAAGCCAAGCTCATAGTTTTTTGCCTTTTCTTGATCAAACGGCACACTCGCGGCTTGCTCGGTCGCGGCAATGCCGTTATAACCTCCGGCTTTATAACCTTCCGACAGGGTCAAGTAGAGCATGTCACCCTGATCGGTGAAGTAGTTCACTGTCAGTTTCGGGGTAAAGCTGTTCCAGCTTTTTTCCTCAGCAACTTCGTAATTCTCCTGCAAGAAACCTAATAAATCCGGCGCGCCGCTTGCGGTGACCGAGAAGTCTTTCTTATCGTAGGTATAACGACCACCAACGGTTAACCCCCAATGATCGTTCAGGCGATAACTTCCCTCACCAAAAATCGCGTAACTGTCAGTCTCGTTCGCCGCATCCCAGGCACCACGCGAACTCGTATTGTTTACCCCTTGTAACTCGTACATCTTAGTTGAGTCCCAAGCTTCGAGGCGCTCAATGTCTTCATTAAACAAATACACACCCGCTGTCCATTCAAAAGGACCATTAGTCAGGTTCTGTAAGCGGAACTCTTGCGTGATCTGCTCTGACGTTTCGCTGGCATCGTTCATTAACGACGTACCCGAGTCACGCAAATAGCGCCCGGTTAAATCATCAAAAAAGTAGTAGTCCTGCTTACGGTAAGCAGTAATTGAAGTGAATAAGTAGTCATCGAGATCAACGCTTAAATTTGCCGACAGACCATAAATTTCTCGATCCGTTGAACCATCTTTGTACAGGTCGACTTTATCCACCTCACCTTGCGTCGGATAAGGCGAGCCATAAACCTCGTCATAGTGAGTAGCCGACCGTGCCCCAGGCCCATTTAAAGTATCTTTCGCATAATCCGCAATCACCATCAGATCAGCAGATTGGGACAAGTTGAAATCAAGTTTTCCCCGGAAAGACTTGTTGTCCTGATCGCGTAATTCAGAGCCGGTATACACATTATCGACCCAGCCATCACGTTGACGAATTGAGCCAGCAAAGCGACCGTTAACATCATCAGCAACTGGGCCACTGACCATACCTTGCAACTCCATCAGGTTATAACTGCCAAGAGTGCCTTTTACTTTTCCTTCAAAAAAATCGGTTGGATCTTTGGTTATAACGCTAATTGCACCACCGGCAACATTACGCCCATATAAAGAGCCCTGGGGGCCTCTTAAAACCTCCACCCGCTGAATATCAAACATATCCGAGCGAAATCCACCAGCACGGCCTGCATAAACATCGTCGATAAATACCCCGACCGAGGCATCATCACCAACTGAGCTTGAGTTTGTCCCCACACCGCGAATGTATGGTTGAGGTGTCACCGGGTTATAGGTTGAAATCGAAAAGCCCGGAGTCATTCCCGCAACATCTTCAATATCCAGCACATTGGCACGCTCGATAGTCATTGAGCCAATAGCGGTTACCGCCATCGGCACCTCGTTTAAGCTTTTTGAACGACGGTTCGAGGTCACCGTAATAGTTTCGTATTGTTCGTCCTCAGCTTCTTTTTCGTCTTGATTGTCTTGTGCAAACGACGTCGTTGGAATCATTAGCGTACTAATGGTTAGCGCAACGGCTGATAATTTAAATTCTGATAACGTTTTCATCCTGATCCTTATTTTTTCTTACCTGATATTCCCAGATTGAGTGCCTTGAACGGCAAGAAGTATTTCGTATGTGTTAAGTATGCTATAACTCAGGTAAGATTAAACTTTAGGTTATACGACACTTTATTTAGGTTTTTCTCTTATGGACTCTAATCAGTGTGAATACAATTTCAGCGATAATTTTCTGCCTCCGAAGTTTGGTGACAGCGACACCATCCACATTGCATTCATTTTAGTAAATCAGTTTTCGCTGTTTGCGCTGGCCTGTATTTCAGAGCCTTTGCGGGTTGCAAATCGGCTCGCTGACAAAAAGCTTTTTCAATTTTCATTTATTACAGATACCGGTAAACCGGCAGCAGCCAGTAATGGCATGACAATAGACGTCGATTATCGCATTGACACCTGCCCAACTGACTACCAAACCTTGATTGTCGTATCTGGCTTTGATCCTTACGAGCATGCGTCCGGCCATTTATACGCAGAATTACGCCGGCTAGCCGCCAATGGCTATAGTTTGGGAGGGGTTGATACCGGCTCTCAACTACTCATAAAAGCCGGTGTCATGGGCGGTCAACGCGCCACCATGCACTGGGAAGCTGCCAGTAGTTTTAAAGAAGGACACCCCACGGTGCAAGTCGTTCCAGAGCGGTTTCTCATTGCCGAAAATCGCATATCATCATCGGGCGGACTAAGCAGTCTGGACATGATGCTCAACATTATCTGGGCCAGCCACAGCTACGAGCTCGCTGCCGATGTTGCCGAGCAGTTTATGTACCATCGCATTTTAGGTGCGAACGACTCTCAGCGCATGAAGCTGCGCAACCGCTTAATGACCACCAACCGAAAACTCATCAAGGCCGTATCCCTTATGGAAGAGAACCTCACCAGTAACCTTTCAATCAGAGATATTGCTGAGCAATCGCTAGTCTCACAGCGAGAGTTAGAGCGGCTTTTTGTCAAAGAACTGAGTACCACACCGAAGAAGTATTATCGCAAGCTACGCCTTGAGCACGCCAGGCAGCTACTCCATCAAACGGAGCTGTCAGTATTGGAGGTCTCTATTGCCTGTGGTTTTTCCTCGGCCGCTTATTTAAGCGCAATTTACAAACAAGAGTTTGGTATTCAGCCCAGTAAAGACAGAGGGCTGTTGCAGGCACCTTAAAAAACGACATTCTGTCGAAAAATCATAAGCTGCTCTCGTATTCCCAATAGTTCAGCATCACAAAACCGCTAGCATAGTGGAAAACTTTCTCTGCTTGAGGTGAACTTATGAACAACAACGTGATTGTAACATGCGCCATAACCGGCGCAGGCGACACCACAGAAAAGAACCCCGCCGTACCCGTAACGCCGAAAGAAATTGCCGAGTCGACTATTGCCGCCGCAAAAGCCGGCGCGTCCGTTGCACACATTCATGTGCGTGACCCAGAAACAGGTAAGCCCAGCCGCGATGTAGCGCTTTATCGTGAAGTAGTTGATCGTGTTCGCAGCAGCAACACCGATATCGTGCTCAATTTAACCGCAGGCATGGGCGGCGACCTGCTTTTGGGGCCGGACAGCGACCCAACGCAATTCACCGCCGACACCGACTTAGTAGGAGCGGAAGAGCGCTTGGTTCATATTGAAGAATTAAAGCCGGAGATTTGCACACTCGATTGCGGCTCACTGAACTTTGGTGATGAAAATCTAGTGTATGTCTCAAGCCCTGAAATGCTACGTAAAGGCGCTAAGCGCGTTCAGGAACTTGGTGTGAAACCTGAACTTGAAATTTTCGACACCGGTAACCTGGCCTTTGCAAAGCAAATGCAAAAAGAAGGGTTATTGGACTCACCGGCATTGTTTCAGCTGTGTCTGGGCATTCCGTGGGGCGCCCCTGCAGACACCACCACCATGAAAGCCATGGTCGACAGCCTGCCTGATGATGCGGTTTGGGCCGGTTTCGGTATTGGCCGTCATCAGTTCCCTATGGCGGCACAAGCAGCAATTTTAGGCGGAAACATTCGGATTGGACTGGAAGACAATCTGTATTTACGAAAAGGCGAGCTTGCCAGCAACGAGCAATTAGTGGAAAAATCGGTGCAACTGCTTGATAACTTAGGTGCTCAGCCTATGACGCCGCAGCAGACGCGAGAGAAACTTAACTTGATAAAGGTGGGCTAAATGACGTTACCAACTGCAGCCATTATTGGAACAGGTGTCATTGGTGCCGGCTGGGCCGCGCGTTATCTTGCCAATGGGTATCGCGTCAAAGCCTGGGACCCAGGTGAAAATGCCCGCGAGAAATTAGAGCGGAGTGTGAGAAACGCCTGGCCCTCGCTTGAAAAGCTTGGGTTAAAAGACGGGGCGAGTATCGACAATTTGGAATTTTGCAACACTCTGGTCGATGCCTGCGAAGATGCGGACATTATTCAGGAAAGTGCGCCGGAAGTGGTTGAGTTAAAATGCTCACTCTTAGCGCAAATTGGCGAATGCGCGCCGACTGATGCAATTATTGGTTCATCGACGTCAGGCTTTAAGCCCAGCCTCTTGCAGGAAAACGTCCCCCTGCCAGAGCGCGTGATCGTCACACATCCGTTTAACCCGGTGTATTTATTGCCGCTGGTGGAAGTGGTCGGTGGTAAGCAAACCGCAGCTGAAACGATTCAGAAGGCGCAGGCCATCTACAAAGGTTTAGGTATGCACCCGCTGCATGTTCGCAAGGAAATTGACGGACATTTGTCGGACAGATTATTAGAGGCTTTGTGGCGGGAGAACCTGCATTTAGTGAATGACGGTATTGCCACAACAGGCGAGTTGGATGATGCCATTACTTACGGCCCCGGCTTACGCTGGGCGTTGATGGGCACCAATTTGACCTATCATCTGGCCGGTGGGGATACGGGTATGCGTCACATGCTCAAGCAATTTGGTCCGGCGTTAAAGCTTCCATGGACCAAGCTGGAAGCACCTGATCTCACCAATACCTTAATTGACCGAATGGTTGAGGGGACCCAGGAGCAGGCGGCGAACCGAAGCGTAAAAGAGCTTGAGCAGTTAAGAGACAACTGCCTTGTATCAATTATGGAAGCGCTTGCTCAGTATGAAGTGGGAGCCGGGAAAGTCTTGTCGGATTTTCGAAAAACGCTTTAGAAGCGGTTAGAGGTGTGCCGGTAGTTAACACGGAAGCACCCAATTAATCCCGATATCAATTGCGCTGCAAGCTTGCAGCGCAGCTGTTTACCCTAATATCTATTCAGTCGTTTCCGAATAGATCTCGCGTATAGACTTTACCAGCCACATCCTGAAGCTCTGGTGCCATACGATTCGAGACAATTACATCGGCTTTAGTGGCCTTATTTAAGCAGCTTTAGCACGGTATGAAAACCGATAAACCCTGCTATTCCGGTTTGCCAGTATTTTCATACGTAATTATTCGACCGTGACCGATTTTGCGAGGTTACGAGGCTGGTCGACATCGGTCCCTTTTACCAGCGCGACATAGTACGATAACAACTGCAGCGGGACGGTATACACAATAGGCGCAATAACATCGTCACAATGACCAACGCTTAAGACATTCATCGTCTCATCGGTCTTGAACTGTGCGTTTTTATCGGCGAAGACATACATCACACCACCACGAGCCCGGACTTCTTCGACGTTCGACTTAAGCTTTTCAAGAAGCTCATTGTCCGGCGCAACAACAATCACCGGCATTTCATCGTCGATAAGCGCCAAAGGACCGTGCTTTAGCTCACCAGAGGCGTAAGCTTCTGCATGAATGTATGAAATTTCCTTCAGTTTTAGTGCACCTTCCATGGCGATAGGATATTGGTTGCCGCGCCCTAAGAAAATGCTGTGCTCTTTATGGGTAAACTCATACGCCAACTGCTCAATATCGTCCGCAAGTGACACCGCTTCTTCAAGTTTGGCGGGCAGTGTTTGCAACGAGTGGACCAGGCTCTTTTGCTGCTCTAAAGGCATTCCTCGGTGTTTACCAATGGCAACGGTCAGCATCAACAATCCGGTTAACTGCGTGGTAAAGGCTTTTGTGGATGCCACGCCAATTTCAGTGCCGGCTCGTGTCATAAACGCCAAGTCCGATTCGCGAACCAGAGACGATGTTTCAACATTACATATGGTCAAGCTGCCTTTGTAGCCAAGCTCTTTTGACAGTCGCAGAGCAGCAAGCGTATCCGCTGTTTCACCACTTTGTGAAATCGTGACAAGCAGTGTGTTGGGTTTCACATGCGACTGTCGGTACCGAAACTCTGACGCAATCTCAACGCTACACGACACATTCGCTAACGACTCAAGCCAATAGCTTGCTACCATCCCCGCATGGTAGCTCGTGCCGCAGGCAATAATTTTAACGTGCTCAATCTCTTTTAATAACGCATTCGCACCTTGACCAAAAGCATCATCCAGCACCGTCGAGTCCGACACTCGTCCTTCCAGCGTGTTTCGAACGGCAATCGGCTGCTCGTAAATTTCTTTGAGCATAAAGTGGCGGTAGTCGCCTTTACCGCCCGCGTCGTACTGACTGTCTGACTCAACAACGTTGCGCTCTACGGCGTGACCGTCTTCATCAAAAATATCGATAGACGTTCGCGTAATATCGGCAACATCCCCTTCTTCTAGGTAGATAAACTTCCGGGTCACGGGCAACAGCGCCAGTTGGTCAGAGGCAACAAAGTTCTCACCTATTCCCGCGCCTATGACTAACGGACTGCCAGAGCGTGCTACCACTAACCGCTCTGGGTCATTTTTATCGATAACCACCGTGCCATAAGCGCCCTCAAGTTGGCGTGTCGCTGCTTTCACAGCCTCAACTAAACTTGGTTTGGTTTTGCGCTCATGATGAATTAAGTGAGCAATCACTTCGGTGTCGGTTTGGCTGTTAAACACATAGCCCAGCGTCTTTAGCTGTTCTCGTAATGGCTCATGATTTTCAATAATACCGTTGTGAACAACAGCAATTTCATTATCTGATAGGTGTGGATGGGCGTTAGCCTCAGTAACACCACCATGTGTTGCCCAGCGCGTATGAGCAATGCCAGTAGTGCCATCTAATGGAGTAGCTTCAAAGGCACTGACCAGCTCCTGTACTTTTCCTGTACGGCGGGTGCTTTGGAGTTTTTGGTTTTTATCAATAACTGCAAGGCCCGCTGAATCATAGCCACGATATTCCAGCCGTTTTAAGCCTTCCAGTAAAATGTCACTAACGCGACGTTCTGAAGTCGCTCCTACAATACCGCACATAATTTAAACTCCTTTTTCGCGCAGTGAATTGAAATCTAGCTTATTAATCTCGCTAGCCTTACTACTCTCATCTTGCGATAAAGTATGGGTTAAGATATTTTTCCTTTCGATTGTATAGCAACGGTTCGCCTTCAACAGTAGTGATTGAGCCGCCGGCCGCACTTAACACGGCGTGAGCGGCGCCGGTGTCCCACTCGCAGGTTGGTCCTAAACGCGGATAGATATCGGCTTTGCCTTCAGCGACCAGGCAAATCTTAAGTGAACTGCCCATAGGCACCATTTCATAAGGCCTATCAAGCTTCTCAAGCCAATCGGTGGTCTCTTGTGAGGCGTGTGAGCGTGAACCGACGATACGTAACGTATCGGGCGCTTCATTTTCAACACGAATCGCGTCACCGTTTAACCAGGCACCGTTGTCGCGCTCACCGGTGTACATGGCATCTAGTACCGGTGCGTAAACCACGCCTAAAATCGGTTCGCCGTTTTCAATCAAGGCGATATTCACAGTGAACTCACCGTTTCGCTTGATGAACTCTTTGGTGCCATCCAGCGGGTCGACTAGCCAGTAGCGGTGCCAGTGTTTGCGTTGCTCCCAGCTAATGTCGGCTGACTCTTCTGAAAGGATAGGGTATTGCGTATCTAAGACTTTTAAGCCGTCACAGATGACATTGTGAGCGGCCAAGTCGGCTTTCGTCAGCGGGCTGTCATCGCCTTTTAGCTGAACGTCAAAGTCATCACTTTCATAAATGGCCATAATAGCTTCACCCGCATTACGGGCTATTTTCATTATATCTTCAAGCATGGATAATCCCTTGTCCTTTCAAATACTGCACCACTTGCTCTGCTGCTTGCTCTATGGTCATTTCATCAGTTTTTAAATGCACTTCCGGCTTCTCTGGTGCCTCATAGGGTGACGAAATACCCGTAAAGTGAGGAATGTCTCCAGCACGGGCTTTTTTATAGAGGCCTTTAGGGTCTCTCTGCTCGCAGATTTCCAGCGGAGTATCAACAAACACCTCAATAAAATGTTCACCCGCTAATTCACGCGCTTGTGCCCTATCTGCAATAAAGGGGGAAATAAACGCCGTGCCGACTATTAAGCCTGCATCCAAAAACAAGCGACTGACTTCGGTAATGCGTCGAATGTTCTCAACTCGGTCAGTGTCATTAAAGCCCAAATCTTTATTCAGGCCATGGCGAACGTTATCGCCATCTAACAGGTAGGTGTGGCAACCCAACTCAAACAATTTACGGTCAACCGCATTAGCAATGGTTGACTTACCGGAGCCACTTAGGCCGGTATACCAAAGCAATGCGGGTTGGTGTTGTTTCTGCGCCACCCGATCATTGTGCGAAACGGCGGCATCATGCCAGACAATATTTTCTGTCATCGGTTTGTCATCTTGTCAGTTATGGAAAAATTGTACCCTAGGGTTCTTAAAACGGAAACACTAAAGGAATAAGCCACAGACTCATGGCAATGTAAGTAGCCGAAACAGGCAGGCCTGCAAGCAGGAAGTGCTTAAGCCGGTAATGGGTCGCGTTAAAGACCATTAGGTTAGTCTGGTAGCCATATGGGGTAATAAAGCTGGCGGAGGCAGCAAAAGCAACGCCCATCACCATAGGAAAAGGGTCGACACCCATACCCAATGCCAGAGAGTACGCGACAGGGAACATCAGAGCAGCAGCGGCATTGTTAGTGACCAGCTCTGTCAGTAGGTACGTCAGCAAAAAGACGCCGGCAAAGGTTAAATACACGCCGTTGCCCGCCAGTGACGTTGCTGCAAAGTCACCGATGGCATCCGCAACCCCCGTGCTCTGCATCGCAGTAGCCAGGCACAGCGCGCTGGTTACTATCAGCCATATTTCAACCGGAAAGCGGCGCTTAATTTCATTCAGTCGCAAGCAGCCCGTTGCAACCAATGCCGCCAACAAAAACAACACGCCTAAAAACAAAGAAGAGCCCGTAGCGACGGTTACACCTATCATGGCAACAAAACCCCACAGAGTCAGTTTTTCACGCCAGCCACTAAGCATGTTTTCCGGTCGTACACCGCTTAGCACGAAGAAGTTTTTGGTTAAGTTTGTGCGGGCGGCGAAGTCGGGGCCCGTCGCCAGCAACAAAATGTCACCGGCCCGCAAGCACACATAACCCAGTCGACCATTAATGCGTTCGCCTTCTCGGCGTATCGCCACCACCGCGGCATCAAAGCGAGCCCGGAAGCCACTTTCTTTTAATGTTTGTCCGCACAATACCGACTCGGACTTTATCACCACCTCTGTCAACTCATGCGTTTCCAGCCCTTTTTGCTCAGCAAAAAGTGACAGGCCCGGGAACTGATTCAGTACCTTCACCTTGCCAACGTCACCCGAGAAAATGAGTTTATCACCGGCCTGCAACACGTCGTAACGTGTCACCGGACGCTTTATTTCTCCGTCGCGGTGCAGCTCGGCTAAAAACAAGTCTTCTAAATGACGTAAGCCAGCCGCTTCAACGGTTTGGCCTACTAAAGGAGAGTTATCCTCAAGTTCGGCTTCCACAAAGTACTCTCGCCCACCTTCGTCGGCTTCGGTGAAGCTCGGTAAAAAACGGCTCACCACAAACAGCACCAATAGCCCAGCACCGAGAACACCGGCACCCACCAGCGTGAAATCGAAAAATGCAAAGCCGCTGTGGCCGGTTTCAGTAAATAGGCTGTTAACAATAAGGTTGGTAGAGGTACCAATAAGCGTCAGTGTGCCGCCCATAATAGCGGCGTACGACAGAGGAATAAGCAGTTTGGAGGCAGGAATGTAGCGATTGCGTCGCACAGCGTTAAGAAGCGCCGCAACCACCGCGGTATTATTCAGTATCGAAGAGGCTAAAGCACTTAACCCCATGACGCGCCAAGTGGTCAAGGCATTTGAGCGACTAAACAGGTAACGCGACAGGGTTCTCAGTAAACTGGTTTTCTCTAGCGCAAAAGAAATAAGCACCAGCATAACCAGTGTTGCCAGACCCGGGTTGGCTGCGTTCGACAGTAGTGCGTCTTGCGACACCCAGCCACTGGCCACTGTAACAAGCATAGCGCCGGAGAAAATCATGGCAGAGCGCTCCTGGTAGCGTATAAGCAACACCACCATGAGCAACATCAGCCCTGCCAGTAATATCCCCGGCGTCATAGCGACAGGCTACTTCAGCAAGTCTTTCGTTTCCCAATGCGGGAAGTGTTTGCGAATGAGGGCATTCAGCTCCAGTTCGAACTCACTGTACTCGTGTGTCACTGCATCGCTGTCACCCGAGTCCGACAACGCCTGCTCTATCATGCCCGCGCCAACGGTCATATTGGTCATGCGATCAATGACAATAAAAGCGCCGGTTTTCGGGTTGCTTTGATAGTCGTCGAACATGACTTTTTCAGTCACACGCACATCGACCTGGCCAATTTCGTTCAGCGCCAGCTCACCGGCTTTGTGCTCGTCAAAGGTGTTTACGTCAATGCGATGCTGAATATTCTCAACTTCACCGGTCGTTAGCTTACTGTTGAACTTCAAGTAGTACTCGCGATGCGTTTGCATAGCGTCTTCGTTCATCCACACCAACTTGGCACGGAAACGCGACGACACATTCGGCAACTCGTCTTTTTTGACAATCATGTCGCCACGACTAATGTCGATTTCATCGTTCAGCGTCAGCGTTACCGCCGCAGGTGCCTTAATTGACTTGTGCTCACCTTCAAAGGTAACTATCGACTTAATGGTCGAAATTTTACCCGATGGTAATACCCGTACCGTGTCGCCTACCGCAATTTCACCAGAGGCAATAGTACCGGCAAAACCGCGGAAGTCCGAGTTTGGACGGTTCACATACTGAACCGGGAAGCGAAACTCAGAGTTGTTCGCGCCGCGCTGTACTTCCATGGTTTCCAGGTACCGCATTAAGGTCGAGCCACGGAACCAGCTGAGCTTTTCACTGGTATTTACCACGTTATCGCCTTTAAGTGCCGAAATAGGCACAAAGCGAATATCAGGAATGTCCAGCGAGCCAGCCATGTCCAGGTAGTCAGCTTGTATTTGCTTATAAACGTCTTGTGAATAATCGACTAAGTCCATTTTATTCACCGCAACCACCACGTGCTTAATACCCAACAGCGAGCAAATGAAGCTATGGCGGCGCGTTTGTGTTTGCACACCTTTGCTGGCATCAATAAGAATAACCGCTACGTCACAGGTTGATGCGCCTGTAGCCATGTTACGGGTGTACTGCTCGTGGCCCGGGGTATCCGCAATAATGAACTTACGTTTGTCGGTCGAGAAGTAACGGTAGGCTACGTCTATGGTAATACCCTGCTCACGCTCAGACTGTAAGCCGTCAACCAATAACGCTAAGTCAACCTCGTCACCGGTGGTACCCATTTTTTTACTGTCAGCAGTAATAGCCGCCAGCTGGTCTTCAAAAATCATTTTACTGTCGTGCAACAAGCGACCAATTAAGGTACTTTTGCCGTCATCGACACTGCCGCAAGTAATAAAGCGCAGCAGCTCTTTATTCTCGTGCTGTTTTAAATAAGCAAGTATATCTTGTTCAATTAATGGGCTGGCGTGTGACATTAAAAGTAGCCCTCCATTTTTTTCTTTTCCATAGACCCGGCACTGTCGTGGTCAATCACTCGGCCCTGACGCTCAGATGTGGTTGTCAGCAGCATTTCCTGGATAATTTCCGGCAGAGTCGCTGCTTCCGACTCAATAGCACCGGTTAGTGGGTAACAACCCAGTGTACGGAAGCGCACCATTTTCATTTCCGGTGTTTCACCATCTTCTAACGGCATGCGGTCGTCATCGACCATAATTAAGGTGCCATCACGCTTAACGACAGGCCGTTCTTTAGCAAAATACAGTTCAGGAATATCGATATTTTCTAAAAAGATGTACTGCCAAATGTCCAGTTCCGTCCAGTTCGACAAAGGGAAAACACGAATGCTTTCGCCTTTATTCACTTTGCCATTGAAAATGTTCCAAAGCTCCGGGCGTTGGTTTTTCGGGTCCCAGCGGTGGTTTTTGTCACGGAAGGAGTACACACGCTCTTTCGCGCGAGACTTCTCTTCGTCACGACGGGCGCCGCCGAAAGCAGCGTCAAACTGGTATTTATTTAACGCCTGTTTTAACGCCTGAGTTTTCATAACATCGGTATGCAACGCGCTGCCGTGGCTGAAAGGTCCAATACCTTGTTCAACACCTTCTGCATTAATGTGCTCAAGCAGTTCGAAGTCATACTTCTCGGCCATACGGTCACGAAACTCTATCATTTCGCGGAACTTCCAGGTGGTGTTCACGTGCATTAGCGGAAACGGAATTTTACCCGGCGCAAATGCTTTACGTGCCAAATGCAGTAGCACGGAAGAGTCTTTACCCACCGAGTACAACATAACCGGGTTATCGAACTCTGCCGCTACTTCGCGGAAAATATGAATCGATTCATACTCTAACGCTTTTAAGTGCGTTAACTTCTCTTCGCTGATCATTGGTTTCCCATCTTGTCTAAGCGTAAATTTCTAACCAAATTATTTCTGCGCCTGTAGTAATACTTCGTGTATTACCTCGCAAGTTTTCTGCATTTCACGTTCCGTCAACGTTGGATGCAGCAAAAACATAAAACTGGTTTCACCAAGCTCTTTAGCAACCGGAAGCCTATAATTTGGGCGAAAGTCTGTACCATCAAATGCTTTTTCTAAATACACCTCTGAGCAAGAGCCCTGCATGCAAGGCACACCTCGCTCAACTATCCCATCAACGATGCGATCTCGTGTCCACCCCTCTGCTAAGTGTTCAGGCTCCACAAAACAATAATGTTTATAACAAGCGTGCTCCATGTAATCCGGAACTCTCGGTGTTCTAACACAAGTGAATTCGCTGCATGCCTCGGCAATGGCTGCAGCATTCCTTTGACGCTTTTCTGTCCATTCAGGCATACGAGTCAGCTGTATACGACCAATAGCAGCCTGAACTTCTGTCATTCGCCAATTCGTGCCAAAGCTTTCATGTAACCAACGGAAACCCGGTGGATGTTCTCGCTCATAAACCGCTTCATAGCTTTTACCATGGTCTTTATATGACCACATTTTGCGCCACAAAGCTTCGTCATTTGTCGTAACCATACCGCCTTCGCCGCCAGTGGTCATAATTTTGTCCTGACAGAATGACCAGGCACCTATATGTCCAATACTTCCAACAGACTTCCCTTTATACTTTGCTCCATGAGCCTGTGCGCAATCCTCAATGACATAAAAGTCGTGTTGCTGTGCCAATTCCATTATTGGCTCCATATCCGCAGGTCGGCCAGCCAAGTGCACCACAATAACTGCTTTGGTTTTTTCCGTAATAGCGTTTTTTATAGTCGAGGCTTCAATGTTTTGACTTTCACGGTCTACGTCTACAAATACCGGTTGCGCTCCGGCTGTTACTACCGACGATACCGACGCCAAAAAGGTACGAGGCGTCACTATAACTTCGTCACCAGCACCAATATCTAATGCAACTAACGCTAAATCTAACGCCTGAGTACCATTGCCTAGCGCAACGGCATATTTAGAGTCAACAAAGTTGGCAAATTCCTTCTCGAAGTTTCGCCCCTCCTGACCTGTCCAATAATTAACTTTGTTAGATAGTATGACTTGTGATGCGGCATCAGCCTCTTCCTGAGAAAAAGAAGGCCAAGGGGAAAATGGGGTATTTAACATACTGCTCTCTGCTTATTTAAAAACGGTTTGCCAGATATAACTGATATCTTTTCTAAGAGACCAGTTTCGCATGTAATCAAGGTTTATCCTTACTTTATCTGGGAATATTACTTCTCTGTTATACTCTTCAGGGTCACTTTGGCCGGCTAATAGCTCTTCTTCGTCTCTGTACTTCAATGTCGCAGGGCCTGTAATACCAGGGCGAAGCTTCAAGACGTCTCGCTCTTCACCAGTCAATTTATCTGCAAAACCCGGAACATCAGGCCGAGGGCCAACAAAGCTCATTTGTCCGATCAATACGTTCCATAGCTGTGGCAGTTCATCAATTTTGGTGCGACGAAAAAAAGCGCCTAGTCTAGTAATTCTCGGATCGCCTCGCTTAGTCACGGTTGTTCCTGGCTGCTTTGTCGGCCGCATTGTTTTAATTTTGATAACTTTGAATAGCTTCCCGCCCTTTCCCACTCGAGTTTGAATAAAAAAGCCATTTGACCGGGTGTCTATAGATGCGGCTAACCAGGCTAATATAATTAGCCACCATGTGGCTAATAAACCGAACAACGCAAGAAAAAAGTCGAATAAACGCTTAATCATAATACCAATCCGCTCTATAAGTACTTGTGAGCTTTTAAAGTTTCACTCACAAGAGCTTCTAAGCTTCTTACTTCGCTATCATCCAACTCAGCTCTTCCTTTTCCTATACTTTTAGAGGATACCCTCGCAACTGAAGAAGCAATCAAATCTTCATCCAGCTCTTTATAACCCAAAAAGACTAAAATTCTTCTAAGCTCTTCAGCCGGTTTCTGAACAAAGTCTTCGTACGTTACTTTTATGTACTTATCTTCAGGCATGGACATTAAAGCCTGATTCGCTTTGTCAACGCATTGCTGCCATTGAATAGCACATACTTCATTGAGAGTATGCTCTCTTAAAATAGACTGCATATCATTGAGAGCGGGTCCCCAAAACGCTAAACGTTTTTCTCGTGAAAAAGTACGATAAATACGACTCCAGAAATAGCGCCCTGCGTAATAAGGTAAGTCGGCTTTGGGCACAAAACGAACTTTTTCCAGAATGTAAGGAATATCTAATTTGGCAGTCCAGCGCAGTTTGGCAGACCCTGTCGCATCAATTCCGTCTCGAACTATAAAGACGTATTTCGCGTTAGGTATAACTTCATTAACAAAAGGCACACGCAAAGAGTTCGCACAGGTTTTCTCTACAACGTAGTCGGAATTGTATTCTTGAGATACCCAGTCAAAGCTTTTCTTCACCTTTGCTTTTACTTTTTCGTTGATTTGCCCTTTGGGAATTTCATCTGAAGGATAAGATGCATTTCCATGGCGCCATAAATAATTTATTTCGTCACAAGGCCATGTCGCTATATCTGGCAAAGAACAAAGAACATCTCTCAACATGTTAGTCCCTGAGCGTGGCGCACCTATAATAACTACTTCTTGCATCCTTGTTTTTAGTCCTTATCTATCAGTTCAGCCCAACCCGCTAAAATTTTACTTTTAGAGAGTTCTTTTTCGGAGTATTCACGAACACTATCCCGACTAATCTCTGAGTCAGAAGCCAGGCTTAAAAGCTTTTTAAAGCCCTCTTGTAGGGACTCTTCCCGTCGTGAGTCAGAAACGACACCAATTCCATTTCTTTGAATATTTCTTGCTAATTCGCTATTTGCTTCTACGTGTGCCCACACAGGTAACCCTTGAGCTAAGTATGTGCTCACCTTGCTCGGATATGCATAACGGTATATATCACCTACTAAGCTCACGAAACCAAAATCAGATGCTTGCATCATTCTTTTTGCCACCTCGATGGGCTGAGGCTCCAAAAAAGTTACAGATTCATCAAGCTCTTTCTCTGATGCTATAGAAATAAGCTTTTCTTTCTCCGTACCCTCTCCCATGAAAATTAGCTCAATGTGTTTTTTTACATCAGTCTCGCATTCAGCTAAGCCAAGAATAAGCTTATCAAGCCCTTGAAACCGCCCCATATTTCCTGCAAATAAAACGGAAACAGACTCTTTTTTTGGCTTATAAGGTAACGAGCTTTCATTAGCAGCAACTCCAATCTCAAAATTTGGAATTACTTCAACGCCATCAACACCTCTCTTTTCTATCGAGGCTTTCATATCATTAGAAAGCACGACAACTGGAGTCGCAACACGACAAGAAAAGCTATCCATAGCCGACAGTAGTTTAAAAACGATAGGCTTTTTAAACTCACCCGAGATAGCGCCAATTTCAGGATGAACATCCATCACGTGATAAATAAATCTAGTGCCCCTGAGTTTGCAACAAACTGCAGCAACCCAAGCTCCAATAACTGGCGGAACTGTAGATATCATAACGACATCATATTTTTTAGAAAATAAAACCTTTTTTGAAAGGGCTGCACAAAGCTTGATTGCATTAAGCAATCTCGTTAAAGGCTTCTTCCGCTCTGCTTTAAGGTTAAGCCGAGTTACTGTGTACCCGCTAATGTCCCCTTTCAGGTTATCGTTCAGAAGTGTTCCGTAGCTCGGCTTCGAGGATAGCACTTCGACCTGATGCCCCTGCCCTATCCATTTTTCAACAATACTTTTGAGTATCGTTGCATAAGGGGCAGTATCCGGATAAAAGTAGCGGTGTACCGCTAAAATCCTTTTACCAGTCATAACGACTAAACGAGTCCATGTTTTTCCAATGCGAAGTTAATTTTGCTGTGCCAGTGATTAAACGAACAACCCGCTCTGACGTATTCCTTATTTTATATTCTTCAGGAACTTCCCGCTCTACACCAGAGAAAACCTCACGAGAGCTTGTAGCTATTCGAACTCCATCGATTAGCATTTGTTTGTCCAAACCTGTTAATGCGATAGCACCTGTATCAAGAGCTTCAGGACGCTCAATGGAGCGGCGTAACGTTACCGCAGGGAAGTTTAAAATTGAAGACTCTTCGCTAATAGTGCCACTGTCAGAAATAGCGCAGAATGCGTCCATTTGAAGCTTGTTGTAATCAAAAAAACCAAAGGGCTTTAAGAACTGGATACCTTCTAAGTCCTCAGTCAACCCGAGCTTTTCTAGCCTATTTCGCGTTCTAGGGTGTGTAGAGACAACAACGGGGTAACCATAGGTTTCATATAGAGTGCTTAAGCACTCAACGACTCTCTTGAGGTTCTCTTTACTATCCACATTCTCTTCTCTGTGAACGCTGACAATAAAGTATTTATTCTTTTCAAGCTCTAAATTTTCTAAAATATTGGACTTTTGAATTGACGGTAATACATGCTCTAAGACTTCACGCATTGGTGAGCCTGTCAAATAGATAAAACGATGAGATAGCCCTTCACTCAGAAGGTGTCGTCTCGCATGTTCTGTATAAACCAGGTTGAAATCAGCTAAATGATCCACCAACTTACGATTAATCTCTTCTGGTACATTAGCGTCAAAACTTCGGTTACCAGCTTCCATATGGTAAGTAGGTACCTTCATTCGTTTCGCCATCATTGTGGCTACAGCACTGTTTGTATCACCAAGAACCAAGACTGCATCTGGTTTCTCTTCAAGAATGACCTGCTCGGTTTTTATCAAAATTTCGCCAAGGCTTTTACCTAAAGAGGAGGTGTCCACATTTAGAAAGTGATCGGGGTGACGCACACCGAGCTCTTCAAAGAAAACGTCATTCAATTCATAGTCGTAATTTTGACCCGTGTGAACAATTTTATGGTCAACGACTTGGTCTAGTGCAGCCATAACGCGAGACAGACGTATTATTTCCGGGCGTGTACCCAGAATTGTCATTACTTTTAATTTTTTCATGAAAGCTTTACCTGTGCGTAGTAAGTGTCAGGGTTATCGCGGTCAAATATCTCGTTCGCCCAGAGCATAACAACCATTTCGTCATCGCCGACATTGGTAATGTCATGGCTCCAGCCCGGGGCGGTTTCAACAATTTCGGGTTTATCACCACTTGTAAAAAGTTCATGGTACTCATTGGTGACCATATGGCGAAAACCAAAATGAGCCTTTCCCTTTATAACCAGGAATTTTTCATTTTTTGTATGGTGGTAATGCCCACCTCTTGTAACCCCTGGGTGAGCAGTAAAGAATGAAAACTGTCCCGAGTCCTTAGTTTTTAACATTTCAACAAAAACACCGCGCTCGTCGCCATGTTTAGGTACTTCGTATGAGAAGCGCTCTTTAGGTAAATAGCTGACGTAAGTTGAATACAGTTTCCGGATAAAACCATCGCCAACCTTTTCTGTAACAAGAGTGTCGCGACTGTTTTTGAATAAACGCAGCTGCTCGGCAATGCCACCTACTGTTTGCTCATAAACAGGAAGCACTTCACTTAGCTTCTCGTTTTGTTCATTTTTATTCTTACCGGAAACTAGGGCGCGTGCCACTCCTATGAACTCCTTTACTACATCATCAATATAAACAAGTTTAACTTTGGCGTCGGCATCGTTGACTTGTATAGGAAGGTCGCGAGCAACATTGTGACAAAAGGTTGCCACCATTGAGTTGTAATTTGGTTTGCACCACTTACCAAATACATTAGCTAGCCTGTAAACCTTAGTAGGTGTGCCATTAGCCTCTCCGTAACTTTTGACTAATTCTTCTGCTTGTCGCTTACTTTTACCATAAGCATTATCACGTTCAGCCTGAATAGACGAACTACAAATAACCGGTAAGGGTTTGGGCTGCTCACTTAATGCATTTAGTAACTCTTTTGTAAGGTCAGTATTTCCCTCAAAGAATTCACTTTCATTTTCAGGTCTATTCACACCTGCCAAATGAATAACGCAGTCAACACCTTTTAGCAACTCGTTCAGTTCAGATACTTTATGGTCTTTCGTAAACTTAACATACTCAATATCTTCCATTTCATCGATATGAGCAGTTAGGTTTTTACCGACAAAGCCGTTGGCGCCAGTAATCAATAACTTCATAGCTAACCTTCTGGATTAATATATTCGCCGTTTGCGAATGCACGCATGAAAGGAAGTTTATTCAACAGCTGTTTCATTCCCTCAACATCTAATCGTTCAGTATTATGGGAGTTATAGTCTTCAACCTGCTCTACTCTATTATCGCCTTGGTCAACATATTTAGAGTAGTTGAGGTCGCGAAGATCTGGCGGTACACGGTAATAGTCACCCATATCCTCTGCGCAAACCATCTCTTCTCTTGATAAAAGTGCCTCGAAAAGCTTTTCACCATGACGCGTACCCAAAACTTCAATTTTATGCTCATGTTTACGAACAAAGGACAAAATCGCTTTCGCTAAAGTTTCAATAGTCGCAGCAGGTGCTTTCTGGACGAAGATATCTCCGTTGGTACCGTGTTCAAATGCGTATAAAACAAGATCGACGGCATCATCTAGAGTCATCATGAAACGGGTCATATTCGGGTCTGTAATCGTAATCGGCTTCCCATTCCTAATTTGGTCAACAAAAAGAGGAATTACTGAGCCACGTGAGGCCATAACGTTTCCATAACGAGTCCCGCAAATAACGGTCTTATTCTCATCTACGTTACGCGATTTAGCTACCATGACTTTTTCCATCATGGCTTTTGATATGCCCATTGCGTTAATAGGGTAGACAGCCTTATCGGTACCTAAACAGACAACTCGCTTTACTTCGTTTTGAATGGCAGCTTCAAGAACATTTTCAGTACCTACAACATTGGTCTTTACTGCTTCCATTGGGTGAAACTCGCAAGACGGAACTTGCTTTAAAGCTGCCGCATGATAGATAAAATCAACGCCACGACTTGCGTTTAAAACGCTTTGATAGTCTCGAACATCACCAATGTAAAACTTCAACTTGGGATGGTTATATGCCTTACGCATATCATCTTGCTTTTTTTCGTCTCGGCTAAAAATACGTATTTCAGCGATTTCCGTATCAAGAAAACGACGAAGAACTGCGTTACCGAAGGAGCCGGTGCCGCCCGTTATTAAAAGAACTTTACTGGAAAACACTCTAAACCTCCGATAATTTGGCTATTAGTCTGGATTGTATAACTCTCGGCGAAAAAGCTTTTTCTGAATACCTTAAGGCATTTACTGAGATTTCCTCTCTGAAAAAAATATCAGTCAACGCGCGCTCAAGTCGCTCTAAACACTCTTGGTCGTTGGGTACTACAGCAACTCCTACAGGCTCATCTAAAAAAAGTTTAATAGATGCTATTTCTTTCGGACCAAATGCGAGTATGCATGTACCTGTAGACATATATTCTGGTATCTTGGTCGATAATGAAAGCTGAGTTTTCTTTCTGACTTTTGGTTCGAAACTCTCAACATGCAGCAAAAAGTCTGCGTCTATCAGTTTGTGCTGTAACTCATTCCAAGGAAGACTCCCTCGATAGTTTACATTAAGACCTTTAGCCTTACTGGATAAAAGGGCTTTAGGATTTTCATTAGTGTATACTTCTAATGAGAAATCATAGTTATTAACGGAGCAAATTGATTTCATAATATCTGCAAAAATCAGTAAGCTTTTTGTCCTACCTAGATGTAGTCCACCCGCATAAACTACTTTTACCTTCCTGTTGGTAGCAAACTTCGTTTTACGGCTACCCTCTACTAGGTTACAGTTAATCAAGCATTCACCAGTTACGCCAAAAACTCTATTAAACTCCTCTTTCATATACTGACCAATAAAAAAATTCCCTTTTGATAAGTCAAAGAGTCTCTCATAGCTTGAGAATAACGAACTATGATAAAGCTTTCCAATTATGCTCTTCACCGGCCTATTATGAATGACGTAGTCATCTGTTATATACACGAAAATCGGAATATTCAGCTTACTCGCCAAATCGATTGAAAAATTTATAGAAAACTTCGAATTCCCGACGACAAAAAACAACATCTCTGGATTTTGATCTACCGCCCATTCATATAGTTTTTGATTTTTTCTAATACCGAAAGAATACAAAAAATCCCTCAAAAATAGTTTGCTGTACCCTAGGTAAGAATTGACGAAATGAGTCAGTCTTGAAACTAGAGATTGGGCTTTTTTTTCACTTTCCACGTTACTTTTTCTTTCAACTGTATGACCAGCCGAATACCTATCTTTTTTAAAAAATGAAACAAACTGTTCTCGACCTGTTATTCTATAAAAAGATTCAGCAACGTTAGACTCAGGTCGTTCGTCATTAAAAAATATTTGAGATATAGAGCCTTTCTTAAAATCTGAAAAAATAGCATTCAATGTTCGTCCATTATTATACGAAGAAGACAAAGCATTATTACTAACGATCAAAACCTTTTTCATAATCTTTACAATCCTGAGATTTTACCGAACCTTGATTTTAAGCCGTCAAAAAGTCCACGTATTGACATCTTAAAAGATGCTTTCTTTGACTCCTCTAGAAGTAAAATCGACAACATTCTATTTACCGCTCCCCGAAAAATAAGGTACTTCGAAATAAGAGGGACATCCTTGCTTCTTAACATAAAAATTGAATTTCGATAAAAGTAATATCGTCTTACCGGGCTATATTTAAGCAGTTTCATCCCCAAAATTTCTTTGGGTTTCTCATCAGAGACCTCATGCAATATATAAGCGCTCGAACATAAATGAAGATATTTGCCATTATTTGCAGTTCGATGACACCATTCAGTATCTACAAACTCAATAAATAATTCTTCATTAAATTGATGCTTAAACCAAGTGCGATAGTCAATAAGCATACCTGACTGAAGTCCTACAGCCAATAGTTTATGCTTTCCTGAAGATGGCCTTTCACGCAGCTTATACTCATAGTCATCACTTCTGCTATCGAAAATCCTAGGAACAACCGCCGATACACAGGCTTTCTCCGCCACCAATTCTTCTTTATATTTAATCATCGTACAGACAAAGTCTTTTGGTATTTCGGTATCTTGATCAAAAGTAAAAGCCGAAAATTCTACTCCATCGTAAGAGGTCTTTAAGTATTGAAATGAAAAATTTATTGCTTTGCCCAACCCTATATTCTCTTCCTCACCTATAAAATCACAAAACTGACACTCTGATATAATCGAATAATTTATTTTTGAATTTTTATATACAATAATTTTTTCACAGCCTTGCGCATTTAACTCAATTAGAATTTTTTTAAGCTTCTCATTATCTGGATTATAAGCAATAATTATTGCCATCACAGCACCGCATTTAATCATATAGATTGCCTATATTTAACATTTAACACATACCAAGAGTAAATAGTTAACATTAAAGCCACTCCGACTAGACTAAATAGAAATGGGTTTGAACTTGCTACCAGTAGATAAGCAAGTCCCACAGCCCCCAGAAGAGACATCTGTTTTCTATAAAGTTTCTGATTATTATTATTTTCAACACACTCACTAAAGGGTAAATAAAGTGACATAAATAGTACCACCAATAAGCTCAGTGTTCCTATAAGTCCTAGCTTCATCAGTAAAGCAAGAATAGATAGCTCATATGTCCAAGGTGAAGATTCGGATCGTACCAGATCTTTCGCACTGGCTCCAAAACCCTGACCAAAAGAAAGGTGTTCCAAAAAGCCTTTAAGTAAGGGGATTACTTGTCCGAGTCTCACAGATGCGTCCTCGCCCGGCTTCAATAACCCAACAATCTGCAAGAAAGAAGGATTAATCATAACTACAAAAAGGAGTTCAACCAAAACAAGTAGTAATATATAAGTAATAATATATTTTTTCTCTGTATCCCTTCTGCTTCCATGAATGCTTAATAATAAAAAATATAAAATAGGGACTAAAATCAAAAACATTTGAAATGCACGCGTATCAGTGATCAAGATTGCGATGCAGTGAATAAATAAACAAAAGAAAGCCATCTTATTCTTTCTTTCGTTAACAGCTTTGAAAAAGAATATTGCATAACCTATAAGCATAAACGAGCTACTAGCCCAGAATATTCGTAAATTTGGTTCAATACTAAAAATTGCAATCTCACCTTCTCGAATAAAAAAAGCTAATAACGCTTGTCTTATAATTGTTGGAGAAACCCAGTTTAGATAAAGAGCCAATGAAATACCGATATGGATAAAAGCGAGAGTTAACGAAATTTTACCAGCGAATAATACGATTTTTTTCAAGTTTTTCGCGGGTATAATTCTTGATATTGGAAATAACAGTACAATAGCAATTAAGGAAGAAGAATCTGATAAAGAGTTTATCAAATTACCCTTAATGATTGGTATAAAAGCAGTCCAAATCAAAAAAAAAACTGAAACAAAAACAGCATAAAGAACAAATTTATAATCTAAATTTAGCATTACTTTTGTAAAAATAGAGAAATAAAAAAGTGAAAAAACTACTTTTCTTAAATTAAATCCAAAAAGATACTCGCTCCAAACGCCACTTCCTCCAAGAGATACCTCAGCGATAAAAACTAAAGCAAATAAAATCAGAAGAAAATTTAAATGCATCAAAAATTTACTTACTCATTATTTTTAGATATTTTATTAAAAGCATTGTATTAGTTCGCATAAAGGTTAAATGCCACTTTTAAATTTTCTTTTGACTTCATAAAACATTAATCTCGTAACATTATCTTTCATAAAAAACAAAATTAAAATATACACACAAGCACCACTAACAATACTAAAAATTAGATCTAGCCAAAGAGCATCAATTTTAATAAAAGAAACAATTACGACCATAGCCAATGAGGAATAAAGATATTTCTGTATCAATTTGAACTGCTGAACTGCACCTATACCAATAACCTTTCCGGGGAAATATGAATTTATAAAATAAGATATAATACTAACTATTAAGACAGCCATTGCAACTCCTTTTAGCCCGAAATTAACGCCAATAAATAGACCAGCTAAGGTTAAAGGAAATTTAATTATATCAACTTTAAGAAAGAGATCAGATCTTCCAATAGCATTTATTATATTCATGTTTAATGCGGTAATAGGTAGGACTGCCTTAGCAAAACATAAAATCTGAAGTATCGGTGATACAGGTAACCACGCCTCTCCAAGAAATAAGAGCACAAAAGTGTCAGATATTACCGAGAACCCCAAGAATACGGGTAGAGATACATAAGCGGTAAAAGATATTAGCTGACGATAAAATTGTAGCAATCGTTCTTGTTCTTCTTTAAGTGAGGTCAACAGTGGATATGTTACGTTTTGTACGGTTGACGACACAAGTGTGTGCAGAAAGTTCGTTAAATTATTAGCTTGGTTAAAATATCCGACGCTACTTGAATTAAAGTAACGGCCTACTATAACTATATAAAGATTATTTGATAAAGTTGATATAAAACCAGCTAGCATTAGGTTTGATCCGAAAGAAAATATTTTTTTAAAAGAGCTTTTATTAAAAATGAACTTTGGATGCCAGCGTACAAAAAACCAAAGTGTCAAAGTTAAGAATATCGAATTTAGCAACAATAAGGATACATAAGCCCAATACCCATAGTCCTTAGCTGTTAGAGCTATAGCGCATATTGAGCTTAATACAACAGAAATGAAGCTTGCAAGTGTTTGAGTTTTAAAATCTACTTTTATAAGGAGCTTTGCTCGAACAACAACTGATAGAGAATTTATAACAATAATCAAAAACAGTACACGTGAAATATCTACTAATCTTTGCTCATTATAAAACTCTGAAATTAGGGGGGCGGAAAAGTATAAAATTAAATATATTACTAGTCCCCAAAGCAGGTTTATATAAAAGGTAGTTGATGTATCTGCTTCTGTCAGTGAATTACTTCTTTGTACTAAAGCTTGTGAGAATCCATTATTTACGGCACTATCTGCTATTAATATAAATATAGTTAGCATTCCTACTAAACCAAATGCTTCAGGGCCAATCTCTTTTGCAATATATAATGTAACAGCTAGAAATCCTAACCTATTAAAAATTTTATCTGCTAGGCTCCAAAAAAGGCCTCGCATAGCTTTTTCTTTTAACGACATGAATTTCTTAAGTTGCTATATAGATAAGTTTTTAAGATATGGATAGTTTTAATAATTCTATAGTTTTTTATCATAGGGTAATTATTCGTTTCCTGAACTCAGATATTATTAGCACACTGAATTTTTGATATTTTACTATAAGTAGAAATTCCCATTACGTTTCTTGCTCTTATACTAGTAAAAGATAACTACGGAGGTACTTTCTAGATTTTTATATTATCTAAATTTGGTGCTAAGTCGTCCTTTTCAGACAGTAAAGGGCGCCTATTCAAAGGCCATTTAATAGCTATATCGGCATCATCCCAACGAATACTACCTTCGGCTTCTGGTACGTAGAAGTTTGTACACTTATACTGAAACTCTGCTACGTCACTTAAAGTCAAAAAGCCATGTGCGAAACCAGGAGGTATCCACAGTTGCTTCCTATTATCCGCAGTCAAAAACTCACCAACCCAATGACCAAAGGTTGATGAGTTTTTTCTGATATCAACAGCTACATCAAATACTTCTCCTAAAGTTACACGAACTAGTTTCCCCTGAGCATAAGGTGCAACCTGATAATGTAAACCTCGAAGTGTATTTTTCTCTGAGCTACTATGGTTGTCTTGAACAAATATCACCGGTGAGTTAATAGCTTTATTAAATTCATTTTGATTAAAACTTTCATAAAAAAAACCTCTTTCATCCTGAAAAACTTTAGGCTCTATTATTTTTACGTCAGGAATTCTAGTATCAATAACTTTCATAAAATCCGCCTATTCTCTAATGATGAGTTTTTTAAGGTATGCACCGTAGCTATTCTTTTTAAGGTTTTCAGCTTCTTCAAGTAGCTTGTCTTTTCCGATAAAACTCATACGGTAAGCTATTTCTTCCAGGCAAGCTATTTTCAAACCTTGTCGCTTCTCTAATGTTTCAATAAAGCTCGATGCTTCATGGAGCGAGTCGAAAGTCCCCGTATCAAGCCAAGCATAACCGCGACCTAATAACTCAACGTTTAAGTCTCCGCGCTCTAAATATGCTTGGTTTATACTGGTTATTTCTAATTCACCTCGCTCAGATGGCTTGACTTGCTTCGCAATTTCTACAACATCGTTATCGTAAAAATAAAGGCCAGTTACTGCAAAATCTGACCTAGGTTTTTCCGGCTTTTCTTCTATAGAAATAGCGCGTTGTTCATCATCAAATTCAACAACACCAAAGCGCTCAGGGTCTGTTACTTGATAACCAAACACCGTAGCGCCGCTCTCACGTTGCGCCGATTTTTGTAATAACTTGCTTAAGCCTTGACCGTAATAAATATTATCGCCAAGCACTAAGCAAACACTATCATCACCAATAAACTCTTCACCAATAATAAACGCTTGAGCTAAGCCATCTGGACTCGGCTGTACTGCGAATTCTAAATTAAGTCCCCACTGGCTTCCATCGCCTAGAAGGCGCTTGAAGCCATCTTGGTCTTCTGGAGTCGTAATAAGAAGAATGTCCTTAATGCCCGCTAACATCAATACTGACAGTGGATAGTAGATCATCGGTTTGTCGTAAACAGGTAATAGTTGTTTTGAAATACCACGTGTTATCGGATACAAACGTGTACCGGAACCTCCGGCTAAGACAATACCTTTCATTTTTTCTCCAAATATTCTTCTAGCGTATCGGCTAATTCATCTTCCCAACTGGGCATAGTTATATTGAGAGCACTTTCTAGCTTTGAAACATTCATTCTTGAGTTTAACGGGCGTTTAGCGGGCGTTGGATACTCTTTAGTGGGAATAGAATTTATTTTTTCTAGTGCGGAGTTAAAGTCAAAAAACTCAGCTTTATTAAATATGGCTTCAGCAAAACGATACCAGCTAATATGTCCTTGCGCTGCTAAGTTATAAATACCTGTCTTGAGTTGGCTGCGCAGCGCAAGTACCGTTGTTTGGGCTATGAGCCTGGCCGTTGTCGGTGAGCCAATTTGATCATTAATAATACTAAGTTCTTTTTTTGATTCAGCTAAACGTAGCATCGTTTTCATGAAGTTGTTTCGCCGCGCACTGTATACCCAACTCGTTCTGAATATCAGGTAGTCTGCGCCACTTTCTATTATTGCTTGGTCACCTTCAAGCTTGGTTAATCCATAATAGTTTGATGGGCTAGTTTCGCTTTCTTCTGACCACTCTTGGTTTCCTGTACCCGGGTATACGTAATCGCTACTATAATGAACTAGCTTACTACTAGTCGCTTTTGCGCAACTCGCTAGTAGCCTAGGAAGCTCAGCATTCAATCTGTATGCTGACTCTGTCTCTATTTCTGCACCGTCTACGTTCGTCCATGCGGCCGCATTCACAATGACATTGGGTTTCGCTTTATTTACAAAGTCGTCAACGGCATCTAGCTTTGACAAGTCTAATTCCTGTCTATCAGGTACGACAATCTGACCAAAAGGGGATAGTGCTCGCTTAAGCTCAAACCCGACTTGACCTGATCTACCAAGTAATAAAATTTTCATTGTCAAGAAGTAGCCCCTAAACGCTCTCGCTGATAGCTGCCGTCCAGCACTCGCTGACACCATTTTTTGTTGTTTAAGTACCATTGAACCGTTTTACGTATACCGGACTCGAATGTTTCTTCGGGCACCCAGCCTAAATCCTTTTTAATTTTGGTTGAGTCAATGGCGTAGCGCATGTCATGGCCAGGGCGGTCTTCAACGTACGTTATTAAATCGTTATACGAGCTGTTAGTGGGTACTAACTCATCGAGTATGTCGCAAATAGTGGTGACAACTTCAATGTTTTGCTTTTCGTTATGACCACCAATGTTGTAAGTTTCGCCAACTTTGCCGTCTGTTGCTACTTTGACTAATGCTCGAGCGTGGTCTTCCACATACAGCCAGTCTCGTATTTGGTTACCTTTGCCGTAAACCGGTAACGGTTTACCGTCTAGAGCATTTAAAATCATTAATGGAATGAGTTTTTCTGGGAAGTGATATGGCCCGTAATTGTTCGAGCAGTTAGTAATAACCGTTGGCAATCCGTAAGTACGATGCCAGGCTCTAACTAAATGATCACTGCTGGCTTTTGAAGCGCTGTACGGTGAGCTGGGCTTGTAGGCCGTGGTTTCTGTGAATAACGGTAGTTCGCCTTCATGCGTATCTGGGTGAGGTAAGTCACCATACACCTCGTCGGTCGATATATGATGAAATTTAAACGCGGCCTTTTTGCTTTCCGGCAGGTTTTGCCAATACACTCTTGTCTGCTCTAATAGCGTGTAGGTACCCATAATGTTGGTTTGCATGAATTCGCCAGGACCATCGATGGAGCGGTCCACATGTGATTCAGCAGCCAGATGCATGACAACGTCAGGCTGATGCTGCTCGAATACGCGGTTTGTTTCGTTTGCGTCGCAAATATCGACTTGCTCGAATGCATAACGGTTACTATCACTGACGGATGCCAGGCTTTCTAAGTTGCCTGCGTAGGTTAACTTATCAACATTCACAACACTGTGGTCGGTATCATTGATGATATGTCGAATAACGGCTGATCCGATAAATCCGGCACCACCGGTTACAAGAATTTTCATAGGTTGTTAGCTTTTTGCTTCTTATAAAATTGGAATTCTAGCGAAAAAATGCCGAAAATTTTCGGCATTAAAACTCAGGATTTTTTAAGGGAAAGACAAATTTCGTAATGACTGGGACTAAACTTCAGTTTAAATTAAAAATATAAACCATTGATTATTAAAGGTTAAACTAAATATTTTGTAATAGGTCCGTCTATTGCAAAATTGCATCCCTTCATTTTTTATTTTTCGTCTTCTTTTCTGAATATGTTTCTGACTAACACAAAGCCGACGCTTAAAAAGCCGCCTAAGAAGGTGCCAATAATGCATATTAACGCACGCGATGGTTTGGCTTTTTGTTCTGGCACTACGGCTGGGTCTAGCGTTTGGAAAATGTACTCTGGGCGCACATTCGCCAGCATAATTGTTTGTGTTTGCTTTTCTATTAGCTGATAGAATACCTGCTGCATGTCACTTAACGATGTGCTTTGCAGTTCTTTATCTAAATATTCAAGGCTTCGCTGGGCTTCCTGAATGTCACGCTCACGCATGTGGTTGTTTATTTCTTCAATAAGCCAAACTACCCACTGTTCAGCTACTTCGGGTGACTGATGGTTTACTGCTATTGTTACGAGACCGGTTGTGTCGTCCTTGCTAACTTCCAGTACACTCTCTCTGAAAACTTTTACGTACTCCCAGCTAGACGGTTCCGGCTGTTTAGGTGGCTCGACTTCTCTGACCCATTCTTTGGTGTCCGGGTTATACAGCTCGTTGTTAAAGACAACACCGCTGCCTCGGTTCCATTCCTCTACCGCCATAAGCTCTGGCAAAATGTCGTACTTTTCGACAAAGCCTTTTATGAAGGCGCGAGACTTTAAAATTTCGAGGGCGATTGTGGTTTTGTCGGTATTACCACCACCGAGATTAACGCCAGCTAAGCTTGCCAGACCACCCAATTGCCCCGCCATTTGCGAGAGTCCGCCACCACTAGCTTCTTCCGTCGGCGCCAAGGTTGCCTCTGACTTATAAATATTCGGCAGGCTTAGCGAGTAAATAACCGAGCCCACGGCGAACACAAAAGTAATGGCAATAATCCACCATTTGCCCTGCCAGATAATGCCAAACAGCTCGCGCAGGTCAATTTCGTCGTCTTGGTAATCCGAATGCCGTTGAGGGTCGTAGTTATGAGTATCGTTTGTCATTATTGGGCCTTCAGGCACGCTACCGCCCATGGGTTGCGGTTCCCATAGGCCGGTGGTGCAGGTAATTATGTAATTTATTCGTATTATTCTGAATTTTGATCAAGCGGGTATCATACCGTATGCAGCCCTTTTCCTACAACGGCTTTATTGTTAGTAATTGATGATATTTTAAGCGGTTAGTTCAGTTGCCGGATTACATTACCGGCGGAGTAAACCGGTACTGACGAATCTGTCGATTATTAATTTGACATAACTGTCGCATTAAACTTGGTTTTGAACATAACTGTAACGCTAATCTGTTCCTGCTACTCGACTCACATCTTAAATTTTGGCGAGTCACTACCTTGCTCTCGTAACAACTGGTCGCCCATTCGGATCACGGTATCGGTAAGATAGTCGATAAAACCATCCTGCTCGATACTATTAGCGACCGTTGATGAGTGTAGAAAGCGTCGCATTTCCTGCTGAAAATCACCTGAAGCCATATAAGAAGGTAGTTCTTGTAACCGCCCGGAAAGCGCTTCAAAACCGGCAGGTTGATGATAGTCCTGAAACTTGGTTCGGACTAACTCCGCATCTACCTGTACATTACGCTGATTTAGCCAAGCAATATCCCAAACATCTCGTGCTTTAATCGAACGGCGCAGGGCTAGAGCAACAAACTTGTCAGCAGCAATTTCTTCGAGAGTTTCACAGTTGAGAAGAATGCTTACGTAGGCATCGGGAACACTAGGATAGGTTTTTACAAGCGGCCTTAGAACTTGCGTATGGGCAATAACTGTTGCAACTTCCAATTTCACTTTCTGCCATGGCAGGCTTTTCTTATCAGGCTCGGTTTCAATAGATATTTTCCAACGGCCTACCTGAATCGCCTCTTTATTCGATAACTTTCCATAATTAGGTTCAGTCACATTGACTTTAAGATTGTGCCTTTGCGACAGGTCTTCATGTAGGCAATCACGAAGATGAGCTAGCTGATCAAAGTCAAAATCTGCGCCGCCGACAAAATCCAAATCTTCCGATAGCCTACTCGATCCATACATCATTCGCAGACAGGTACCACCTTGAAAGGTAAGTTGTTTAAGAAAACCGTGCTTTGCCATTGAAGCTAGTACTTCATAATGGAGCAGCTCTTTTTCAACTGTTGTTGTAAGACCCGCTAACTCAGACGAATCAGCACAAATTTTTTGCGCAAGAGATTTAATGTTCATAGTTATCACTTCCTTGTCTTGTAATCGCTTCACTTAAAGCATCCTGGTCAACCAATTCGAGATTTCGTCCGACGTTTTTCAAATCTAAGTACGCTCTCTTTATTGTCGCTTCTCTCAATGGGTAATCATCTAATGGATACGTCTCATTAGTGATTGCCATTGGGTCACGCTTAGTATGTGTAAGCTCGAGCGTCCCAAGCGGAGTTTTGAATATTCCATTCCGCCCCGTTGTCATTACAGTGGCATAATCAAACATCTGCTGACTAATAACGCTATATTTGCTGAGTACAGATTCCAAACTGAGGTAATTAAGGCTTGATGGCCGCACCAAATGCGGTAAGTGAAAAATACTCGTCGAGTGGTAATAGTGGCTTTCAGGAAAAGCCCATACTCCCCGACAAATCTTTTGAAGGACGCCTTTTTTTACCAGGTAATTTAGACGGACTTTTAGTGCATCGTTTGAATATTCTGGCATTAACATCTTAAATTGTGGCATAGATACAAGCGCATGATGTGTATATTTTTGCAACGCATGTAACTTACCTTTCAACTGATGTGTGCTCATAGGTTCACATTAGGTTAATAAACTTAATAACCTAGCGTACACCAAGCAACCAATTAGGTCTACAATTAGTTATCAAAAAAGATAACCTACTGTAAACTTAAAGACCTCGGTTATTTGGAATGATCCAATATCACCCTTTTGTCCGATAGCGCTTTTCCGTTGGTTTTTGTAATCTGGTTGTTTTAAACGAGACGGAACCTACACATGGATGTTATTCATCACGGCGCGTTCGAGGGCGTTACAGGCTCTTGCCACGAACTGTTGTTAGACAGTGACCACTCACTTTTAATTGACTGCGGGTTGTTTCAGGGGGCTGAAACCTCGGGTTCGGGCGCGAACTCAAACACCCAAGAAATTGACTTTGATATTACCAAGGTGCAAACGCTGGTAGTGACCCACTGCCACATTGACCACGTTGGGCGCATTCCCTGGTTGTTGATTGCCGGTTTTACCGGCCCTATTTACTGCACGAAAGCTACGGCGCATTTGTTGCCGCTAGTTATTGAAGACGCGTTAAAAGTAGGCCTAACCCGCAACGCCGATATTATTGATGCCGTGGTGACTCGTTTGCAGCGCCAGCTACAACCGGTGGAGTACGATGATTGGCTTGAGCTACCTGCCGACTTTGCTACTGAGCGCTTTAAACTGCGCTTTCGCCAGGCGGGTCATATTCTGGGGTCGTCTTATGTAGAAATTGAGAATGTGAACACTCACTACCGTGTGGTGGTCTCGGGTGACTTAGGTTGTAAAAATACGCCGCTGTTGCCCGACCCTACCCCGCTGGAGCGCGCCGACTTTCTGTTGCTGGAAAGCACTTACGGCGACAAGAACCATGAGTCGCGCCTTGACCGCGAGCAACACCTGAAGTCGGTGGTTGAGCGTTGTGTGGAGAACAAAGGCACTATTTTAATTCCGGCGTTTAGTATTGGCCGTACGCAAGAGCTTTTGTACGAGTTAGAAGACATTATTCATAAAGCAAGGGCTAAGGAAGCGGAGACTGGGGTAGCGGATGCCGTATGGCACAAAATGACGGTTATTTTAGATTCGCCACTGGCCGCGCAATTTACCAAACAGTACCGAGCCATGAAGGCGTTGTGGGACGAAGAGGCATTGGCACGGGTTGACGAAGACCGACATCCGTTAAACTTCGACCGTATGATGACGGTAGACGACCACAGTGACCATGAGCGCGTAGTGAATTATTTAAAAAGCAGCGGCGACCCCTGCATTGTTATTGCCGCCAGCGGTATGTGCACCGGCGGACGTATGCTCAATTACTTAAAAGCCTTGCTGCCCGATTCGCGCACCGATGTGTTGTTTGTGGGCTACCAGGCCGCCGGAACCCCGGGGCGCGATATACAAACCTACGGTCCGCGCGGTGGTTATGTCGACTTAGACCACGAGCGTGTTTACATAAAGGCGGGCATTTACACCTTAGGCGGCTACTCCGCTCACGCCGACCAACAAGAGCTTTTAGACTTTATAGACGCCACCGAAGAGCCGGTGAAGCGCATACGCTTAATTCACGGAGAGCCCGACGCGCGTTTGCCGTTGGCTGCGAAAATAAAAGATCGGTATGGGATAGTCGTCAGCTGAGTTGGCTCGCGAATTCACCAATACAGCGGTATCGTATATTGCGCAACAGCTGCAACTCGCTGGCTTTTGACTCAAAATTGGGCTGTTGCTCAAGCTCGGTGATAAGTTTGTCGGCTTCTTGCTGAATGCTTCTGCACAGCCGCTCTATTTCTCGCTCTGCGACGAACTTGTTAAGCCCTAAGTCCTCTGCGAACGCTAAAACAGATTGTCGTGTCACCTGCCCAAAATGATGAGCGTCGCCAATGGGTTGCGACAGCTCTTCGTTGACATGATCTCTTGCGTCAGCGTATACCGCTGTAGAGAGCAAATCATAATGAGGCATTAACTGACAGTCATTTACGCTGTAGCGAAACGTTAAATTTTTAAGGTGCGCATCGCCATTGCCGACAAGAAAATTAAACAGCGCCCAACGAAACAGTCGAAAAGCCGTTTGTGCTGGTGCCCGGGTCATATCGACCAAGCGTTTTAACGCTGTTACGTTGCTTGCACGATATTTCGCAGATGCTGAAATATCCAGCATTTGGCAGCCATCAAGAACGTGTAAACGCTGGGTATTTGGGTAAGTGCCTGCGCGATCAAAACGCTCAACGATGTATATGGGTTCTGGCACGTAATCTATAGAAACTTTAGGCACAATTAGCTGGCACCGCTGTGCCAGCGTCATCACGAAATATTCGTTACGAACGGTAAACCAGTAAAATTCGGGTTGGGTATGCTCTGGTTTTAAAATGTGGGTAGAGGGTGTTTCTCCGCTGGGTTCGAACCGGCCTTCGTCGTTAATAACCAACAACATTTTATGCTGAGCGCCAGCCAGCGACATACGCTTGCGCTGTTTGCTATTCATTTGTCCTTTCGGAAGCGTATGAATACGACGGCTAATGTCACCGTCGGTTAACGGGAACAGGTCACCCGGCGGTAAAGCCTCTCCGGGGTTTAATAATGTAATAGCTCCGGCAGACTCTCCGCCTATTGCTTCTAACAGAGCAAACGCGTCTTCTTTGTCTAAGTCGTAGTCTTTTGCCAGAACCTCCCGAGCTTTTTCCTCTGGCAGAAGGTTGTCAAAAAACCACTGTACGGGACGTTGCGTTCCGGTATCTATGTGCTCTTTTTTGTTTAGGATTAGCGAGGGCGTTAAAGCAAAACTTTTGGGGTCTTTTAGCCAACTTTGCGTGTACTCGAAAACCCAAAGCCCGTTGTGCTCTTTTAGCTGCCCAACAGGCTTGTCGTTAATGTAAACGTCGAGTTTTCGCTCTTCGACAAGTGAACTACTCATGATTGGACTGTCCGGTTAATTCTGTGAGCTTGTTACTTGAAACACTGTCAGGAATGTCTAGGTAGACTCTTATGCCAAGCGCATTCAGTACATTTAGGGCTTTTTCCAGTTGCACTGTTGGCTTGCCATTTTCGAATTGACTCACAAAATTAATGCCACAGCCTGCAAAAGCGCCAGCTGTTGTCTGATCCAGCTCTTGTTGCTGCCGCACGATTTTTGCAATGCGCCCGATGGTTTTTGTGTCTTTTGCTTCCAGCAACATGGGTGCTCCTTTTCTGGACCGCACCTGACGTAATAACGTCAGGCTACATGCACCGTGCAACCCGATGCGAAAGCCTTGTAGCCTGATGCTATTGCATCAGGTGCGGTTCTTAATTCATTAGATTGAGTGAATATAGATCTAAGAATGCAGAAAATCAACATAATTCACTCGAAAGAATGAAAATAGACAATACCCGAGTTTTTAAATCCAAAATTCATTTGAACGAATGAATTTTAAAACGAATGTAAATAAGATCAGCTACAACCGCTCGGCGAGATCAGCGGGCGCAATGTAGCGCATGGCTTTTTCATACAGCACAGTATGCTTTGTCTGATTCTTTTCCCATACCGGCTTGTGTAGCCTTGTTACTTGGTTCACCGAAATCTTAGTTTCACTTTAAGTTGCTAAATATCGCAAAATGCGATATTTTTATCAGCATAGGATGCATTTTGAGAATTATCACAAAGAAGCGAGTAAAAAATGCCATGCTTCAATACCCTCAGTGGCAAGCAGGGTTAGATTTATGGTGTCATATTTTTAGTCAAAGCTCTCTTAATGCGCATTCTTACAACCAAATTAAAAAGGTAATGACTATGAACGCTCAACAGGACGAAATGGTCGCACTAGGGCAAGTAGCTTCTGCAATAAGTGCTACAGCAACGGAGTTTGCTGGAACTGCCGTTGAACTTTTTCATTACACTTATACACCCATTCAGTCTGAAAAAGAGCTTATTGATAGAGCCGCTGTTATGGACTACTTAATGGATTTGGCTCAGCACGAAAACGATATTGTGCTAGTGTTTGCTAACGCAATTTCTGATCGCATCGAAGAATTTGAAAATCAAATGGAAATGCCTACGGTTCCAGTTGCCGATAAGCTAAAAATGCTTATGAAAGCGCGCTCTATAAAGCAAAAAGACTTAGCGAATATAGCGCCTCAAAGCGTAATAAGCGAGCTATTAAACGGCAAGCGCACTGTCAACCTAAACCAAGCGAAAGGCTTTGCCGGATATTTTAACCTTCCTGTTAGCTACTTTGTTGAATAGATACCGCACCTGACGTAATTACGTCAGGAGTACGACTACAGCCGTTCGGCAAGATCAGCGGGCGCAATGTAACGCATGGCTTTGCCTTTGCTGGCTTTACCCACCAATAGCAAGTCTCGCTTGGCGAGGTCGTTTAAATAGGTCCGTGCGGTATTCTCATTACATCCAAGGTTGTTTGCCACGGTTTTCACGGTGAATACCCGCCCCGGGTTCTTCACCGCTTCTTTTAATATGTCCAGTTGCCCCCTTTTTAGAGCTTTGGCAACAGAGCTTTTTTCAACCCAATTCATGAACTCGAATATTTCTTTTTGTTTGCGCTCTATGTAGTCGCGTAGCGCATCAACGGCCTTCACCACAATGCCGACCTGATGATACAGAAAGTACGTTAGGTCATTATCGTCAGTTTCGGTGTATAAAAACGCCTGATCATAGTCGGTACGTTTTTCCTGAATCAGTTTACTAATGGACACATACTCGAACAGCCAGTAGCCCGACTTCAGCATAAACCAATAAAACAAAGCTCTTGCAGTACGTCCGTTGCCATCGCCAAACGGGTGAATATAGGCCACCATAAAGTGCAGAATGATAGCTTTGACTAAAGGATGAATGAAATTATCCGAGTTAAGTTGTCCGTGCTCTTCATTGGCAAACTGACACAGCTTTTCCATACGTTCCTGTAGGCTACTCGCTTTCGGCGGCACATGCGCTACGTCGTTATATTGGTCGCGTATATCAATATCGTCGCTCGTTCTGAACTCACCCGGAACCGCGTCATTATCGATAGCATTATGGGTCGCTATCTCATGTAACTCCAAAATAAGAGGAATGTTTAATTCATCACTTTTCAGACTGACCGCCCGCTTCATTAAACGATAGTTATTAGCGATCATTTGTTCGGATTTGTTCTGTGGCTGACGCTCCGATTCAAGCATCTCTTTCGCAACTTTGCGCGTTGTCGACGCTCCTTCCAGTTGCGAAGACGTAATAGCCTCTTCCATCAATAAACTTTGGACTAAATAGGCATTCTTTTCCTGCTTTCCGAAGAAAGGATGATCGGAAACGCTTTGCGAACCTCCGGTCAGCTTATCAATATAATGGAGTTTTGCCTGTAGAGAGTCGGGGATACAGGCTTTAAAGCAAGATGCGTCATTGATAATGCATAATTCTAGCAAATTGCGACTCACATTGGTTCTGGCAATTTTGGTTGCTAACCATGCGAGCTCTGCGTTATCGCTTTTTTTAACCCGCCACTTGAATTTGTCCCACGGTAAGTACTCACCTTTCGAGTTGGTGATACTATAAGTTTTCATTGCTTTAAAAACCGCCTCAGGTGGAAATTCTGAAAATAGTTTTTCCATAGAAGGTGGTACTCTAACCCTTGCCATTACTGTTATCCAAAGCGAACAATTGAATTTAAATATAGTAAAAAAACAAAGAAAACGCAAATTTTAAAATTTACGTTTTAATATACTCCATAGATAAGTCGGCATTGGTAATAGGATAGACATGCCAGGCTATTACCACTCAACAACAACGGGTTGTTCGAGGTAGGGGTTGTGGTGGGCGCGGAGGCTTTCTTTGGCGGCTTCTTCGGAGTTTAGCCCCTGGTCGATGCTGCCGTCGTTGTAGCGCAGGGCGAAGGGCTGGTTAAACGGTCGCGAGCGCACGCAGTCATAAAAGGCTTTCAGGGTATGGCAGGTTGTCGCTGTCATTTTGCTGTTATTGGTGTTGTCACTGGACATAGTTCACCTCGCGCGTTCAGTCGATGCAGATTGATCCACTGTTGTTCAAAAAGTTCGTTAAAAGCGACAGCCTTGGCCAGCGCCCGCTGAATGGTGGCTTCGTCGGCTTCGACAATAACCTGCAGGCGCATGGGCCGGTGCACAAAATCACTACCGTTATGCACCGACTGCCAGGCCAGCCCCTGGCGCAAGTCGCCACCGTTGCCTTCAAAAACGCCAATGTCGTTAGCTACCCGGTTATGCAGCAACTTATTACCGCTACCCAGTTGTTTGGGCTCGGTTACTGAGCAGTAGTACTGCCAGTTTATCCAGTTAGCGACCAGCCCCGGCGCGCTCATGAGCTGAGCCAGCAGCTCTCCGTCAGGGTCATTGATACTGTTGTAGTCGTGCAGAAAGTTACTGCCGATAGTTTCAGCAGAGGTTAGCCGCTCAGCCTGTCCGAAAAATAAGATATTGTTGTCAGCCAGCCCCCACTCCGGGCGTAGTTCAGCCCAATGGCCGGAACGTTTTTTACGGTCTTTTTCTGACTCGCCGCAGGCCTGGGTTAGCTTTTCTGTTGCTGCGCGGAACACTTGTTTGACGCTGTCCGGCACGTTATTAGATAACCAGATAACCTTGTCGGTGACGGTTTCGTGCAGAGCGGAATGAAACTGGGTAGCTTCAGGAATAGCAACGCCCTGCTCGCGTAAATGCTCACGAATATTCTGATTATTAAGCAGCCGTACTAGCACCCGGGCACTTAACGCACCGGTTTGACCACCGCAGGCGCCACAGTTAAGTCCTGCTCGTTGAGCATTGTTGCTGTGATGCGAGCCATGCCCGACCAGCACAATATGCTGCGCAAAACGCTCAAACTGCATTCCCGCCAGAGCCTGCTGACATATATTCACCAGCGATTCTATTGACGCTTCACCGCTGTGCTCACAAATGCTGCCATCGGCAATGTACGCATTATTAGCTGTAGCCAGTTGTCCGGGCACTCCGGTGAGTAAGGACTTCAGTTTACTTAAGCCCAGTGCTTCAACGCCGCTGAACATGGAGACCGGCGCATTGAACATATTGCTTAATAAGGAACCAACCGATTGCTTACGCGCTGGTGCTTTAATGTAGTACGCCGGTTGCAGTAACCCCGGTACATGAGGAACATCGCGGCCTTTGCGCTGAATGGCCAGCGGCACACCGAAGAATCCGGCAAAGCCTTTACTTTGTACGTAGCTACCCAGGCTTTTTCCGGCCTGCTCAAGCGCACGGCGGTAACGCTCTGAGCGCACATCAATGCAGAACACCGCTTGCACGTCCGGCGTGTTGTTCTCTTCTGCCGTGTCGGGTTTAAACTGCAACCTGCTTAGCTGCGAGCGTTCGTAAGCTGCCTGCCACTGCCACAATAAGCTATTGTGCTGCTCAATATGAGCCACCTGCCCTTCACAATTTTCAATTTGTGCGCTTAAAGCCTGCTGCAGCTGCTGGTAAACCTTAGTATTGGTGCGCTCGGCCAGCTGCCACAGAATATATTCCCAGGCCAGCCGAATGCACAACAACTCGAATACCCACTGGCTGTCCTGACGGGCGTCCTGATACGCAAATGCGGCAGCCCAACCCCATAAGTCACTGATAAGCGCCTGGCTGTAACAGCGTAGAGCGTAATCTGACGCGTCACTTAAAAAGTTGTCATGGCACACTTGAATAAGCTTGTGTGGGTCATCCGGCAATTGTGCGAACAATTCGGTGAGTTCAGCCTCGTCCATTAAGGTTTCAATGCCGCGATCGGCACGCGAAATAGTCAGCCAATGCTGATACAACGAGCTGTCTTTACCGGCCTGCTGAAAGCGGGTTGGAAACTGCATAAATAAGCCACAGGTTTGGCTAATTTGCAGCACCACCTCGTCGTTCCAGCGCATTTTGCGGCGACGCCGCGTGTATTTGTCCACCAACTGGCTTAGGTTACGCCACTGCGGCAGTTGCGCTTTTAGCAGGGACCGCTGCTCCAGCTCGTTTACCATTTTGTTGGTGACCAGCGCTGCGTCTATTCGGTTTTGCTGCCATTGTTGCCAGTAAAAGTCCGGGCTCATGAGCAAACGCGTTCCGGCGCTGTAACGCCAGTGCGCAGCAACACCGGCTACCGGCTGTTGGCGGTAATGCCAGAAGGGGTTAACCGCTATCCACTGAGACAACGGCCACTGCGGCGCAATGGCTTTACTCACTTGTTCGGCAATAGTCGCTAAACGATTCGCTGCGCTCATGAGTGTTTCTCCTGCTGAATGCGACCCTGCCGCTGGTAATAGTGAATGGGGTGACTGGGCCAGAGCCACAGCACCAGCCGCGTTAACCATTCGTCTAGATACAACCCGGCGTTTAAGGTAATGAACCAGCGCTGGCTAAGCCGGTGCGACGGCGTGTGATGCACCAGCCAGTAGGTAAAGGCGAAGGCGTTAAACATAAGGGTTACCGCGGGTTCCAGCCAGACGTTACTGAATGGTGGCTGCGGCTCAATAATCTGATGCGCCAACGCACCCAGCAAAAGGTAAACTACGACAGTTAACGCCGACACCGCAATTCGCAGCAGCTTCTGATGCAGGTTCATCCATAAGGTAGTTAGCGCCATGGCGAGTAACGCCGACGGAAGCCATTTAGGGTTACCGAGAAACCACCAGCAGGCGGCGGCAATAATTCCCTGAAACGCTATAAAGACAACACCAATACGCCACAACGACCGGGCCTGAGGCTGCTTTATTATTGCGACCTCGCTTACCGACAAAAACGCATGGGCTTTATACACTGAGTGCGCCACCAGGTGCAGTAGGGCTAAGTCATAATAACCCAGACCAATTTCCAGCAGCATAAGCCCCATTTGCGCGCTGGTAGACCAGGCTAAACGCACTTTTATGCTAATGCGGGTGGCCATAATAAGGGCGGCAAAGCAGCACGACGCCGCCGACACCAGACACAGCAGCCATACGGCCGGCGCGCTGTTACTCCATAGTGGTACGGTTGCCAGCAGCAAAAAACCGCCCAGGTTAATAATGCCGGCATGCAGTAAAGCAGAAACCGGGGTTGGTGCTTCAACCACCTGAATGAGCCAGCCGTGCAAGGGTAGCTGGGCGCATTTAATGAGAGCCGCCATAACCAGACACAACGCGGCAATGTGCTGAGAAAGGTGCGTGGGGGCAGTGCCGAACTGCTGCAAAACCGTGTCCAGCTGCAGACTGCCGGTGGTTAAGTACATAATAATAAACGCCGTGCCCAGAAAGGTTTCGGAGCAGCGTGCCAGAATGAATTTTTTGTGCGCAGCCAGTACGGCGCGGTCGCGTTCAGGGTAGAACATAAGCAGGCTGTGCAACTGCAGGCTTATTGCCATCCAGGCGGCGAAAAAGACAATAAGGTTATTGCTGACAATAAGAATGAAGACCGCTGTAAGGCAGCCAACCAGCTTGGTGACGAATGAGCGGCGGCGCGGATCCAGCCGGAAATTTCTGAAGGCGTAGCGCGTAACGACCCACGCTAATACTGCAACCAGCACCAGTAAAACCGGTCGTATGCCCGATAGTGTCAACCATTCTGCCATGAATGCGCCTCGTGTGTCTTATTTGGAGTAATTATGGAGGCTGGCTTGATGTTAAGTAAAATAGATATAAACTATAATTTCATTCGTTTTAAGTGAACGGTTGGTAAGCCCGATGAATTATAAACACCTTTATTATTTTTGGCACGTGGCAGAAAACGGGCATTTAACCCAAACCGCGCAGAAGCTTCATGTGTCGCAGTCGGCGTTGTCGGCGCAAATAAAACAATTGGAAGAGTGGCTGGGTACCCCACTGTTTGAGCGCACAGGGCGTAAGTTAGTGCTGACTCAGGCCGGATACATTGCGCGCCAGTATGCCGACCGCATTTTTCACGAAGGTGAAAACCTGGTTAACCAGCTAAAACAAGGCATGGACGGCAGTGATTTGGTTGTGCGTATTGGTCATGCCTCGACTATGTCGCGTAACTTTGTGGAAGCTTTTATTCATGAGCTGATACACCAGCAGGATGTTCAGTACCGGCTGCATTCGATGACGCCGGACCAGCTATTCAATGAGCTGGCGGATCATCAAATTGATATTGCGCTGGCCAATACCAGTGTGCGCGGCAGCGACAAGCAGCTGTGGCAGAGCCGTTTACTGGCGCGGCAGCCGGTGTCTGTTATTGGACCGCCCGGGCGTGGCATTGAGCAGTTAACCGATGTGGCTTTACGTAATAATAACTGGGTGTTGCCGCCGGAGAATATGCCGCTGCGGGCGGCATTCGATATGCTCAGTGCGGAATACAACTGGCAGCCACGGGTGCTGGCCGAGGCCGACGATATGGCGATGCTGCGCCTGTTAGCCAGGGATACCGGCGCACTGGCGGTGATTCCGGACGTTGTGGTGCGGGACGAGCTGACCAGCGGGCAGTTGAAACGCTATTTAACCCTGCCCAATGTGTTCGAGCATTTTTACGCCATAACCCTGAAGCGCCCGTTCGAACACCCCATGGTCGCCAAGCTGCTGCAGCGGTTTGTTTAATGTTACGTGAGCTACACCCACCGAATGGGCTGACGCCCGTGTTCCTGCAAGTAATCGTTGGTTTTGCGGAAATGGTTAGCGTCGAAAAAACCGCGATGCGCTGACAGCGGCGATGGGTGCGGAGCAGTCAGTATGCAATGCTTGTTGCCGTCAATAAGCGGTATCTTCTTCTGCGCGTGCGCCCCCCAGAGCAAAAACACCACATGATCGGTAGCCGCTGACACCTTGCTGATAACCGTATCAGTGAAGGTTTCCCAACCCCAGCTGGCATGACTGTGTGCATTGCCCTGCTCTACGGTAAGTACCGTATTCAATAGGAGCACGCCTTGCTGAGCCCATTCGGTTAAATCGCCATGCTGCGGTAAGACGGTGTCGGGGTAGTCTGTGGCTATGGCTTTAAACATGTTGCGCAGCGACGGCGGAAACTTTACGCCTTCGGGTACCGAAAAACTCAAACCATGCGCCTGACCGGGGCCGTGGTATGGGTCCTGCCCCAGAATAACCACTTTAATGTTTTCCGGGTCGGTCAGCTTAAGCGCGTTGAATACGTCTTCTTTGGGCGGGTACACCACGGTTTCCTGCCGCGCTTGCTCTACGCGCTGCCACAGTTGCTGAAAATAAGGCTTCTGCTTTTCTTCGGCTAAAAGAGTGCTCCAGGGCATGGTCCTATTCCTTTGTTTTGTGTCAGGCTACAATTAATTACGTTTCATAACCATTAGGGTTTTGGCGTTGCCACCGCCACGCGTCTCTCACCATATCTTCCAGGCTGTGTTGTGCCGTCCAGTTTAGTTCTTGCTGAATTTTCGCGGTATCTGCCCAGAATGCCGCTAAGTCACCCTGTCTTCTCGTTTCAAAGGTAAAAGGTACTGACACATTATTCGCCTTCTCGAAGGCCTTAACCATGTTCAGCACCGACACTGGCTGACCGGTTCCTAAATTGTAGGTATGTACTCCCGAGTGCTGCGCACATTTCTCAGCAGCCACCTGGTGGCCTTTAGCTAAATCGACTACATGAAGATAATCACGCTCGCAGGTACCATCCTCGGTCGGGTAGTCGTTTCCAAAAATGGATAACTTGTCTCTTCGCCCTATGGCTACCTGTGTGATAAAGGGCAACAAATTATTAGGAATACCTTTTGGGTCTTCACCAATGAGTCCGCTGGGGTGCGCGCCAATAGGATTAAAATAGCGAAGTAAGCTGACCGACCAGTCCGGGTCTGCATGAGCTAAGTCGGTGAGTATACGCTCCACTATGGCTTTGCTCTCCCCATAAGGGTTGGACGTACTGCCTCGCGGCATAGATTCAACATAAGGCACAGGCGCTTCAGCGCCATAAACCGTTGCTGATGAACTAAAAATGATGCTTTTCACTCCAGACTTATGCATTGCCGAACATAAAGACAAAGTTCCGTTTACATTCGTATCGTAGTACTCCAGAGGCTTGTTCACGCTCTCGGCTACGGCTTTTAGTCCGGCAAAATGGATAACGCTGTCGATTTCGTGAGTTGCTAAAATTTCCGCTACTTTAACGGTATCGCGCACATCGCCCTGAATAAAGGTCAGCGGCTTGCCCGTAATTTCCTGCACTCGCCTCAGACTCTGCTCAGAGCTGTTAACTAAGTTATCCAGCACAACCACCTGGTGCCCTGCAGTGAGTAATTCAGCCACGGTATGAGAACCAATATAACCCGCGCCTCCGGTAACTAAAATTTGTGACATAGCCGTCCGCTTGATAACTGGTGTTATTTATTCTAACTAACTTACCGATGTTGTACTAACCGCTTCAACTGCTGCTGATAAAAGCTAATAACTTCTGCACATTTAGCCTGCGGTTCGAAATTACTCATATCATAGCTTACCGGAGAAGAGTTCTCAGCCGCCTGACGCATTTGAGTTGCCAGTTGTTGCACGTTACCAATTTCACTTAACGGATAGCCGAAATATGATTGTAAATACTTTCCGCCCTCTGAAGCGGTTGCGACAACCGGAAGCTCAGCATGCATTGCCTCAAGGAAAACCAATCCGAAAGGTTCGCTGTTGGCTGCACTCACAAAGACATCAAAACACGCCAGCCAGTCCTGCGGCTGTTGAGAAAACCCCGGCATAATAATGCTATCGTCAGCTTTATCTCTAATAGACTGCCAGTTTTTTCCATCACCAACAATTACCAGACGGCTATTAGGCACCTCAGCTAAGTTAAAAGCATCAACTAGCGTTTCGTGTCCTTTACTGGCGACAACACGGCCTAGCGCACCAAAAACTATCGCATCATCGGCGATGCCGTGCTCTCTGCGCAACCGCTGGCGTGCATCAACGCTGGCGGCCACGGGCTTGCTCCAGTTATCTATCTGGGTGCAATGCTGTCGCAAAGTTGTAGGAATCGCCTCAAGTTGCCAGGGTGCAATAGCAATAAGAGCATCTAGATGAGCGTGTTGTTGAGGCTTATAGTGAATATGTAAGGTTGAAACCCTTAAGCACCGGCTTTGCAGACCTTTCAATGCTTTACAGGCCGCACTTAAATGCGCATGTGCAACGTCGGGGCTAATCTTTTTTATGAGCTGACGGCACCGATAGGTTGCCAACCAACGCCAACCACTCACTACATGAATAGTAACGTTCTTATTAATATGCTGGATAATGGCATTGTCGCGTTGCTCAGTACCCCGGCGATGCAAGATCATACTGACATCATGCCCGACCTCCGCCTGCAGATTAGCCAGTTCTACCGCATGCCGTTCACTACCAGCGAAGCTGTGTGTCAAAATGGCATGTACTATTTTCATACGCTAGCCCCTGCTGTCTTTGCGGCTGCAATATAGTGCTCCAGTACCCGTTTGGGCTCTATTTCCTCACGTAATGGCCAAGCCTGTAAATCAACTTCCGGAGCAGTCTCAATGAGCTCATTGGCGCGTTCGGCTAATGAAGTAGCATCGCGGCAAGGCACTAACCAATCTTCATGAAACCCCAGTAAAACATCACTTGGCCCTGAAGGGCAGTCCGTTGACACAACGGGAGTTTCACAGGCTAACGCTTCAACAAGCACATTTGATAACCCTTCATAGTCGGAACTCAGTAAAAGTAATTTGGCATGTTTCATCCAGTAATACGGGTTGTCTACCTGTCCGGGAAGAATGACATTATCTGTGAGATCACGGCGTGCCAATTCCTTTTTTAACTTTTTTGACACACGGCATAACAGCACTAACTTCAGGCTCGGGGTTTTACGTAAAATCAGTTGGAATGCATCAAACAAAATATCATGGCGCTTAGCCTTAGCGTATCGACCTACATGAATAATATAGGGCTCAGCTACGGGTGGCTTTTTATCCACTTTCGCAAGAGAGCGAATTTCTTGAATATCAAAAGGATTAAATATAGCCTTTATACTCAATGGCTTAAGCCATGATTCTTGTTCTGTTTCAGCTTTTAACGACGGTGAAACCGTAATGAGGTGCTGGCCGACAAGAGCTTTTTTCTTGCGCTTGAGACGTATAAATTTCAACCAGCTCATACGACGGTAACTGGCCAATTCTTTCGCGATTGATGTATGGATGATATGTAAAACGGGGGCATCAATAGCGAGTTTCTGAAGTAACATACTAGCTTCGTCTAGGTGACCGAATACAGCCAAAACCCCTTCTTCCTGCTCAATACGTTGAATTCGTGAGGATAACAGTCGCAGAGCTTTTTTTTGCTTCCAAATAAAATCAAGGTTTTTTGCGTTACTCAACGGTAAACGATGAATATTGGGTATGTCCTTAATATCATATGTACAAATTTCACTTAGCACGATTAAGTGCGACGAATACCCCTGTTCAAGCGCGGTTTGGTGTAAGCGCATACAAACCTTTTCCGCTCCTCCACTACTTAATGTAGGGATAACATGAATAAGAGCCTGCATACTATTCTCCGCGTAATTTTGAATGGTAATAAAATCTCAATTGCTCTCGCAGGCGCACCCAGCGCCTTTTTTGCTTGTCTTTACGTTGCTCAATTTGCTGAATTTCGCTTGCGAAACTTAGATTATGCCCTGCAACATAAGGGGTTAGTCCCAGCACTTTAATCGGTACTTCCCATTGCCATTGTAAATCCACGTCGACGGGACGGAAGAAATTTGATCTTGAAGCCAGCAAACGTTTGGCGGCTTCATAGCTGACCACTTGGGCGCACGTTCCGGATGGCGCTTTGTCGTAACTCACCAGACTAAATCCGCCCTGCTTTTCAACGGGGGTTTCCTGTCGAGACTTAAACGGATTGCCTAGTTTAATAAATGACCAGGGGTATTCCAGTTGTTCCAAAACGCCATGGATTTTAACGAAATCCTCATTGAGATGCAGATCATCTTCCAAAATGACGGCGTAATCGAGCTTCTCATCGACAATTTTCTGCCAACAGCGAATATGGCTTAAATAACAACCGACTTCGCCCCATGTCAGATCATAATGATAACGCTGCTGAGCCGTTGATTTATCAAAACAGGCTCGCTCAGATTCCGTCAGTTTACTTCCATCAGCGGCACTGACACGTTCAAATGGAATATTTAAAGCATCAAGCTGTGCTTTAGCGTCGGACAGCCGTTGCCTAGAGCGATCTAAATTAATCAAAAAGGTTTTGTAATTCATGCAATGCTTTTTCTTTATAGATGAGTGTTTTTGGATACACTTTTAAGCTGTGTGTACGCAGAAAAGGATATGGAAAATATATGCGTATTAAACACGGTTTTTGCTAGCGACGCAATTGATGGGTAGTTAAGAGGCTCACTACAGAACAACCTGCAATGAGCCTCCGGTAGTCATTTTTTCTGAATAATATTATCAGACGCGTAGCCTGACGTTTACGTCAGGAACGGCATTCCACCTGACATGAATGTCAGGCTACTTTGTCTTTCCTTTGTATTTTTCAAACCAATGCAGAATATAAGCTACTTTGTTCATCAGGTTACTGGGCCGCGCGTAAATACCGTGGCCTGAGTCCTGAATACGAACCATGGCGGTGTCCACACCTTTCAATTTCAGTGCCTGATAGTACTGCTCGGTTTCTGACATTGGCGTTCTGTAGTCGTTTTCACCGGTCAGTAGCATGGTTGGCGTCGTCACATTGCCGACGTAGCTGATAGGCGAATACTTCATGTAATGTTCCATATTGTCCCACGGCAGACCCGGGAACCAGTACTGATAGAAGAAATTGTACATGTCGGCTGTTAGCACAAAGCTGTACCAGTTAATAACCGGCTTCGCTACCACTGCCGCTTTGAAACGGTCAGTATGGCCGACTATCCACGCGGTTAACACGCCGCCACCACTACCGCCGGTAACGTAAAGCTCATCTTTATCGATAAAGCCTTTGTTAATAACTCCGTCCATTAAGTCGTTGTAGTCATTACTTGGGTAGTTGTGGTGAATTTCATTAGCAAAGTCAGAACCATAGCTGGTGCTGCCGCGCGGGTTGGCATACAACACAACGTAGCCAGCCGCAGCAAACAACTGAATCTCAGCGGCAAAGCGTGGGCCATAGTTGGTGTGCGGACCGCCATGAATTTCCAACATTAACGGGTAGTCTTTGTCTTTATCGAAACCCGGTGGATAAGCAATCCAACCTTGTAAGTCGAGTCCATCGACGCTGGACTTATAGTTAATTTCTTCCACTTTAGCGAGTTCTTTATGCGCCAGTGCGTCCTCGTTCAAGCGTGTTAACTGCTGCACATTACCGTCATTCCACAAGGCCAGTTCAGCCGGGCGCATTGGGTTTGAAATAGTAAAAGCGATACGGTCGTTTTTGGCTACGCTGAAGTCGCCGCCTCCATAAGGACGGGCATAAGACAGACCGCCGACTCTGTTGGTCAGTTGGGTATGATCTCCGTCTAAGTCGGTTCGCGCCAGCTGTCCGATCCCATTGTTGTCGTAGGAAAAGTAAATGCCTTCGCTATCGCTGTCCCACTCAAACCCTGTAACATCACGGTCTAAGTCTTCAGTCAGCAGTTCTACGTCGGAACCGTCTAAGTCCATGACATACAAATTAGAGGCCTGAAAGCTCATTTTAGTGTCGTCATAACCGGTAAACGCAATACGTTCACCATTAGGTGAAACTTTTGGCGAACCATCGGGGCCGTCGCGGTCAGTAATAGCAGTGATTCCTTTATTATTCAGCGTTAAACGATAAATTTCGCTGTTAACCGGCTGGCGAAAAGCGTCGTCACGGCGGTTTGCCGAAAAGAAAATATGCTTACTGTCCGGCGACCACGATAGTTGCCCACCGTGATTAAATTCTTCGTCTGTTAGCTGACGCGGAGAGCCACCGGTCGCCGGAATAACATAGATTTGCTGGTGTCCGTCTTTGGCATAACCACCGCCGTCATAACGGTAGTTGCCTTTATCGATATACTTAGGCGCAGCAGTCCAGTCGGCACCTTCGGGTTTGCCCGGTAAGCTGACCGGTGCCGGTTGCGATTTAGGTGTAAACATGGAAAACGCAATTTGGCTGCCGTCGGGTGACCAGCTTAAGCCAGACGGCGCTTGTGTTAGCTGAGTAACTGCCGCGCTGTCACCGGAATCGACCCAGTAAATATGCACTTGCGGGGAGCCGGTTTCGGTTGAGACGTACGCTAAGCGGTCACCACTGGGTGACCAGACCGGCTGGCTTTCACTGCCCTGACTACCGGTTAACGGCCGAATATCGCCGTCAGGCAGGCTGGCCCATAAGCGCCCCACTTTGCGGTCGTTGTTTATGTCCATAGACTGGCGGACAAATACCGTCCATTCGCCGCTGGGGTGAATAGTCGGTGATGATGCGTATTCCAGCGTAAAGATGTCTTCTAACTGGAGTTTTTCCTGGGCTACCGCTGTGCCCGAAAGCATCAGCGCCGCCGCTGTTATTATCCATTTTTTCATTGTTGTTCTCCCGGAAAATGTAACCTGCCGTGATGTAGCCTGACATTTATGTCAGGTGAGATATTGTTCCTGACATAAATGTCAGGCTACATAATAAAAAAACCGCCTCAGTAGAGACGGTTTTATCGTGATTCACGGTGTGAATCAATGTATTAGAACGCGTATGAGAAGCTGACTGACGCATAATCGCGGTCAGAAAGCGGATCGAGTTCTTCATCAGAATACATGGTGTAACCTAAGCTAACCTTGTAGGTTGACAGGTAGTCGGCTACCAAATTCAAACCTAATGACTTACGACCTTCAATAAAGTTACTGTTAGTTGAGTAGCCGTTTACGTCATGGTTAAACTGAATAGTTGGGTTTAAACCCCAGCCCTGCCAAACGTTTGAATATTCAAACTGGAAGCGAGTGCGGTAACCCCAGGCAGTAGATGTAGCAAAACCCTCGCAATTACCGACTCGGCTTTGGAATTGTTGTGCAACATCACCACGGCCAGCCTGCTCGGCTGCCCCAATAAGCGGGTTCATATCAGCCTGAGTTAAACACTTACCATACAATGGCAGACGACCATAACGTTGCTCTTGTAATCCCGGCATGTCGTGAACGTTATTCATAGCCACTTCGCCCACGAAAGTCATGCGATCAGAGCCCCACAAGCGGTCAACAAAACGCACAAAGCTTAACTGGGTTTGACTAACGTCTAAACGGTCATAACCATGAGCTAAACCATTACCGCCAAACGGGGTGTTATTAAAACGGTTTGAAAAGGTACTTGGCACATTTGGACGCAGACCAGTCGTTAAAATTTCGGTGGTGTTAATTTGCACAGGCACACCATCACGGTAACTGTATTCACCGGAAACTGACCATAGGCCTAAGTTAGTACTAAAACTAAAGCCATACACTTCGGTGTCTTCTGGGTACTCGAGTACTAACCGGGGGCCATCAATAGGGTAGCCATTAGGAGAAGACCAGGTAAAACCAAGATCAAGAGGCGATACGCCTTCCTGGCTCGCTCGAGGATCTTCTGTCCAGTTATAAGCCGAAATAATAGGCGTATTGTTATGCAGGTTAAGATAATAAACGCCAAATTCAGCACCAAGATCTAACGAGTAGTAACGTAGGTTAGCACCCCACTGACCGCTGTCAGAGGCTTCTAAAACTGGGTTACTACCAATATAAGCGCCAGCTTGTACCGACTCAAAGTCGCTTAAAAAGTTTCCTTCGGTTAGTTCGGGGTTAAGCGTGACCTTGCCGCAACCCGGACCACCAATAATATCAACGCTTGAGAAATACGTACCACAGCCATCGAGTTTGGTGTTATCCCACTCATACTGGTAAAACGCTTCTAAGTTAAGCGAGTCGGTTAGACCAATGCTAGTACTGAACATTCCTACGGGTAGCAAGGCTTCTTTAACTTCAGCGCCCGGACGACGAGCAGCGTTAACATCTAACGGGTTAATGTCGTTGATGCCATTAAAAATAAAAGAGCTTTCACCCCAGCTTAATACCTGGCGGCCCAAACGAACGTTAGTTGGCATGCCACCTAAGTCAAAGTTAGCGTAAACGAAGGCATCCAATAGTTCGACACCTTTACCTTGTGAGTAATCGTCAAAAATATCGTCATTTAATTTGGTATCAGGATAATAATTGTTACCCGCGTGACCATGCGGCATATTTTCTTCTGAAACCACATGATCGTACCAATAGTTGAAACGAATAAAGGCACCATGACTGCCGCCATCAATGCTTAAATCGTGTACGCCTTTGAATACCGACGAGACTAAGTCACCTTTATCGAAGTTAAGGTTACCGTCGTCGCCGACACTAGAACCTGCCGTTCCGCCAGCCATGTTACCCGGATGAATCAGATGGTTAGCCTGATCTTCCATACGCCACGCTGCGCCGTAAGACAGAATAGAATCGAATTTAATTTCATAATCGCCGACTTCAAAGTCAGCTGCCTGGCCTGATGCTGCAAAGCTCAGTGCAATGGCCGTAGCCAGAGGAAGTTTTTTTAGCATAGTTGTTCTTCTTTTCATTGTGAGCCACCTAATCTTTTTAACTTGTTTGGCGGTTATGTCTGAATCATGTCCGATGAGTTAAAAATATGCAAGTATATGAACACGAAAATATAACAAGTTGTTAGAAAAAGTGCGGGGAAATGTCGCTACTGACGGCTAAAACTGCGCGTCAGTAGCGATTTTAACAGCTCTATAGGCGTTAGATTTTGCTGTTTAATTCCGGTAGTACGTCGAATAAGTCGGCAACTAACCCGTAGTCTGCGACCTGAAAGATAGGTGCTTCTTCGTCTTTGTTGATGGCAACAATGACTTTAGAGTCCTTCATACCGGCCAGATGCTGGATAGCACCACTAATGCCTACCGCAATATAAAGCTGCGGTGCAACAATTTTACCGGTTTGACCAACCTGCATGTCGTTAGGTACGAAACCGGCGTCTACTGCAGCGCGTGATGCACCTACGGCAGCGCCCAGTTTGTCAGCAACGTCTTCGAGCAGATGGAAGTTTTCGCCGTTTTGCATACCGCGACCACCAGAAATAACAATTTCTGCTGAGGTCAGGTCAGGGCGTTCAGATTCGGCCAGTTGCTCTTCAACAAATTCAGATTTGTCGTTGTTAAAAACAGAATCGATGTTTTCGACGTCGCCGCTACCACCTTCTTCTGCGACTGCGTCAAAGGCTGTTGCACGAACGGTAATGACTTTGATTTTGTCTTCTGACTGCACAGTGGCAATAGCGTTACCCGCATAGATAGGACGCTTAAAGGTGTCGTCGCTTTCTACCGAGATAATGTCAGACACCTGCGCTACGTCTAATAATGCAGCAACGCGCGGCATGAAGTTTTTGCCGGTAGTTGTGGCCGGAGCCAGAATGTGACTGTAGTTTTTACCTAAGTCGGCTACCAGTTCGCTGATGTTTTCCGCCAACTGATGCTCGTAAGCTTCATTGTCTGCCAGCATGACTTTTTTCACGCCGTCGGCTTTTGCTACGTTTTCAGCAACGGTTGAGCACCCTTTACCGGCAACCAGCACCTCGATCTCGCCACCGATTTTCTGTGCAGCGGCTAACGTTTTCAGGGTTGATGGATCAACCGCGTTATTGTCGTGTTCTGCTACCACTAAGATGCTCATAATACTTTCGCCTCGTTTTTCAGTTTGTCGACCAGCTCATCTACGTCAGCTACTTTCACACCGGCACTACGTTCAGCAGGCGTTTCAACTTTCAGCAGCTTAATAGTGCGCTTAACTTCCACACCCAGTTCGTCCGGATTTGTGGTTTCCAGCGGCTTACGCTTGGCTTTCATAATGTTTGGCAACGACGCGTAACGCGGTTCATTCAGGCGCAGGTCAGTGGTGACAACCGCTGGCAGATTCAGCTTAACGGTTTGCAGACCGCCGTCGATTTCCCGAGTGACATTAACAAAACCGTCACCCACTTCCACTTTAGACGCAAAGGTACCTTGCGGCATACCGGTTAAGGCGCCCAGCATTTGGCCGGTCTGGTTGTTGTCTGAGTCGATAGACTGTTTGCCCAGAATAACCATGTCCGGACCTTCTTTCTCTACGACGCCTTTTAAGATTTTGGCGGCAGATAAAGAGTCTGGCATGTCGTCGGTTTCAACCTGAATGGCACGGTCTGCGCCCAAGGCTAAAGCAGTGCGAAGTTGTTCCTGCACGGCTTTAGGGCCAATAGAAACAACCACCACTTCGTCTGCAGTGCCCGCTTCTTTCAGGCGCACGGCTTCTTCTACCGCAATTTCACAGAATGGGTTAAGTGCCATTTTGACGTTAGCCAAATCGACATCGGACTGATCTGGTTTAACACGCACCTTGACGTTGTAGTCAATGACGCGCTTAACCGCGACAAGTATCTTCATGTTGCCTTCCTTTTTCTGGAATGTTCTGAATGTTGGTTTTTATTATGTTGCCATTATCCTAGACTGGCGTCGATCTCACAAGTTATGGGAGAATAAAACTCTATTTCCGTAAGGGAGAGTTTACATGGCCAGCTGGGAACAGCTTTTTCGTCACTTAGTTCAACAAGCTAAAAGTCTACCAGAATACCCGCCGGAATGTCGTGATGACGATCATCTGGTGGGTGGCTGCGAGGCGAAGGTGTGGCTGTGGCTGGATACCTCTGATGTGGAGGCAGTAGTGATTCGTTTTGACTCGGAGTCACGCATTGTGCGCGGCTTACTGGCGCTTTTGCAACAACGGCTGGACGGATGCCCTGTAGCGGAAATAGCGGCCTTTGATATTGACGCCTTTTACCGAGCCGAAGGCCTGGACAACGCGCTCAGCCCCTCGCGCAGCAACGGCCTGTACCAGGTAGCCAAAACCTTGAAGCTGCGGGTTATTGAGGCGTGAGAGAGCGCTGAGGTTATAGGAACTACTGCGGAGGACGCCCGTGAATACATCCCTGTAGGGCTTGGGCAGCGCCATCCTTGGCGCTGCACACCTCCGCAGTAGCTCCCATAACCGTCGGGCGCGCTCACGATACCTTCAATGTACGGCGCTTTAACCGGGCGGATGCCGGAACCAGGCCAACTTTTAGTCCAAAAGGCTTAAACAGTCTATTAATGACATCACTAGAATAATTACCCAAGTCATTTTCAACTTCCGAAACGGTCTTTCGGGAAGTTTTCGTGAGCTCGGCATAGTCGCTTTGATTCATTGCAGTAATTTTTTTCCTGAACTCCTGCAACGCTTGTCCCTGGCTTATTTCACCCTGTAATAGCTGTAGCGCAATACGTTCAATAAGAGCTTCTCGCTCTTCGACATCAAGCCGATTATTCTTGCTCATAACAGCTCCCAGAGTTTCAACTTTCGTGGAATACTTGCTAACCCGCCTTTGGACATAGTTATAATAATGTACGGCACACACTTAAAATTGAGTGATATTACACTCAAAATAGACGAACGAATCTATTTTTGCAACCTATACCACGCAAAAGGTTATTTTTTGGATGTCAACCGCTTCAATAACGTAGCAGTGGCTTGCATGGCAAAGCTACAGGTGACTACCATGGCGGCGCCAAAGCCGGAGCTGCAGTCCATGCGCATGGTGCCGGAGCCCGGTTTTTGCAGCGTGACTTCGCCTTCGTGTTCACCGGAAATTATTGGATAGCGCAACTGCTCTTCGGAATAGACACAGTCAACGCCCCATTTACGTTTGGGGTTCTTGGAAAAGCCGTAGTCGCGGCGCAGTTGTGAGCGCACCTTAGCCAACAACGGGTCTTGTTTGGCTTTGGCAAGGTCACCGACGCGGATCATACCAGGGTCTATCTGCCCACCCGCTCCGCCGCACACCACTATGCGCAGCTTGCGACGCTTACACCAGGCCACTAAAGCCGACTTAGTATTAACGCTGTCTATGGCATCGAGCACGGCATCGGCGCCGGTTAAGTATTCTTCAAAGTTTTCCGGCAGCAAATAGTCGTCAATTAACCGCACTTCGCAGTTAGGATTAATGCTTTTCACCCGCTGCGCCAATACTTCGCTTTTAAGCTGGCCTATGGTGTCATCGGTAGCCGGTAGCTGTCGGTTAATGTTAGTGACACACACATCGTCCAGGTCGATTAGCGTTAGCTTACCAATACCTGTACGCGCCAGAGCTTCCACCGCCCATGAGCCAACGCCGCCAAGCCCGGCGACCACAATATGTAACTGCTGAAACTGCGTTAACGACGCTTGTCCGTATACACGGCTTACGCCGCCAAAACGTTGATCAGGTACTTCTTCACTCATGGCTGGGTTGTTCACTCACATCGTAAATAATAATGCCCACCTGGTGCACTTCACCACGCGGGTTCTTCAGCGGAATTAAGGTGACATTCTGGTACATCCATTCACTCTGCCCGCTTATTGGGCGGCTGTGGCGAAAACGAAAGACGTAAGGACGTTGTTGCCAGGTAATAAACACCCGCGAATTTAACTGCCGCACCCGGTCAATTTTACGCTGAAACCAAGCCTCTTCGATACCCGGACAGCAGCGAAATAAGTTTTTATCGCGTACTTCACTAGGCCGCAGGCCACTGTGATTCTGCATAAACTCGTTCCACATCTGAATGTTGTTGTCGTTATCAATAACCACAATACCGACATCAATGGCGCCCAGAATGCTCAGTTTACTGTGCAGTTCGTCCATATCGTCTATCATTCGTCGTCTCCCTGAAGCCAATGAGCCAGCTGCTGGTCAAGAATTTTCACCGCATCGGCCGGAAATAACAGCAGTAAGTCGAAAGCCAGTTTGTGCTCCGGTAACTGATAACCTATTTCTATTGCCAGAATTTTCTGCCAGCGATGTTCGCCGTGTTTAATCAATTCCCGCATTGACTGATGTTCGCCTAACAGCACCGGCTGCGAAGCTGCAAATTCCACATGCAGTTGCTGGCCTAAGCCGTTTAAACACGCCGAGGACAAAATGGACGCGACGTCCATTAACGACTCAATGCGTTGTTGCTTAATTGAGCCGCTTTCACCAAGCTTAGCGCCCAACAACTTGCCAATATCGTCAATAGAGGCGTCATTAAACAGCGTTAGCGCTTCGCCAAGAATACCGCTGCCGGAAAACCCCTGACTTACCGCGGCCACCTGCTTGTTGGTGTCGATAGACTCTATGGCCATGTGCAGCTCGGAAGGGGCGATAAAATTGACATTAGGTACAGGCAGTTCAATAAAGGTATCCAGCACCCGGGCTAAGTGATCACCTGCTTGCCCCATGGCAACGTTCGATACTTCCCGGTAAACATCCAGCGGATTCGCCGGAGCCTGTGGTGTTTCATCGGCCAGTTTAAGCTGACCCGCGGCCGGTTGGTACAAACCAAATTGCTGCAACAGAGTTTGTATGTCTTCTGGCTTCATTGGCTTTTTCACAAAAGCCATAGCCCCCAGCGCCTGCACACGCTTTTGAGCTTCGGGCTGAATGTCACCGGACACGACAATAACCAAAGTTTCTAATTGCTCTTCTTTTATAGCCTGCAGAGTTTCGTAGCCGTCTTTTACCGGCATGTTTAAGTCCAGAAACAGCACTTCGGCGCGACCTTCGCGCACGCATGCCAGCGCCTGCTCGCCGTGTTCCGCCTGGTGAACCTCAGCATCCCAGTCATCTGGCAGCGTGCGAAGTAACTGCTTACGTGCCATCTTGGAGTCATCGCACAGAGTGACTTTTAACGTCATAGATTCAGGCTCCCGGCCATTGTTGAATGCTTTTATTCTAGCGCAGGCCACAACCTGATGCCATTGCATGTGGATATACCCGCCGACGTAGCCTGACATTTATGTCAGGTGAGATATACCCACAGTTAAAATACCGCCTAAATAATTAGGCGATGTCATGTGTTCAACATCGCTCCTGACGTAAACGTCAGGCTACATCAATGCCAAGCTGCATCAACCAATACGCCGTTTTCCTACAACACAATGGAATTGACCGTTTCCGGGTTATGGCTATTAATTACCTGCATGACTAATGTACGCAGATACTACGAAGGTGGATGGTATTTTTTTACCGTTTGCACCCACAAAAGACAAAAGGTACTAACACACCCCGATGTTCTGGCTGCGTTACGTAGTGCCGTGAAAGAAACCATGCGTACTCACCCTTTTGAAATAGAGGCCTGGGTTGTCATGCCTGATCACCTGCATTGCGTATTGCGAATAGTGGACACTGATGTTCCGGTTCGATGGTCTAAAATTAAGGCCTTAACTTCTAAAGCTTTACCTGAGTTCTCCGCCAAAAATTATAGTCAGCACTATAAGAATAAAAGTAGACAAAAGCGGCAGTTAAGCAGCCTATGGCAGAAAGGGTATTGGGAGCACACAATTCGTAATGAGAAAGAGTTATACATGTATTTGCTTTACTGTTGCTACAATCCGGTAAAACACCGTTACGTTTCAAACGCTACCGAATGGCCCTATTCAACTTTGAATCGTTACCTGCGTAACAATCGATACCCGCCCGATTGGGCTTACATTAACGAATCTTGGGTAGACAGTAACTTGGCCGCATATGACCCATGACGCAACCTACGCTGGTGATGTGGTCTGACATTTATGTCAGGCCACATCACCAGTAAAAATACCGCCTAAATAATTAAGCGATGCCGTGTATTCGACATCGCTCCTGACGTAAACGTCAGGCTACACTGTGAAGGGGTATTTAATGGGTTCGTGGCACTGGTAGCCGCTGACGGTGAAATCGTCTTTGCTGACCCAGGTTTCAATGTCTTCTAAAGACTTTATCTCTGGGTTAATATGCAGCTGTGGCGATGGAAAAGGCTCTCGCTTCAGCTGTACATCACGCATGAGTTCCAACTGGTTCTCATAAATGTGAGCGTTCACTATCTTGTGGTAGGCCTTGCCCGGCTTGTGACCAGTAATTTGTGCCACCAAAGCTAAAAGAACAAAGCACTGAATTTGGTTAAAATTGAGTCCCAGCGGTACGTCGCAGCTGCGTTGGTACGAAGTCAGATACAGCGTGTCACCTAACAACGAAAAATTGTGGGTATGCATACACGGACGCAGACAACCTAATTCAAATTCGCCGGGGTTATAAAAGGTGACGATTTCGCCACGGTCATCAATACCTTTTGACAGGTTGTTGATCACCTTTTTCAGTTGGTCTAAATGGCTTCCGTCCGGTTTTTGCCATGAGCGCCCCTGCACGCCGTAAACGCGGCCCATGTCGTCTTCGCCTTTGCGATTCGGATTATTCAACCAAGCCTGGTTTTCATTGGCATTGGCGTCCCAGGTTTTACAGCCAATATCACGGAATTGGGCGGCGCTGTCGTAGCCTCGCAAGTACCCTAAAAGCTCAGCAATAGCTGACTTATAATAGCTTTTCCGAGTGGTAATTAGCGGGAATTGGTTGTTGGCAACATCGTATTCTAAGTCGGCGTTTATGACCGTCAGGCAGTTAATGCCTGTACGCTCATTTTTAACCCAGACACCTTCGTCGACAATGCGCTGACACAGCTGTAAGTATTGTTTCATTTTATGCGAATTATGTTGTGCGTAATGTTTTACATCGTACCTGATGCTGTGGCCTGATGCTATTGCATCAGGTGAGATCTTATCCGTGGAAGCTCATTTGAAGTAGCCTGACGTTTACGTCAGGAACGGTATCCCGCATGCCCTCTTCGTAGCCTGACATTCATGTCAGAGCCAATATCTCACCTGACATGAATGTCAGGCTACATCCCGTATCCATCAGCCTGTAGGCAATTGCTTCTGTGCACGTACCATGAGAATAATACCCAGAATAATCATTGGCAGGGTCAGCCATTGGCCCATGGACATGCCTAAAGACAGCAGGCCTAAGTGAGCATCGGGTTCGCGGAAGAATTCGACAATAAAGCGTGCAACACCATAGCCGAGCAGGAACAACCCGCTAACCGCACCAACGCCTCGGGGTTTGCGCTGGAACCACAGAATAACGGCGAACAACAGCAAGCCTTCTAACAAAGCTTCGTATAACTGCGACGGATGGCGTGGCACCGGCCCGCCACTGGGGAAATACATAGCCCAAGGCACTTCTGCCGCACGCCCCCAAAGCTCGCCGTTAATAAAGTTACCAATGCGTCCGAAAAATAACCCCATAGGCACTAACGGAGCAACAAAGTCGCCTACTTGCAAAAACGAGCGCTGTTTTTTGCGGGCATACAGATACATAGCAGCAATAACACCCAGCAAGCCGCCGTGGAATGACATACCGCCTTCGTGAATGTAGAACAGGTACAACGGGTTATCGATAAAGTAGTCGAAGTGATAAAACAGTGTATAACCGATGCGACCACCGAGAATAACGCCGATAAAACCCCAGAACATTAGGTCGCTGAACTCTTCTTTGCTCCAGTTAGGGTCTGTTTTGGTCTGGCGCATGCCCCAAAAATAAGCGAAGGCAAAAGCCGCTATATAGGCAAGGCCATACCAGCGAATGTCCAAAGGTCCCCAAATATGAAAAAGAACAGGATCAATGGCGGGAAATTGCCAATAGTCATTAGACGGCACTGCTTGTACTCCCTGCTTTATAGTTAATTAAAAATAAGTTGTATGGCGACCAGAATTAAAAACGCCGCAAAAACGCGCTGTAACTGTTTAACTGGTAATTTGTGCGCCAGTTTAGCACCCAGTGGGGCGAATAGCACCGATGCAGCGGAAATCCCTAACCAGGCAGGCACATTAATTAGACCTAAAGCACCGGTTTCCCTACCCGACAACCAGCCATTTAAAATGAACATTACGACCGAGCTGCAACCAATAACAAAGCTGCCGAGCGAGGAAATGGCGATAGCCTGGCGCACCGGTAAGCGCATACGGCTTAAAAATGGCACGGTCAGCGCACCACCGCCAATGCCAACCAGGCCCGATATGGTTCCGATAATATAACTGCCCAGCGCCACTAACCGTTTAGAAACTGAAGTTAATGGTTCGCCAGTTTTCTGCGGAAGTACCATGCGGGCAGCCAGGGCTATTAACACAATTGAGAAAATGATTTTTAACCAGTCCGGATCAACAACAGTGACCAGAAAAGCGCCCGTCATTGCGCCAACAGACAAGCCCGGCAATACCCTAATTAGCCAGAATTTCTCCATCAAACCATGTTTAGCATGCGCACGTGATGCACTGGCTGTGGTCATACAAATGGTTGCCAGACTGGTGGCGATAGCACTGGGGACAACCAGCTCCGGCGGCACGCCAATAATAGGCAGTAAATAAATGAGTAGTGGCACAATAACCAGACCACCGCCAATACCCAGCAAGCCGGCTAATAAACCCGCCACTGCTCCGCCGCCAATACACCAAATCCAGGTGGTGAGTAACATGCTTATTTCCCTGCTCTGACAAAACCACCGAGTCCGATGCTTTCCATCTTCTCGGCAATCATTTTGCGAATTTGATCGGGGTTACGTGCCTGCAAAGCTTTAGCCAGCATCACGTTTAACGTGCTGGAACGCACATTACGCAGTATCCAGCGCACCCGGTCGACGTTATAACTGTTCATACTGAGCTGTCGATAACCCATAGCCACCAGCAGTAAAGCACCGCCCGGATCACCGGCTAACTCGCCGCAGACACTAACGGGCTTACCAATTTCTTCGCAGCGCCGGGCGATTTCATCCAGGCTGGCTAATACTGCCGGGTGGTAGGCGTCATAAAGGCTGGCAACGCGGCGGTTATTCCTGTCCACCGCCAGCAAATACTGTGTCAGGTCATTACTGCCGACCGAGAAAAAATCGACTTTGCTGGCCATAGCCGGCAACTGATAAATAGCGGCGGGCACTTCTATCATCACGCCCAGCTGCGGCTGAAACAGGTTAACACCCACTTCACAGCCCTGCTCTTCGGCTACCTCAAAATACGCTTGTTTGATAAGCCGTGACGCTTCGTCAACTTCGCTGGTGCTGGTTATCATGGGCAGCAAAATACGCAAATTGCTTTTGCCAATACTGGCTCGCAACATAGCGCGAATTTGAATCAGGAAAATTTCCGGATGGTCCAGAGTTAACCTTATACCGCGCCAGCCCAGAAATGGGTTGTCTTCTTTTAACGGAAAATAGGGTAGCGGCTTGTCTCCCCCCACGTCCAGCGTACGCATAACCACTGGCTGATCAGGAAACTGATCCAGCACTTCCTGATACATTTCGGTTTGTTCGTCTTCTGTGGGCAATTGGTCGCGCATCATGAACGGAATTTCTGAGCGATACAAACCCACGCCATCGATGTTCAGCGTTTTCAGGTAGTCGTGAGTAACATCCAGCCCAAGGTTCAGGTGCAGGCTTATGCGCTGACCATCCTGCGTTTCTGCAGGCAAATGACTATGCTCAGTAACAATGTCACGCAGTTCTTGTTCTTCTTCGGCTAACTGATGAAACTGAGTTAATACTTGCGCTGGCGGGTCCACATAAATTTCGCCAGTGTAGCCATCCACTGCCAGCAAGCGGTCGGAGAAGAAGTGCAGCTCGATGTCGTCGACACCCAGCACCGCCGGAATGTTCATGCTGCGCGCCATAATAGCAGCATGCGAGTTACTCGAACCATTTAATGAAATGATACCGGCAATTTGCTCTCGCGGCAGCTCGGCCAACATTGAAGCAGTGACTTCGTCCGCTATCAAAATGAAGTTGTCCGGCAAGGGCTTGCGTTTACGCTGACGGTTTTGTAAGTGCAACAGCACCCGCTGACCTATGTCACGCACATCGGTGGCGCGTTCTTGCAGATAAGAGTCTTCTAATGCCTCAAACTGAGCAACAAACTGCTCGACCACGTATTTTAATGCGGTTTGCGCGCGCCAGCCTTCTTTAATCATGTTTTCGACGGCGTCGCCCATACTGGCCGCGTCCAGCATGCCCTGGTACACATCGAAAATTGCCAGCGTATCATCCGGCACCTGCCCCGCCATGCGCCTGGACAGTTCTTTTAAGTCGGCTCGGGTACGTGCAACCGCCTGACGGAACTTGCGAATTTCGTGAATGGGTTTGTCGGAACGTCGTGGAGTCACTTCATCTATACGCGCTTCTGGTCGCGACACATAAGCCTCACCCACGGCCACACCGGGCGAACCGGGCAAGCCCCTTAAGCTGTGTATCCAGGGGGAGTGTTCACTAACCAGCAAACCTTTGGCATCGGCATGCGCTATAACTGCCGCCAACTGCGCTGCCAAAGTAACAATAAAAGCTTCTTCTTCACGACTAAAACTGCGCGCCACACTTTGATGCACCACCACTATACCCAGCACTTTGCGGCGGTGGATAATAGGAGCGGCTAGTAAGCCCTTATAAATATTCTCGTTGGTGTCGCTGAGTTTTTTGTTGGCGGGATGCATACTGGCATCGGCAATGTTTAGCGGCTCTTCTCGTTGTGCCGCTAAACTGATAATACCTTCGCCAAAGTCGACCCGGACGGGTTTTCCGTCTTCGGCACGCAAGCCGTCACTGGCCGCCATAACAAACTGACGCTGGTCGTTGTCGGCCAAAAATACACTGCAACTGTCGGTTTCTAAGGCTTCGCGCACCTGACTCACCATGGTAGTTAATGCCATGTTGAAATCAGGCGCTTTATTGACGCCCTGGACTATCCTTTGCAATGTAACCAACATCATATTTAACGTTTGCGCCTGTGCTGACGCCCTCCCGAAGCTCGAAATGGCATCGCCTGCGTGGCAAACTCTTTCATCACCCGACGATATACATCGCGCTTGAAGGATACGACCTGCCGCACCGGGTACCAATAACTGACCCAGCGCCAGCCATCAAATTCAGGGTGGCCTGAATGTAAAACATCTACGTCTTCTTCACGACATTTTAGCCGTAACAAAAACCACTTTTGCTTTTGTCCAACACACATGGGCCGCTGTTCACGTCGAATTAAGCGCTTTGGCAAGCGATAACGCAACCACTGTCGGCTGGTGTACAGAATTTCAACCTGCTCCGGCTTTAACCCGACCTCTTCGTAGAGTTCGCGGTACATTGCCTGCTCAGGGGTCTCGCCTTCGTGAATTCCTCCTTGCGGAAATTGCCAGCTTTGCTGGTTAATTCGACGAGCCCAAAATACCTGCCCATGCCCGTTACAGATGACGATTCCTACGTTTGCCCGGAACCCTTCTGCATCTATCACGCGAGCATCCTCAATTATTCTCTGTTACAGTGGATTCTTCCATAAAGCCCGGTTGCGGGCAAATGCTGATTCACTATTTACGAAGATTTAAGTCATGACCGACAAGCCACAACGCCCTCAGTCCATTGATGAATTGTTTCAGCGCGCGGCGGCTTTAGCTGGCCGTACATTTGCTGACCTGGCTGCTGAAACCGGGTTGCAGGTACCCAAAGATTTACGCCGCGACAAAGGCTGGGTGGGACAACTACTGGAGCTGCAACTGGGTGCCACTGCGGGCTCTAAGCCCACGCAGGACTTCCCTGAGCTGGGTGTTGAACTCAAAACGCTGCCGGTAACGCCCGACGGTGAACCGCTGGAAACCACTTTTGTCTGTACCGCTCCTTTAGTAAATATTCAGGGAGTCCAATGGACCACTTCTAACGTACGAAATAAATTACAACAGGTGTTGTGGCTGCCCATTGACGGCCGCCGCGAAGTGCCTTTAGCCGAGCGGGTAGTTGGCAGTGCGTTTTTGTGGATACCTAGCGAACAGGAAGAAGCCTTGCTGCGCAACGACTGGGAAGAGCATATGGACCGTATTGCTTTGGGCCAGGTTGAGAGTATTACCGCACGTCAGGGGGAAGCCATGCAAATTCGCCCCAAAGCCGCAGACGGTTCGGCGCTGACCGAGGCCATTGGCCCGGAAGGTACTATAATTGAAGTGCGCCCACGGGGCTTTTATCTTAAGAAGGATTTCACCCGGCAGATATTGCAGCGGATGTTTATGTAATCCGAGGAATCATCGGTTGTACACAGGAGAAACTATGCAATTTAATGTCAGTCCTCAGGCTAAGCGCAATGCATTAACCTTTTGTGGGTTGGCGGTATTGTTGTTTGCGCTACTGGTTTTCCTTCATCTGGTGCGAGACGATATTCCGGTGGGTGTTACTGTGGTGCTCGGCGCAACGTCCGGCATATTCTTGCTGTTAGGCATTGGTAAAGTGATAGAGCCTCCGGTTTCACTGGTGATAACCGAAGACGGCATTCGTTATTTGCACCGCCGTGGACAATGGCAGATTCGCTGGGAAAATATTATCCGTTACGACGTTCCCCGAGTGAACCGGGTGCTGGAGCTTGAAGACGCCCCCTTTCTGGGGTTCCGGTTGTATCAGGTTGAAGAAGTGCTGGATGATATTTCGCCCCGGCTTGCTTCTGCCTTATTGTTCGAACAACGTCAGTTGCTGACTATGGCGTTGCGGCATCAGGCACCGGAGCGCGAGGATTATACACCTTATTTTGATATTCCGGACAGTTACATTAGCCCTAATGGCACTGTTTATAAGGGGCTAATTGGTGTGTTTGGTAAGCGCATGGAACAAATGCGGGAATTACTTGGTTACGACCTTTACGTAAGTTCCAATGCGCTGGACCGCGACATTTACGATTTTAAAGCCCATTTGCAGAAGTTACAGGCATCTCGTAAGTAGCCTGACGTTTACGTCAGGAGCGATATATCACCTGACATAAATGTCAGGTTACAGGGCGCACAGAACCAGGATCTCACCTGACATAAATGTCAGGCTACGGGAAATTAATGTCCTGGAAGGCTTCCAGCATAGGTTTCTGGAAGAAATAGCCTTGCATTAGGGTAATGCCACTGTCGCGCAGGTATTTGTACTCGTCTTCGGTTTCAATGCCCTCGGCTATTAGCTGGATACCCAGCTCTTCTGAAATTTGCTGAATGGACCGAACCAGAGTTTGCTTCACCTTATTCTGGCTAATATCACGAATAAGCTTCATATCAATTTTCAGGATGTCCGGCTGGAAGTCAGCTAATAAATTCAATCCGGCGTAACCGGCACCAAAGTCATCGATGGCGGTTCTGAACCCCTCTTTACGATAAGCTTCAAACACTTCCACCAGAAATTCCTGGCTCACAACCTGTTCCTGCTCAGTCACCTCAAAAATAATTTTATCCCGGTCAAACCCGGTTTTGTGAGCGGTCGATAAGGTGGTTGCCAGACAAGTTTCCGGTTCATATATGGCGTTAGGCATAAAGTTAATGCTTAAACTACCCGGTAATTGAATACGAGAAGCTGTCTCTATTGCCTTAACCCGACAGGTTTGATCAAAAGTGTACTTGTTGTCTTCAGTCACTTGCCCCAATATTCGTCCTGCGCCCTCGCCGTTTTCTCCACGAACCAGAGCCTCGTGTGCGAATACACTTTTATCAGAGATATCAACAATTGGCTGAAAGGCCATTTTAATGCCAAACCCCAAAGGTTTTCGACAATCGCAAGATGGGCAAACAGACATGAGCTATCCTTAAGTTGAGTCTTATTACTAAGTATCTTATTAAACCTAGCAGTTTTCAAAACGAACGTAAAAATTATGGCTATCGATCAATAAAAATTGCGTTTTACCAAAAATACTGTATTAAGCATTCAAGATTTACAACAAGGTAGCACAATGACAACAATTGGCTGGCAAGAGTGGGGAGCACTTCCTGAACTCAATATTAATCTAATTCATATGAAAGTCGATACTGGCGCGAAAACTTCGTGTCTGCACGCATTCAAACTTGAACCTTTTGAACGCGATGGGCAGGAGTGGTTGCGTATTTTTATGCACCCGGAGCAAGGCTCTTTGCGCGAACAAGTGTGCGAAGCCCCGGTATTTGATAAACGTGAAGTGACCGATTCCGGCGGGCATACTGAAACCCGTTATGTGATCCGAACCCGGTTGCAACTGGGTAAGTTTGACCAGGCGGTCGAACTGACATTAACTAATAGAGACACCATGAAGTTCCGTATGTTATTGGGTCGACAAGCCATGCGCGGAAACTTTATCGTAGATCCACAAGCCTCTCACTTATTAGGAGAAGAGCAATGAGAATTGCGATTTTATCGCGTAACGCCTCACTTTATTCAACTCGCCGCTTAGTGGAAGCCGCTGAAGAGCGTGGACACGAAGTTGACGTGCTTAACCCGCTAAGATGTTACATGAACATTAATGCGCGTGAGTCATCCATCCATAAGCACGGCAAGGAACTGCCCCATTACGACTGTGTTATTCCGCGTATTGGGGCGTCAGTGACCTTTTATGGCACCGCTGTTTTACGCCAGTTTGAAATGATAGGCAGCTACCCGCTAAATGAATCAGTCGCTATTTCCCGTAGCCGCGACAAGCTGCGTTCGCTGCAGTTGCTTTCGCGAAAAGGCATAGGCCTGCCGACAACCGGTTTTGCCAGTCAGCCACAGGACATTCCTGACCTCATTGACATGGTTGGCGGCGCACCGTTGGTTATTAAATTGCTGGAAGGTACTCAGGGCATTGGTGTGGTATTAGCCGAAACCCGTCAGGCCGCTGAAAGTGTTATTGAAGCCTTTATGGGTCTGCACTCCAACTTTATGGTGCAGGAATACATTAAAGAAGCTGGTGGTGCGGACATTCGCTGTTTGGTTATTGGCGACAAAGTCATTGCAGCAATGAAGCGCCAGGCAAAAGCCGGTGAGTTTCGTTCAAATTTGCACCGTGGCGGCAGCGCGTCACTAGTTAAGCTAACTCCGGCTGAGCGCGCAACGGCGGTTAAAGCCGCTAAAACCATGGGGCTTAACGTAGCGGGTGTGGATATCTTACGCTCTAACCACGGTCCATTAGTTATGGAAGTGAACTCGTCACCAGGGCTTGAAGGTATTGAACAGGCAACCGAGAAAGACGTTGCGTCGCAAATTATTACCTTCCTTGAGAAAAACGCCAAAGCGCATAAAACCCGTACCAAAGGGCAAGGATAAAATGAACGGTTTTGAACTGGCTGGACAATGGGTAGAGCCGGGCTCGCATCAGCATATAACTCTGCCCGCGTTGCGTTTGTATAACGACGCACCGCTGGACTTACGCATAGATGTGTTTCATGGCACCAAGCCCGGCCCCGTATTGCTGGTTTGCGCGGCTATTCATGGTGATGAGCTGAACGGCATTGAAGTTTGCCGACGCTTAATTAATACCACCGACGCCCGCACGCTCAGCGGCACTTTAGTTGTGGTGCCTATTGTTAACTTATTTGGGTTTATTCAGCAGTCTCGCTATTTGCCTGACCGGCGTGATTTAAACCGTTGCTTTCCCGGCTCGGAACGCGGTGCTCTGGGAAGTCGTATGGCGTATTTGTTCAGTGAAGAGCTGGTCAAAAGGTCGACCCACATTGTGGACTTGCACACGGGAGCTATTCACCGCAGTAACCTGCCGCAAATTCGGGTAGACGTTGAAAACGAAAAAGCACTGGCCATGGCGAAGGTTTTCAGCACGCCGGTTATTCTGCACTCTAAAGAGCGCGACGGTTCCTTGCGGGCTTTAGCCAATGAGCTCGGTATTCCTCTCATTTTATATGAGGCAGGTGAAGGACTGCGCTTTGATGAGGCCTCGATAAGTGCCGGCGTTATTGGCGTACAGAATGTAATGAAGCACTTAAAAATGATGAAAGGCCGCCGTCGTGGTCGTCGTATTACACCTGTCATTGCCCGTCGTTCCACCTGGGTTCGGGCAGAACGCGACGGCCTTATTATTCCCAAAGTTGAGCTAGGACAAACCATTCAGAAACAACAAGTATTAGCCTTAAGCGTTAACCCGCATGGTGGCGAAGGCGATGCGGTTGAATCTCCGGTACGCGGCATTATTATAGGCTGCAGTAATATTCCGGTAGCTAATGAAGGCGAAGCCTTATTCAACGTTGCACAGTTTGATAAAGACGCCATGTCGGACGCTACCGAAAGCGTTGATTCTTTTACCGAGGTTTACGAGAACAAACCTTATGAGCAGTAATTCAGTACAGATTGATTTTAACCGCGGTCTGCGCCATTGTGATAACCAGCACAACCTCTACCGGGAAGTGCTGAACTGTTACCTGGAACAGTTTGCTCCTTTGCTGAATACAGAGGACTTATTAGAAGATGTTGAAGCGGCCCGCTTACAGTTACATACGTTAAAAAGTTTAAGTGCTACTATTGGCGCGACTGACTTGAGCCTTTTGGCTGCACAACTTTTCAAAAACTGGCAGCAGAAGACTTATGAGCAGCGCGCTGAAGCAATTACACAAGTTAACGTTGAATTAGCCGCAGTGAATGAAAAAATAGCAAGCTACTGTAATGAAGTTGTCCTGGACGATTAAAATTAATACAAAAAAGGGTAAACATTCGTTAAAATAGCCCGATAAAAATTATAACAACAATTAGAGTACAGGCGCCCTATGTCCAGTCCGGTCAGTTTCCGGGTTTCTGAAAGAGATGTGTACATCAGTATTGATGCCGGCACCCCTCCCTCAGAGGTCAAAGCAGATAAACTACAGCAAGCTTGGCAGGCTTCTAAGTTTTCGGCTGCAAAATTGCTTGATCCACAAATGCTGCTGCAAACCGCAACAAAGTATTCCCAGCATTACAGTAAAGACTCTAACAGCAGCATTCCCTTTCAAGTCGCTATTGCCGAGATTTTTGACGCTGATTTAAATTTGCAAGTAAGCGACGATGATATGAAAGTCACTGCCAGCGGTATTGTCGGTTATGGCGGCAAAGCCCTGACGCAGGAATCTATCATTGCCAAGCTGAAGGAAAAGAAAATCACCTCGGGCATTCAGCGCAAGGCTATTGACGCCTTGGTTGAACACACTAATGAAGCTCCACCCGGTGCTGAGCTATCGGTTACCGTGGCCAAGGGAAAATACCCTATCAATGGCAGCAATGCCAAATTTAAACCCCTGACAGATGATGCTCGAAAACGCGTGTTACGCCCTCAGTTGCGTGAAGACGGTACAGCGGACATGCGCGATTTAGGAGCCGAAGTCACGGTTGATCCAGACTCTCCGCTATTGCAGAAGATACCTCCGAGCAAAGGTCGTGTTGGTTTTACTGTTTTTGGACGGGAACTGGAAGCCCGGGACGGTGAAGATCGGGACTTTAAACCCGGAGAAGGGACACGCGTCAGCGATACCGATACCAATTTAATTGTTGCTGACCGAACCGGCATGCCTAGTTTTAACGAAAACAGCGTGCAAGTTGATGATGTTATGCAGCTAAACAACGTCGATGTATCAACTGGTCACGTTAAGTTTAAGGGCAGCGTGATTGTCACCGGCAATGTCAGTGAAGGAATGAAGGTAACTTGTACAGGCGACATTACGGTTGGCGGCTATGTCGATTCTGCCGAGCTATACGCCGATGGCAATATCACTGTGCGTAAAGGCTGTATTGGCCACCTGATTCATTCAGGTGACAATGCCGAGCACGACGAAGATGCCGACGAATGGATACCCGATGTGTCCACCAAGCTTGTTGCCGGTGGTTCCATCTGGTGTGCCTATGCTCAGTATTCCTACTTTGAAGCTCAAACCGGTGTGAATACGGACAAACAGTTAACCCATTGCCATGTCATAACCAAAGGACCGCTGGCCATTGGTGGTGAAGGCCGTAATGCCCGCGGCAAACTCATTGGTGGCACTATTGAAACCTGTGATCATGTCTATTGTGGACAGCTGGGCGCTCCGGCTGGCACTAAAACCCGTATTTACTGGTCGCTTCCGCCCGCTGACCCCCAGTCACTTCAGCACTTAAACAGTATGCGGGCGCTGCTGGCAAAAACTCTGGCCAGAGTAAAAGTGGTACAGCAGGGGTTAAACCGTTGCGACAAACTGGAAGATGGCGTGAAAAAACTCGAATACCAGAAAAAGCTAAAAATTGAGTTACGCAAACTTAAAGCTCGCATTGTTAATACCCGAACCAGCATAGATTCGATACTGGAAGCATTCGAAAACCACCCCGTTTTGCGCACTATGGTCAGCAAAGAAGTCTTCCCGGGTATTTTGTTTATCTTTAAAGAGAAAAGTCTGCGCATAAAAGAACATCGAAATGGTACAATGTTCTTACTTCAGGACAAAAAACTACGAGTAGACAGCTTGCTCTAAGCCGTTGAGTATCACTATGTCAGCTGCAATTTTATCTATGCTTGGACGTCAGTCCGGGCAACCCTGGGCTAATGGCTCATTATTGGTTATTCATCCCGGTGGTGGCGAATTATCTGCCTTACCTAATGCCTCGGCCTGGAGTTTTCACGCGGGTCACGCGGCTTATTGGAAAGCAGCCGGGCGCCCGGTTTTTTGCCAAATTCAACCTCCTAACCTTAGTCATTACGACGGTGTTTTATTTCTGGTAGCAAAGGAAAAAGAGCTAAATCAGTATTTACTGGAACAGTTAGCGTCGTTACCAACTGGCACTCCGGTATGGTTTGCCGGCGAAAAACGCTCTGGTATTCAACCTTTAATGAAACATTTGCCTGCCTGGTTACAGCCGCCGCAGAAACTGGCTTCGGCAAACCATTGCCTGCTTTTTGCCAGTGAACGCAATGAGCAGGTTCATCAAAGCGCCTCGGTTGAGGACTACGCCAAAAACATCACTTATGAATTAAACCAGCAACAAGAGTCTTTTGTTACTTTGCCTGGCGTATTCAGTCGTGAGCATATTGACCCGGCAACTTTGCTGTTACTGCAACATATTAAGGATCTACCCAAAGGCCGCGGTATGGATTTTGCCTGCGGTGCGGGAGTTATCGCTAAGCAGTTAGCTTCAGTGGCCACTGAACTTATGGCCTGTGATGTGAGTCCTATTGCCATTGCCGCCAGTGAGATAACACTGGCCAATGAACCAATAACACCCGAGTTGCGTTTAGCCGATGGCATACCGGAAAATGCCGGACAGTTTGATTTCATTGTCAGTAATCCCCCGTTTCACACCGGACAGAGAACCGACTATGAAATTGCACGGAAATTTATTAGCAATGCCCGGCAACACCTTAATAAACAAGGTGCTTTTAGAGTCGTTGCTAACCGTTTTCTGCCCTGGCCAGAGGTTATTGAATCGGTGTTTGGCAACTGCAGTGTTATAGCCGATAATGGCCGTTATCGTGTTTACCATGCAACTTGTCGATAAATAACCCGTTTTTTTGTTTAACTGATGCCTTTTTTGTTAACGCTTTGCTAACATTAGTAAACATATAATTTTTTCAGAGATTGAGCCGTAGACTGAATGCATACCATTTCACTGAAGCGCATACTGATTTATATCGTGTTGTTGGTCACCAGCTTCGCGCTTCTCGTCGGTTTTACGGTTAATATTGTGAGTCAGGTTGCACAATATCAGGAATCATTGCATGACCAGGCTTTGTCTTATTCCCGCATTGTGGCTGGCAACGCTGCCAGCAGCTTAGTTTTTAATGACAACGCTAACGAAAAACAACGCCTGAGTTCATTAGAGAACACCTCGTTTATTCAGCATGTTCATGTCTACAAAATGGATGAAACCAGTAACGAACTGACCTTTTTCTCGAGCTACAATAAAAAAGGCCTGCCCCCTATTCCGGCGCGGTTCGCTAAACTGGATAAACTGACAACACCGCAAACTAACGACAACTACATTGAAGTTTCTCAGCCCGTAGTACTTGACGATGAAGTCATTGGTTACGTGTATTTGCGTGGCTCACTGGAGCAGGCCCGCTTATTCATGTGGCGCTCAATTGGCATTGCCAGCGTGGTTTTCGTACTGACACTGCTACTTTGCTGGCTAATAACTTTGCGCTTGCGAAAGACTATTGTCACGCCATTAGACAGCGTAGTTGATGTGATTTCTCAGGTTGCCCGGGACAAAAACTATTCATTGCGCCTGGCGCCGTCAAAGCTGGTTGAATTCGATATGATGGCGCACGCATTTAACACCATGCTTGATCGTGTGCAGCAACACATTAGCCGGCAGCGCCGGGCCGAAGAAGAAGCCAGTCAGTTAAATACCGAGCTGGAACGTCAGGTTACTCAGCGTACCCAGGCACTAAAAGAATCCAACAGTGAGCTGCTTAAAACACTGGAACAACTGCACCAGTATCAGGGGCAACTGGTTGAATCGGAAAAAATGGCGTCACTGGGCGACATGGTGGCCGGTATTGCCCACGAGGTTAATACACCAATAGGTCTGTCAGTTACCGCTTCCACTTTGCTGCAGGACAAATTAACGATAATGCAGGAGAAATTCGACGAGAAGCGAATTTCAACCTCAGAGTTCGAGCGCTTTTTAAGTGATTGCGATGAAAACCTGCAAATTATTTACCGTAATTTGGGCCGGGCGGCGGATCTGGTTACCAGCTTCAAGCAGGTGGCAGTTGATCAGTCATCAGAAATTGACCGGGATATTCATATTCCGTCGTTCATGAACGATGTTCTTATTTCGGTTAAGCCCAGACGCCTGGATCCGGAGAAATTCCCTATCCGTATTTCATGCCCTGAAGGGCTGACTGTGCGCGCTAAAGCCGGACCGTTAAATCAGGTGCTGATTAACCTTATTGTCAATTCTATGATCCATGCTTTTGAAGGGTATAGCAGCGGACGAGTGGACATTAGCTTTACTATGGTAGGTGATGACAAGCTGGAAATGGTTTATACCGACAATGGTAAAGGTGTTCCCAGTGATATTAACCGTAAAATATTTGACCCTTTTGTGACCACCAAACGAGGTTCCGGCGGCAGCGGGCTGGGTCTGCATTTGGTCTACAATTTAGTGACTCAGGTACTGGGCGGAAACATTCACTTCTTTAGTGAAGAAAAGAACGGCGTGGAGTTTATTGTCCGTTTTCCTGTCACTTTGGTCAGCAATGCTTGAAAAATCTCAAACAAAAGTCATAATGTAACGTCATAACTTTTATAAATATAAGTTCAACACCGTACGCACAGCGACGAACTTTCCGGGAAAATCAACGCTTATGAATGCCAGAATACTGATTGTTGAAGACGAAGTTGTTACGCGCCAGACCCTCACACGTCTATTCCAACAAGAAGGCTACGAAGTTTTTGATGCTGCTGATGGCCTGCAAATGGAAAACATCATGCGTCAGGAACGTGTGGATGTCGTAATTATGGACGTCAATTTGCCAGGTAAAAATGGTCTGGAACTTGCGGAATCCTTACGTGAAAGCGACAACATTGGGTTAATTTTCTTAACCGGTCGTGACAGCGAAGATGACCGCCTGTTAGCACTGGAGTTAGGGGCTGATGACTACCTCATTAAACCTTATAACCCAAAAGAGCTGACAATTCGTGTACGCAACCTGTGTCGCCGTATTGAAGCATCACGCTCAGGCAGTCCGGTTGAAAACAACAGTGTTGAATTCCAGTTCCATGGCTGGCGTTTGAACAGCGACAGTCGCTGCCTGTACTCACCGGAAAACCAAATGTTCCGCTTGCCGAAAAGTGAGTATCGTGCGTTGGAGTTATTTTTATCTAACCCGGGCCGCATTCTTGACCGTGAAACTCTGGTTAAACGTATGCTGGATCGAGAACTGCGTCCGAATGACCGTACCGTTGACGTTGCCATTCGCCGAATTCGTCGGCATTTCGAGTCTCACCCGGAAACACCGAACTTAATAACCACCATCCATGGTGAAGGCTATCGCTTTATCGGCGAGGTTGATCAGCAAGCTCAGTGATGCTCAGCTAACCAGGCATCAATTTGGCGTCGGTGCGGAATAACCGCATCGGCCCATTCAATTAATAAACGCTCAGCTACCGGCCACTCCCACTCTTCTTTCTCAATCTTTTCCATCAGCTTAGATAACTCAGTTAAACCGACTGAACCGCAAGCACCTTTAACTTTATGCGCCTGTTTGCGTAGCTCGTCTTCATTACGGCTTTTAGCTGCCTGATGCAATAATTGCGCATAGCTTTGAATAATACCGTCAAAAGTCGCCAGCGTTGAATTCACGCCTTCAACGCCTAAGGTATCGACGTATTGCTGTAATAACTCGGTGTCTATCGCCGATTTTTCTGCCATCTTTTTATGCTCCATCAATCCAAAACCCTATCCTCGGCGTATTCCTGTTTTGAGTCAACCACTGTGCAGACAGAATCGATTAGGGCAATCGGTGTCACCTGGTGAAATTCTGCGATATAATGCCCACCTTTAGACTGAGCCTCATTGATCAAGATCAAACAGGCCGGACAATATTCACGACACTTGGAGTTCACAACGAATGCCAACAGTTATGCCCGACGTAGCCAACCAAACGCAGGCCCAGACAGAGGGAGCTCTCGATTGGGTTGGCATGAGCAATATTGAAGTTCCATTGATGGTAGCAGCAGCCGGCGTACCAGAACGCCCGGTAGCAGCTAAAGTGGAAGCTTTTGTCAATCTGAAAAACCCGAAAACCAAGGGTATTCACATGTCTCGCTTGTATTTGTTGCTGGACAAAATGTCGACCGAAGGTGAGCTCAGTCACGATACTTTAAAGCAGTTGCTGAATGACTTTATCGAAAGCCATAAAGACATCAGTGATCAGGCCTTTATTAAGTTTGATTTTGACTATCACCTGCGCCGCAAATCGCTGATTAGCAAAAAGCAGGGCTGGAAAGCGTACCCCGTCAGCTTAACCGGCCGCTACGATGCGGGTCAGTTAAAGCTGGAGTTGTCTGTCGATGTCCCTTATTCATCGACTTGCCCTTGCTCTGCGGCTTTAGCGCGCCAGTTAATTCAGGATGCCTTTAGCGAGAAATTTGCCGGTCAGGAACAGGTAGATGCCAGCATCATGCACGAGTGGCTGGGTTCCACCGAAGGTATTGTTGCAACACCGCACAGCCAACGTTCAGTTGCTGAGGTTAAAGTTGCCTTAAGCGACAGTGTTAATGACTTTCCCATTGTAGAACTCATTGACGCCATTGAAGGGGCTCTTAAAACACCAGTACAAGCGGCCGTTAAACGTGAAGACGAGCAAGAGTTTGCGCGTTTAAATGGACAGAACCTGATGTTCTGTGAGGACGCCTCGCGTCGCTTACAACATCAGTTAAACCAGATGTCGAACTTCCGTGATTTCTGGTTGCGGGTTAACCATTACGAGTCACTGCACGCACACGACGCGGTGAGTGTCACGACCAAAGGTGTTCCCGGCGGTTACTCGGCATAGCCTTGGTTAAATAAATTCCATAAGCAGCCATAGCTGGCACAGCTTTTGCTTCACACCTCACAGAGCGTCAATTTTCTGATGAGGTGTGAAAAATGGAAATTATCCTGTTGTTGTTTGTTGTAGTGTTAATTGCGGTGGCTATTATTGCCAGCCGAATGTCTGAAAACTATGTACCCTACCCCTATAAGCTAAAAGACGTTTCCTTGTGCACCGCGCAGGAAGATCAGTTTTTGACACTATTGGAAAAGTCGGTCGGCGACAGCTTCCGCATATTCACCAAAGTTCGTTTAAGCGACATTGTTACCGTGCGCTCAGGTTTATCCTCTACCGCACGCAAAGATGCCCACAACAAAGCCAGCCAACGCATTCTTGACTACGTGTTATGCGATATTCACACCATGCAGGTTAAAGCAGCTATTGAGCTGGAGCCAGGTCAGTCGTCAATGAACCAGCAGAAACGTAACTTATTCCTGAAGAACACCTTATCTGCTGCCGGACTGCCGTTCCTGCGCTTTAAAGCAAAACCCGGCTATCGCGTTGCCGAGCTGCACGACTACATTCACGGTAAAATCCGTCAGGCTGAACATGTTCGTGCTGCGGTACCAACAAATAAAGATAAGAATAACCAGCCGATTGCCGCTTAACTTGCTCCGTGGCAGTATAGCTGCATGAACACGGAACTTTTAACCGACATATTATTATCACCTGTCGCTCTGGCTCTGCTGGCTTTGCTAGCAGAGCGCTGGTTTCCCTGGCCAGAGCAGTGGCACCCCTTTGCCGTTTTGCGGCTAATGGCCGCCTACATGAGCGGCAAGGTTAACAAACCCAACCGCCCTGTCGGCCAACAGCGCCTTGCCGGTTTTTTGGCGTGGTTAACTATGTCACTGCTGGTATTGCTGCCAGCAGCTATTGTATTTGCCGGTGCTGAAGTGTCTTTGGCTATTGGCTGGCTAATTTTACTGGTGAGTCTGCGTCAGCAGCCCGTCAGTCACGCCATAAAATTAGCCGATAGCCACCTGCAACGCGGCCGCAAGAATGCCGCCCGCGCCTGGCTAAGCCGCATAACCTGGCGCGACTGCGACTTACTGAGTGAACATGGCATTGCCAAAACCAGCATCGAACTGCGCGCAACCAGCATTCTGGAGCATCGCTTTACGCCTTTGCTCTTCTGGTTTGTTGGTGGGCCACTAGCGGCACTTGGGGTACGAACCCTTTCCGAACTGACTCAGGTTTGGCCGGTTGCACAGGCAAAGTACCGACACTTTGGTCTGGCAACACACTGGCTTCACACCGTAACCCATTTCTTGCCTTCATTTTTGCTGGCCTTGGCTGCACGGTTTATAGCGCTATTTCAGCGTAATAAATTCAGGCTGCAGCCGTTAAAACGTAACCCTTTGTTCTCTACTATTCTGCTCAGCTGGATACAAAGCTTCAGCTATTGTCACCGGGTCAGTTTGGGCGGGCCTATACAAGTGCAGGGAATTCGTATAGCGAGACAGCGTTTTGAAGGACGTCCCGCCGAGTTGTTGATATCGAGAGCGCCCCGCTGGCAAAGGCAGTGGCAGGTTTTTTTCGTTGCTTGTCTGGTTATTGCACTTTTTGCCTTGTTCATTTATCGACCCTGAGTGACTCATCGGGTATACTACGCGCCCTAATAAGCAACCGTTTAATATTATGAAAACCATTGATGTAGTCGGCATTGGCAATGCGCTGGTGGATCAGGAGTTTGAAGTCTCTGAAGACTTCCTGCAGAAGCACGATTTAAAAAAAGGCATGATGGAGCTGATTGATGAAGACGCTCAAAACACTCTGATTGCAGAACTTAGTCAACTGGGCGAATTGAAAAAGCAAAGCGGCGGTGGCTCAGCAGCTAACTCGTTGGTGGCTTTCGCTCAATTCGGCGGCAAGGCCTACTACTGCTGTAAAGTTGCTGACGACGAAGCCGGCATGTTTTACCGTCAGGATTTAGAACAAATAGGCATAGAAACCAGCCTTCACCAACAGAAGAATCCGGGCACTACTGGGCGCTGTCTGGTTATGGTGACTCCTGACGCCGAACGCACCATGCGTACTCATTTGGGCATAACGGCCGATTTATCTAGCGCGGAAATTGACGACCATGCCATTGCAGCGGCAGACTACCTTTATATTGAAGGTTATTTAATTACCTCAGAAATTGCGCGTGGCGCGATCCAGCATGCGAAAAAAGTGGCACGGGAAAACAATACAAAGCTGGTTATGACTTGCTCTGACCCTGCCATGGTGAAGTTTTTCCGTAGCGGAATTGATGAAATTCTGGATGGTGGTGTCGATTTAATGTTCTGCAACCGCGAAGAAGCAGAATTATTAACCGGTAAGGACGATCCTCAGGCGGCTTTATCCGTATTACTAAAGCAGGCCGACACGGTTGCTATTACTTTAGGTAAAGACGGTGCTGTAATTGCTAACCGTGAACGTCAGGTACATATTCCGGGCGTGCCGGTTAAAGCCATTGATACCAATGGTGCAGGCGACATGTTTGCTGGTGCTATGCTTTATGGTTTAACGCGTAATATGTCGCTGGAAGACGCTGGTCGTTTAGCCAGCCATGCGGCGGCGGAGCTGGTCACTGAATTTGGTCCCCGACTGAATAAAGACCGACAGCAACAATTAATTGAGCGCATTATGAGCGCCCAAACTGCTTGAATTTACTTAAAATTCACTGACAGAAATCACTGAAAAAGAGAGTCACTATGAGTGCAGAAAATTCACAAGACTACAAAGTAGCAGATATTAGCTTAGCCGAATGGGGCCGCAAGGAAATTGCGATTGCTGAATCTGAAATGCCGGCGTTGATGACTATCCGCCGTAAATACGCTGACAGCAAACCACTGGCCGGTGCTCGTATTATTGGCTGTATTCACATGACCATTCAAACAGCTGTGTTGATTGAAACATTGCTTGAACTGGGTGCCGAAGTGCGTTGGTCATCGTGCAACATTTTCTCTACTCAGGATCACGCTGCTGCCGCTATGGCTGCTGCCGGTGTGCCGGTATTTGCCTGGAAAGGTGAAACCGAAGAAGAATACGACTGGTGCTTAAAGCAGACTTGCCATAAAGACGGTGAGTTGTGGGATGCCAACATGATTCTGGACGACGGCGGTGATTTAACCCTGATGATCCACGACGAATTCCCGCAGATGCTGGAGAAAGTTCACGGCATTACTGAAGAAACCACTACCGGTGTTCACCGTTTGCTCGATATGCTGGAAAAAGGCACTCTGAAAGTACCGGCCATTAACGTGAACGATGCTGTAACTAAGTCAAAAAATGACAACAAGTACGGCTGCCGTCATTCACTAAACGATGCCATTAAGCGTTCTACTGACCACTTATTGTCAGGTAAGAAAGCTCTGGTAGTTGGTTACGGTGATGTGGGTAAAGGTTCTGCCGCTAGCCTGCGTCAGGAAGGCATGATTGTTAAAATCAGCGAAATTGACCCAATTTGTGCCATGCAAGCCTGCATGGACGGCTTTGAAGTGGTCTCTCCTTACCTTGAAGGCAAAAACAACGGTACCGGCGACAACATCAACAAAGCCTTGCTGGAAAACACCGACCTGATTGTGACCACAACCGGTAATATGGACGTATGTGACCGTTACATGCTGGCTGCGCTTAAGCCTACTGCCCTGGTTTGTAACATTGGCCACTTTGACAACGAAATTGATACGGCCTTTATGCGCAAAAACTGGCGCTGGGAAGAAATTAAGCCACAGGTTCATAAAATTTACCGTTCAGACGACGACAACGACTACCTGATTCTGTTAGCCGAAGGCCGTCTGGTGAACTTAGGTAATGCAACCGGCCACCCCAGCCGTATTATGGATGGCTCTTTTGCTAATCAGGTACTTGCTCAAATTCACTTGTTCGAGCAGAAATTTGCCGACATGGAAAATAAGAAGCAGGAAGAATATCTGCGTGTAGAAGTTCTGCCTAAGCAACTGGATGAAGAAGTTGCGCGTTATATGGTGCAGGGCTTTGGCGGTGTTATCACTAAGCTGACAGCGGATCAGGCTAACTACATTCACGTTGATGTGGAAGGTCCGTTTAAGACAGACGAGTACCGCTACTAATGAGCGATATTATTTATCGTGAAATAACGGCTGCCGATATGGCGGCCGTTATTGATCTGGCCAATGAAGTTCATGGTGACAACTACCTGAACGAAGAGAGTTTTCAGCAGTATTTAGCCGGCGGTACCGTTGGTAATGTACAGTTGAACTGGATAGCTCTGCGCGGTGAGACCCCATTGGGCGTGCGCATTACCCTGGCGCCCGGACAATGGCCAATTGATGATTTTTGCACCCCAGACGCCTGGCCAATTCCGGCCGATAAGCTGTGCTACTTTAAATGCGCAGCCGTGTCAGAAAAGGCACGCGGTCTGGGCATAGGCAAAGAACTGTTGTTCCGTAGTATTGAAGCCGCCAAAGAGCTGGGCTGCCGTGGTGGTTTAGCACACATTTGGATGCAAAGCCCCAATAACAGTGCCTATGAATATTTCACCCGCTGCGGCGGTGAAATGATTAAGCAACATGAAAAGCGCTGGTACAAAGCCTCAGTAGAAGACGGCTACTACTGCCCAGTATGCGACGGCATCTGCTACTGCAACGCCGGCGAAATGCTGCTGAAATTCGATACGTAAGGCTCCGAATAGCGAGCGCTGAGGTTGCATGGGCTTGGGGCAGACTGCTCACTTGTTTCGCTTGAGCATTGAAGGCCTCTGTGGCGGAGACGCGACGAGCTCATCCATGAGGGCTTGACGAAGGCCATCCATGGCCTTCGACACTCCACCACAGAGGCCTTCAACACTCGTAACGCTCACAAGTGAACAGTCTGCCCCTTTTGCCTCCCTCATAGCGGCTTAAGTTGGCTTTTTATATGAGGCGGGAGATAGTGAGCGCGCCAACGGTTACATAGGGCTATTGTGGAGGTGTGCAGCGCCATGGATGGCGCTGCCCAAGCCCTACACGGATGTATTCACGGGCGCCTCCACAATAGCCCTTGTAACCTCAGCGCTCGCTGTCTTCCCTCTCCGTTTTATAGGTGGGTGTTTATGTATGATCCTTTGGTTAATGCGCCTCCGGGGCCTCATGATGCTCCTGAGCCTAGTTATTGGCAGCAGCATACGCAGGCCGAGTTTCCGGAGTGTGTGGATGCGCCGGAGGAAGTGGGATTTGCTGTTATTGGTGCGGGTTACACGGGCTTAAACGCGGCTCGGGTTCTGGCCGAAAATGGGCATTCTGTTGCAGTATTTGAAGCCAACCAACTGGCCTGGGGTTGTTCGTCGCGTAATGCCGGGTTTGTGATGAAAAGTACCGGCCGACTGGGCTTGTCGGCCTGGGCTGAACGCCTTGGTGCTGACATTGCGCAAGACATTGCCGATGAACATCAAAAGGCACTGCAACTGGTTGAAGAAACTTTGCGTTATTGCCCGTCGCAGTGCCAGCGCCAAAACGGCGGCTACCTGAAAATAGCGCACCGCAACAGCGCCGTGGCACCATTGAAACAACAATATGAGCAGCTTAAAAAGTTTAATCAACCCGTTGAATGGCTCACCCAAAATCAACTCTCGGGGCTTATTTCAAGCCCACAGGCCCATGCCGCATTGCGTTTCACCGACTGCTTTGCTCTTAACCCCATTTTGTTGGCAGCAGCTACCGCGCGAAGAGCCTCGGCCGCCGGTGCACAGTTAGTTGAACACTGCCCGGTAACTCAGGCAGTGTCACTTGGCGGCAAAGGCGTGTATCTGCAAACAGCCAAAGGCGCTGTACGCGCCCGTAAGCTGTTAGTTTGTTCTAATGGCTATACATCAGGGCATTTGTTGCCGGAGATTGCCAGTCGCTCGCTACCGGTGCTTTCGAGCATTATTACCACCCCACCTCTGAGTAAAGAACAGGTTGAGAGTATTAAGCTTTCACCTCAATACGCCATAATGGATACACGCATCCTGAAGTATTACTTCCGCTTACTGCCCGATAACCGCTTATTGTTTGGTGGTCGTGGTGCCATTCAGGGGAAAAGCGCAGAGAAGCCGATATATGCTAAACGCTTACTGCAGGCATTACACCAGACTTTCCCGCAACTGCGAGAAGTGAACAAGTGGGAGTATTTCTGGAGCGGTTGGGTCAGTGTGTCACTGGACGATTACCCGCGAGTAGGCAAAGTGAAAGATAATATCTACGCCAGCATGGGTTACTGCGGCGCCGGTGTTAGCTTTACCGCTCTGGCCGGTCAAAGACTGGCAGAAGCCGCCATGGAACAGCCCCTGCCCGAGCTGCCTTACTACCAGTCACAACTAAAGCCCTTCCCATTACCACGCTTCCGCCGCCTAGGCCAATGGCTCTACTACCACTACGGCCGCCTACGCGACTGAGGGGGGACAAGGGCAGGCTGCTCACTTGCTTCGCTTGAGCATTGAAAGCCTCTATGACGGAGACGCGACGAGCTCATCCATGAGAGCTTGACGAAGGCCATCCATGGCCTTCGACACTCCGCCACAGAGGCTTTCAACACTCGTAACGCTCACAAGTGAACAGCCAGCCCTTCTAATCTCTCTCATCACAGCTTAAGTGGCTTCTTAACTGAAGCGGAAGATAGTGAGCGCGCCGACGGTTACACAGGGCTATTGTGGAGGTGTGCAGCGCCATGGATGGCGCTGCCCAAGCCCTACAGGGATGTATTTACGGGCGTCCTCCACAATGGCCCTTGTAACCTCAGCGCTCGCTATTCAGCCCCGCTACAGGCCGAAGACGATTTTTTCGCTTTTGAGCATTCGGGCTATGTATTTCATTAGCAGCAATGCGGCTGCCAGGGTGGCAATTGCGCTGATGACCGTTCCCATGACATTCACGTTCTCACCGCGTATCAGTGACAGAAAAGCCTGATGCTGACCGGTTAGCGGGAGATAGTAGAGAATTGGATTTTTAAGCCGTGCAAATTCGACACCGAATGACGCTGCCATGGGAATGATCAATAAGAAGCTGATGTAGGTTTGTGCTTCTTTGAAGTTTTTCGCGCGAAAGGACACAAACAATTGCAGGGCGGTCGCGAACAAAGCTAGCGGTACCAGCAAAACAAACATTAGTAGCATCATACCCACACTAAAGTTCACGTTCATACCAATTTCGTGTAATGGAACGTAGGCAAATATAATGGGTATGAGTACCAGTGACAGTATTGCCCCGAACAATGAAAAGGTCGTTGCGGTCAGTGCTTTACCGGTAACAATGTCCCAGGTGCTTAACGGCTGACTCAGCAAAAATTCCAGCGAGTTACGTTCACGCTCACCAGCACTGATATCAATAGCCACATTCATACCAGACCAGAATACAGACAAGATAATAAATACCAGCACACTGCCCATAATCAAGGCCGCTTTTGAGCCCCGGGTTGCTAAGTCTTGCTTTTGTAACTGTATTGGTTGCACGACACGCGGATCCACACCCCGTAAAGTCAGACGGTAAGCCGCTATTTGACTGGAGTATGCCTGAACGGCCTGCTCTACACGCTTAATTTCGGTCTGCTGTTTTTGTGCAGACCAATCAGCACGCAAGGTTACCTCTACCGGCTCAGCTTTACTCACACTTTCCTGCCAGTTTTGCGGTAAGGTCAATATTATTGGCGTTTCGGTTTTCGCCCACTCCCCTTCTTTAGCAACAACACCACGTTCGTTCAAAAATTCAACGAGTTGAGGGGCATTTTCTTTGCCTTCAATGGTAATTTCAACGTCTGCTGGGTCGGTCAGTTGAGTTATTAAGAAAAAGAAGGCTACGGCCATTAATAAAGGGCCAAAAAACGCATAGGACATTGCCGCTAAAACAGAACGTTTATCACGAATAGCGTCCCGGAACTCTTTTTTCCATACGGAAGTTAATGCACTCATTAGGCTGCTATCCCCTCGTCGGTACCGATAATTTTAACGAAGGCGTCTTCCAGCTGTTGCTCGCCGGTCATATCGCACAGCTCCTGTGGCGTTCCCTCAGCTGCAACTTTGCCTTTTGCCATCACCACCACCCGATCACAGAGAGCGGCAACTTCCTGCATAACGTGGCTGGAAAACAAGATACAGGTGCCTTGAGCGCGTTGTTCGCGCAGCACATCTCTTAAAATTCGGGTACTCATAACGTCCAGACCGCGGCTGGGTTCATCCAGAATTAGATGTTTCGGGCTGTGTACTAGAGCCTGAGCCAACGCTACTTTCATCCGCTGGCCTTGTGAAAAACCAGCAGTACGACGGTCTGCAAGCTCTTTAATATCCAGCTTCTCTATCACCTTCTCAACCGCCTGCTTTTGCTCCGTGCCTTTTAGCCCGTGTAAACCGGCGAAATAAGCTACTTGCTCGCGTACGGTCAAGCGTTCGTATAAACCGAATTTATCAGGGAATATACCGAGGTTACGGCGTGCATCAATCGGGTTCTGGTTGGCATCAACACCTTCAATCTCTGCTTTGCCGGTATCGGCCTGCAACAACCCGTAAATAATACGCAGACAAGTCGTTTTCCCGGCTCCGTTTGGCCCAAGAAGCCCGGTAATTTCGCCATCTTTTGCCTGAAATGAAAGAGAGTCCAGCGCTTGCACATTTTTGAATGTTTTTGTCAGTGCATCTACGTTTATCATTATCTATAGCCCCGCTGCATTCTGGTTCAGCACAAATGGCTTCAGCCTTTGTTCTTTTAAGCAGCTGCCATCAATATTTTCGATAGAACCTTGCTCGATAAAATCTGCAATGAGCTTATTAGCGCAGGTATGGCTGGCTATGGTATGCCCGGCGTTAGGTGCAACCAGATGTTTACTGTTAGGTAAGGTTCTGTGCGCAATTTCGCCCCATTCCGGAGGCGTCACCGGGTCCAGCTCTCCCGATAACAACAAAACCGGCTTATCACTAACGACCGGATCGGACCAATAAGATGGAACACTCGATGATTGCCAACCCGCACACATGTCGACAAAGGCATCACCGGTGCGGCTGCCAATAAACTCATTGTTGCCGTCCTGAGCGAAAAGCTCAGGAGTCGCCCTTGGCAAGTCTTCGCCACACACAACCGAGAGCATAAGCCCCAGGTAAATACTGTTTTGTGACATAGTACCGCCCATCAGCCCCAGTATTGCATGGTAGTTTCCTTCAGCTGCTGAGTGAATCGCGTAAGGCAATAACTGACGAGTACTGGGGTGATATAAAGCAACACGAATAATTGAGCTAAAACGCCCGGGAGTCAGTTTTATTTCCAGCGGCTCAAAAGAGAGGGGGTCACGCGTTTCCAGCAATATATTCTCAGCTTCAAGCTCACTCATCACCTCATAGTATTCTTGCTCTAGGTTAGGGAACTTCTCATGACACGGGCTTTGTTCGGAACAGTCTTTGAGCATTTCGTCAAATGCATTGGCTCCGTGTTGACCAAAAGGCCCGATGATTACCTGAGGCGGAGCTACGGCATCGAGGGTAGCCGTACGAACTGAGCTCGGTGCTTCACGTAAATAAGTTAGTCCAACGCGCGTTCCATAAGAGCCGCCATAAAGGTTCAGTTGCTCTATACCTAAATGTTCACGTACTCGCTCAAAGTCTTTAACTGCGTTAACCGTATGATATTGCGTTGTGTCTGTATCAGGGTACTGTTCCTGACATTCACGACTCAAGGCTCTAAGGTCCTGCTCATCGTCAGCTCGTATCAATTCATCAGGGCGTTCAATACCACATTCAAGCGGGTGACTTTTACCTGTGCCACGCTGATCAATTAGAAGGATATCGCGCTTTTGACGCACCGCTTCGAACATACGCGCTATCATTGGAGTTAATTCGGTAGCGGCCTGTCCCGGCCCTCCGGCCAGAATGAGCATAGGATCGGCTTGCGCTCCTTCCTGAATAGCGGGAAGAATCGCGTAGTAAATACCAATATGCTTGCCGTCGGGTTGTTCGTAATTTTCAGGAACTGAAACTGTGCCACAGTGCAGTTTCTCTTGCACGCCGGGTAAATAACAGCCCGAAGCTTCATTTATTTTTGTCTGTGCCTGACCGCTATGCGGTATCAGTCCCAGTAACAGTAGCGATAATGCCATCCATTGTTTCATAGCGGTTCCGTTTATATATGCAACGGATCTATTGTCGTAGAGAACAGGGGAGAATTACAAGGTAAGTCACTGATTGATTTGTTAGAAGATGTAAAAAAGCCCGCAAAAATTGCAGGCTTTTAGAAAATAATTTTATTAGTGCCTAACTTACAGGCCAGCGCGATCTTTAATTGCTACTGCAATTGCACTGCTGCCATGACCGTTAGATTGCGCCCATTCGTAGTCGCCAGAAGCTTTCAGTTCATCTACTGACAAGCGACCAACAATGAACTCACCAATGTCTTGTGAGCCATTTGACATGGCAAATTGCAATAAGCTCTGACCATTACACTGAATACCACTGTAAATATCGCGTACGCGGACACGAGCATCACGTAATTTTTTACGCATACGCATGGTGTCATCACCCTGTACGTATGTGCATAAGCTTAAGGCTAATTCATTTGCCTCTGCGCTCTTTGAAAACGTTACGCCAGTTGCCGCAACGGCAGCCATCATGGTGCCTAATACAATTGCTTTCATCTAAAACCCCATCACAAGATTGTTCAAAAATTCATCAAGATGATACTACGAACTCAAGCCTGCTGCAATGGCTTAAAATACATGTAAGTTACTGAATTTATAACTTCTTATTAACTTACTCTGTCGAAAATAAGAGTACTAAAGTTATGGGAGTTGCGCTCATCAGCGGCAAAGTTTTGCCGCTCTATCTCTTGCCAGTCGGCGACTTGATGATAATCGGGAAAGTAAGTATCACCCTCAACATTTAGTTCTATTTTAGTAACATATAGTCGGTCTGCGAGGGGTAAAAATTTTTCATAAATTTTTCCTCCGCCAATAATCATGAGTTCCTCAACCGGACCTGCAGCGGCTATTGCCTGTTGCACCCCAGACACCCAAACCACCTGACTGTCCTGATTTTCCGAACGATCCGTTCGACGGCTTAGAACGATATTCTTGCGGCCGGGCAAAGGACGACCAATTGACTCAAAAGTCCGGCGCCCCATAACAATTGGCTTACCTAAGGTAATTTTTTTGAAATATTGCAACTCGTCCGGCAGGTGCCATGGCATTTTGTTATCTTTTCCAATAACCCGATTATCGGCCATAGCAACCACGAGTGATATTTTCATTCGGCGATATCCTTAATGCGTAGCCTGACGCTTACGTCAGGACCAAGACCTCACCTGACATCAATGTCAGGCTACTTCTGATAAATAACTTCGACGTCGTGATCATCGTCGTCGTCATCTTCGTCATCCATCTCTTCTTCAAGAACTTCTTCGTGGTAAGTGTCCCACATGAACTCAACCGGGTCGGCTTCTTCATGCTGCTCAGTGTCAGGTGCTGGCAATGTTTCAAGATAAGACATTACCTCACGACAAAGCGCGTCGCTGCCACGCCCTTCCAGAGCTGCGATTTGGAACACCGGGCCGTCCCAGTTCAGAGATTTAACCAGCTCGTCTACTTTCTCCTGAACCTCTTCGTCCAGCAGCAAGTCGACTTTATTGATGACCAGCCAGCGTGGCTTTTCAGCCAGTTTCGGGCTGTATTTTTCCAGCTCGTTGATAATAATACGCGCCTGCTCGGCAGGGTCGGTTTCATCAAACGGGGCTAAATCTACCAAGTGCAGTAATAAACGGCAACGCTCTAAATGTTTTAGGAATTGTATGCCTAGTCCAGCACCTTCGGCCGCGCCTTCAATAAGACCGGGGATATCGGCAATAACAAAACTCTGATGCGGAGCGGGACGCACAACACCCAGGTTTGGTATCAGGGTGGTAAACGGATAGTCGGCCACTTTAGGGCGTGCTGCGGAAACCGAGCGAATAAAAGTCGATTTACCGGCATTCGGCATACCCAGCAAACCAACATCAGCCAGCAACATCAGTTCCAGTTTTAGCGGGCGTACTTCGCCAGGAGTACCATCGGTTTTTTGTCGTGGCGCACGGTTTATACTGCTTTTAAAACGCGTATTACCCAGACCATGGAAACCACCTTTGGCTACCATTAAACGTTGACCATGTTTCGTCAAATCGCCAAGAACTTCGCCAGTATCAATATCGGTAGCGCGAGTACCAGGAGGAACCGGCAGCACGATGTCGTTACCGCGCCTGCCCGTACAGTTTTTGCCCATACCGTTTTTACCGCGTTCAGCTTTATGAAAACGTTCAAAACGATAGTCGATAAGGGTATTCAGGTTCTCGTCTGCTTCTAGATAGACATCACCGCCGTCGCCACCATCGCCGCCGTCAGGGCCGCCTTTGGGAATATATTTTTCGCGACGGAAACTGATACAACCATTACCACCGTCACCCGCGTCTACGCGGATTTCTACTTCATCAACGAATTTCATCGCAATCTGCTACTTATCACTTATAGAATACTGTGCAAAATTCTAGCACATATGAAAAAGCCCCGCCGTAAGGCAGGGCTTTCAGAACCGAAACTTTTCAGTTTATGTTCGCATTATTAGTCAGTAATAACGCTCACAAATTTACGGTTTTTGCTGCCCTTCACATCAAAAGACACTTTGCCTTCTGAGGTTGCAAACAATGTGTGGTCTTTACCAATACCAACGTTCGCACCAGCGTGGAACTTAGTACCACGTTGACGAACCAGGATGTTGCCTGCTAACACAGACTCACCACCGAAGCGCTTAACACCGAGACGTTTACTCTCTGAGTCGCGACCGTTTTTAGTAGAACCACCAGCCTTTTTATGTGCCATGTCGTTACTCCTTAATTAGCTGTTGATACCAGTGATTTTCACTTCCGTGAACCACTGACGATGGCCTTGTTGACGGCGAGAATGCTTACGACGACGGAACTTAACGATTTTAATTTTATCGCCACGACCGTGATCAATCACTTCCGCTTTCACTTTACCACCGGACACGAACGGAGCACCGATGTTTACATCGTTGCCGTCAGAAACCATCAAAACCTGGTCGAATTCAACTACATCACCGGTAGCTGCTTCCAGTTTTTCCAGGCGGACGATTTGGCCTTCAGACACACGGTGCTGCTTACCGCCACTTTGGAATACTGCGTACATATTATTCTCCACAACCCTATTGGGCATCCAAATTCAAATCAGGGCGCGAATTGTACGTAATCCAGTCAGCGATCGCAACCCTTAATTTGAACTTAAAAGCGGCACCGCTTACCGCGGATTGAGTTTCCGCTCTGCTATAAATAGTGTACCATCCCTTTTCCGTTAAATTTTGTAAATAAACAGATATCTATGATGGATATGCAGTCCATTAACGCATTAGCCAAAGACGACATGCTTGGTGTTAATGCATTAATAGGTGAACAACTTCAATCGGATGTTGCCTTAATTAACCAGTTAGGCCTTTATATTGTCAACAGTGGCGGTAAACGCTTACGGCCGCTGCTCGCCATATTAGCTTGTCGGGCTCTGGGTTATGAAGGTAACGACCACCGCAAACTTGCTACGATTATCGAGTTTATTCATACCGCGACTCTGCTTCACGACGACGTCGTTGATGAATCGGAACTGCGCCGCGGACGCAAAACCGCCAACGCAGTGTTCGGTAATGAAGCCAGCGTACTCGTTGGTGACTTCCTTTATACCCGCGCCTTCCAGTTAATGGTCGATTTAGACTCCCTGCGGATTCTGCGTATTTTAGCGGACGCCACCAACATCATTTCTGAAGGCGAAGTCTTACAGTTAATGAACTGTAACGACCCGGATACTTCAGAAGCCAGCTACTTTAATGTTATTTACGGCAAAACCGCCAAGTTGTTTGAAGCAGCTACCGAGTTAGCCGGTGTACTAACCGAACAGGATGCAAAGGTTACTCAGCAACTGGCTGATTACGGTCGTTACCTGGGTACCGCGTTTCAGCTAGTAGATGATTTAATGGATTACACTGCGGACAGCGAATCTATGGGCAAAAATGCGGGTGATGACTTAGCGGAAGGTAAGCCAACGCTACCGCTTTTATACGCAATGTGGCATGGCAACGACGTAGAACAAAAGCTGATTCGTGAAGCCATTGAACAAGGCGACGGGCGTGAGCACTTACAAACCGTGCTAACCGCTATGGAACGAACGGGAGCCTTGCAGTACACACGCGACAAAGCCTTAGAAGCCGCCGAACAAGCGCGTGAATCCCTAAGTGAACTCCCCGACTCCGACTACAAACAAGCCCTGCTCACCCTAACCCACCTTGCAGTCGACCGAGTGGCGTAAGAAATGCCTTGGGGGAGCGGGTTCTGTTTCGGAGGACGCCCGTGAATACATCCCTGTAGGGCTTGTGTAGCGCCATCCATGGCGCTACACACCTCCGAAACACAACCCTTCCCGCTTTAGGCATTTCCAATTAGCATCGCCATCCATGGCCTTCGACACTCCGCCATAGAAACCTTCAACACTCGTAACGCTCACAACCCAACAGCCTGCCCCATGAACCATTTCGGTAGCCTGATGTTCACATCAGGTGGGGTATTTGAACATTGGACCTGACGTAAACGTCAGGCTACATACCTTTCAACAAGCAGGGAAATATTGGGGTTGGTCAGTATTGGCGATACGCCATTGTGGGTTATCTGGAGAAAGTGCTGAGATAATTTTCAGCAAGTAGCGTGGAAATGTTGGGGCGGCTATTACAGGAGCGTCGAAGGCCAGGGACGGCCTTCGTCGAGCGCTCATGGATGAGCTTGTAGCGTCTCCTGTAATAGCCGCCCCAATATTTTCAAAAGCGGACTGCTGAAAGTTATTTCAGCTTAGCTGGCGAAGTCGATGCCAGTTTGGATGTCGCCTTTCAGGCCGTCTAGCATTTCGTCCATGCATTTTTGTTCGAACGCACTAAGTTTGCCGTAAGACAGAATTTCTTCGGCGCCGTTTTTGCCTAAGCGTACTGGCTGCGCGAAGAACTTAGCGTTGTCGCCCGGGCCTTCTACGTAAGTGCACTCAATAGTGTCCTGACCTTGCAGGCCTTTCAGCAGTGACAAGGCAAAGCGTGCTGCTGCCTGACCCATAGAAAGGGTTGCTGAACCGCCGCCAGCTTTGGCTTCAACTACTTCGGTACCTGCGTTCTGGATACGGTGAGTTAAGTCTTTGATTTCTTGCTCTGTAAACTCAACACCTTCAACCTGAGACAGCAATGGCAAAATGGTTGTGCCGCTATGCCCACCGATAACTGGTACATTAACGTTTTCCGGGTTCAGACCACGCAACTCACCAACAAAGGCTTCTGAACGGATAACGTCCAGCGTAGTAACACCGAACAGTTTACGCTTATCGTAGCAGCCTGCTTTTTTCAGGACTTCGGCAGCGATTGGAACCGTGGTGTTTACTGGGTTAGTAATGATGCCAACACAGGCGTTAGGGCAGTTGTCTGCAACGCCTTGCACTAGGTTTTTAACGATGCCGGCGTTCATGTTGAACAGGTCAGAGCGATCCATACCCGGCTTACGTGGTACGCCGGCAGGAATCAATACGATGTCGCTGCCAACTAATGCTGATGCTAAGTCGTCTTTACCGAAGCCTGTTACTTTTACGTCGGTAGGGATATGACTTAAGTCAACCGCCACACCTGGAACTACTGGCGCAACGTCATACAACGATAATTCTGAACCTGCTGGTAATTGGGTTTTCAGAAGTAATGACAATGCCTGGCCGATACCACCGGCCGCACCTAATACGGCTACTTTCATCTCAGACTCCGTTTTTGTTGGTCAATTTAAACTGCTTAAAAATGCAGGATTTGGGGCAAAACTGTACTCCTATATCAATAAAAATACAACTTTGCGCGATACACATTCAGCACTCGAATAGCGCATCTTTATGCAGTACACTGTCTATTATTATAGCACGTAAACAGCATAGGAATTTGACACTCACATGGTGCAGGACACGTTACTCGAAGCTTTTAAAACTTTGCTCCGCGAAGAGCGTTATGGCTCTCAAGGGGAAATTGTTAACGCCTTAAAAGCCGAGGGCTTTGATAACATTAGCCAGTCTAAAGTGTCGCGCATGCTGAGTAAGCAAGGAGCGGTTCGTACCCGCAATGCGAAACAGGAAATGGTCTACTGTTTACCGCCTGATTTAGCCGTGCCTTCCACCCGGGCACCATTAAGCCAGCTTGTACTGGATATTCAGCATAATGATGTGATGGTCATTATTCGCACAAGCCCGGGCGCCGCCCAGTTAATTGCGCGGTTGCTGGATTCGGTCGGTAAAAAGGAAGGCGTACTTGGTACTATTGCTGGTGACGACACGATTTTTATTGCACCGCTTAAAGTTGCTGATATTGAATTCACTCTGCGAAAAGTACGCGAGCTGTTTGCGAATCAGGCGGTACTGCCCTCTTCATAGTCAGCTATGTCGTCGGCAACTTCTTTGTTCGCTTCCATAAAGCGCATTGAAGGAACAAAAAAACCTGAGCTGGACACGGCTTGTGAGTAATCTAGTAAAGGGTCGTAAGCTCCCTGTTCGTCGGCGTAATAACGGTTCTTTAGCCACTGAACAACCATTTTAGGCGAATGGCTAAAATACATTGCCAGAAGCCCCTGTTCGCGCAAGTCGCCCCAGGGCATATTCTGCCGCAATAGTGGAATAGGCTGTTCGCTACTATCAATTAAGCGACTTTTCGCAGCGTGAGTGACACCTTCGATTTTGGCTTCTGATAAACGTTCACCAGATACTTTCTCGCGTCCCATTAGCAGCTCCTGCTTTTCAGGGCCTAAGTAGTCCCAACGACGCAAGTCATGCCGAAACTTCTGTACGAATAAGTAGCTGCCGTCGACAAAGTCCGCATCGTCCTGCGCCTCAACTAAAGCGACATTACGCTTGCGCATACCCCGCGGGTTATCCGGCGCATCGATAAAGCCGGTTAAGTCGCGGCCGTCCAGATAACGAAAGGAACGGATTTGCTCAGCCACTTCAATGTCGTAGCCAAACCATTCCATTAACGTGCGTCCCGCCAAGTAGTTAGCGTCAAAACGATCACAACGAATCTGTATAACAAGATCATAGGGGTGTCTTGGCGCTTCACGGTCGCCATCGCTGAGCTCGGGAAAAGCCTGCAAGTGAAGCGGTCGCTTATGCGGATAAAGAATATCCCAGTAGTCCGCCCCTATGCCAACAAAGCCTGTTAACATGCCTTCAGAGAAACGGGCGTCAAGATCGCGTAAAATTGCTGGAAAACGAGCTAACTTGCGACGTAAACTTTCAACGTCGTCGCTCATGACATGACAAAACAACGTCAGACCATGCAGATTAGGTTCCGCGTAGACTCCTGACTGAGCTTTATCCACCCTATTCTCCCATTTAACTGTTATTTTTGTGGGTTCGTTCTATTCGCTTTTACATTAATTAGCGTAAGAGGCATTATAGAATGCCTGTATTCGTTATGACACCGCAAGGAAAAATCATGCGCAATCTGATACTTATTTTTGGTTTGCTGGGCGTTACTGCCTGCACCACCACAGCTGATAACCAAACCCAGCGTAGCAGCACACAGCAACTGAGCCCTGCTGCCGAGTTTCATCAGCTGGCTGACACTATCTGGGAAGAACTGAATAAGTCCAGCGATACTGAGCTGACCGATATGTCACCGGAGGCGTTAGAAAAACGCTATCAACAACGCTCAAAGTGGCTCGAACAGCTTAACGCCGTTAACCTTAACGCGCTTAGCCGGGATGACCAAATTAATCATGCGATGATCCATTATACGTTAAAAAATAAAGTAGATGAGTATCGTTTTAAAGCACACTACATGCCATTGACAGCAGAGGGTAGTTTCCATAGTTCTCTTGCTTTTATGCCATCGTACACCTCGTTCTCTTCGGCTGAAGATTATCAGAATTACATTGCGAAACTGCGTTCCATTCCTCGTTACATGGAACAACAAACGCATTGGTTGCGTAAGGCGATAGAAGAAGGTTATACCCAGCCAGCTGCCGCAATGGCGGGCTTTGAAGAGAGTATACTGGCCTACATTGTACAGGACGCTGATCAAAGCGTTTATTTCTCGCCATTTTCTCAGCAGCCAGGTTTTGTTGATAGCGAGCAATGGGAACAGTTGAAGGAAGATGCCCTGACCGCTATTGATGACCAGGTTATGCCGGCCTACGACGACTACTTTAACTTTATGGTCACTGAGTATCTGCCTAACTCTCGTGAGAGTGTTGGTGCCAGCGAGCTACCAAACGGCGATGCTTTCTACCAGAACAGAATTAAACACTACACCACGCTGGATATGAGCGCTGACGAAATCCATGAAATTGGATTGCAGGAAGTTGCGCGTATTCGCGGCGAGATGCTGGAAGTTATTGAAGAAACCGGTTTTGACGGTAACTTTGACCAGTTTGTCGACTTTTTACGTACAGACGACCAGTTTTATCCGGAAACTGCAGAAGAGTTATTGGAATATGCCGCCTGGATAGCAAAGAAAATGGACGGTGAACTTCCGAAGCTGTTCAAAACTTTGCCCCGCCAGCCTTATGGTATAGCTCCGGTGCCGGCTGAGATCGCCCCCAAATACACAACCGGCCGTTATTCAGGTTCAAGCCGTGACGACCGCGCAGGTTTCTACTGGGTAAATACCTACGCACTGGACCGTCGTCCGCTGTATCAGATGGAAGCTTTAACTCTGCACGAAGCCGTACCAGGGCACCATTTACAAAGCGCGATAGCGAACGAGCTGAAAGACTTACCGGAGTACCGCCAGCAAACTTATATTTCAGCTTTTGGTGAAGGCTGGGGTTTGTATTCCGAATACCTAGGTCTGGAAGCTGGCTTTTATGAAGACCCTTACAGCAACTTTGGTCGTTTAAGCTACGAAATGTGGCGTGCGGCGCGTCTGGTAGTTGATACCGGTATGCATGCTAAAGGCTGGAGCCGTGAACGGGCAATGGACTTTATGGCCAACAACACCGCGTTGTCACTGCATAACGTGAAAACCGAAATTGACCGTTACATTACCTGGCCTGCGCAGGCACTTTCGTACAAGTTGGGCGAACTGACCATTAAGCGTTTGCGTGCAGAAGCCGAGCAACAGCTGGGTGATAAGTTCGATATTCGTGAGTTCCACGATGCGGTACTGGAAAACGGCAGCGTGCCACTGAAAGTACTAGAACAACACATCAACGACTGGATTGCTGAGCAGAAATAAAACAGAACCCCCGCTATCAGGAAGACGCCTGCAAGTACGTCCCTGTAAGGCTTGACTGGCGCCATCCATGGCGCCAGACACTTCCTGATAGCGGGGATTCTATTTGTTTATTTCTACCGTCTACAAAACCATCCATGGTGCTGCACACCTCCACATGAGGCCCTGTAACCATTGGACGCGCTCACGACTATTCCTCCCCGCGTTAAGTTTTGTAGCCTGACGTTCTACGTCAGGTGAGGTGTTCGACTATCTCACCTGATGCATTAGCATCAGGCTACCAAATTGTTATTTGATAAAGCAGATCTTGAGTATTCTGTTTCTGTCGTAGAAAGGCCATGACATAGCTCACCCGAGCTTTTTCATCTAAGCGAAATAAAATTTTATAGTTATCCACGAGCACCACTCTATAATCAACTATGCCTAGTGTTTCAAGCTCATGGGAAACAGGGAATTGCAGCGGGTTGTCACTTAGCTTACTTACCGAAAAATCAAGGAGCTGTTCACCTAATCGAATGGTTTCTTCTTGACCAAGAAACGCTTCCATGTAGCGAGTTAAAGTAGCCAGTGTTTTATAACTAAGCTCAGTGAAATAAACATCGTAGTTCATAAATGATATGGCTAAAGCTCAAACTTCTTTGTACTGAGTTCACGCTCTAGCCTTTCTTTTGCTTCGCTAAGGGATAGCAAATTCTGGTTGCGAATATCCCTTTCAGCCAGGTTCATCAGTTTAAGTGTCGCAATAGCCTCATCGCGCTGTCGAGCACTCGCTTCCGACTCAATCCGGTAGACAGGCTTGCCGCCTTGAGTGACCACAATAGGCTCTTCCACATCCAGCGATGCTGCATTTTGCTTAATGTAACTGATGGTTTTTATCTGCATGATTCTCTCCCGACTGAACAGTCTAAATATAGACCACTAATAGACCATAAGACAAGTTAAGTATCGTACCTGATGTGAACATCAGGCTACTGAATATCGGACACAAAAAAACCGCCGAAGCGGTTTTATAAATTGCTAATGAGTGCGATCAACGGTTGCGAGGACTCTTAACGAGGTGTGCAGCGCCATGGATGGCGCTGCCCAAGCCCTACAGGGAAGTACTTGCGGGCGTCCTCGTAAAGAGTCCTTGCAACCTAAGCACTCATTAAGCCACGTTGATGGTTGGGATGATGTTTTCCTTGGCAGCTTTTTCTGCGTCGCGGAAGGCATCCATCTGGTCGAAGTTCAGGTATTTGTATACTTCGCCAGCCATCGAATTGATGTCCTGTGCGTACTCCAGGTATTCTTCCGGAGTTGGCAGACGACCCACAATTGCACCGACAGCGGCAAGCTCTGCAGAAGTCAGGTAAACGTTAGCGCCATCACCCAAACGGTTCGGGAAGTTACGAGTTGAAGTAGACAGTACCGTTGCGCCCGGTTCTACCCGTGCCTGGTTACCCATACACAGCGAACAACCCGGCATTTCGGTACGAACGCCATTACGCTCATAAATGTCGTAATACCCTTCAACTTCCAGCTGCGCTTTGTCCATTTTCGTTGGTGGTGCAATCCACAAACGGGTATTTAATGGGTCAGAGTTTTTCTCTAACAATTTACCCGCCGCACGGAAGTGACCAATGTTGGTCATGCACGAACCAATGAAGACTTCATCAACGTTGTTACCTGACACTTCGCTCAGGAACTTCGCGTCATCCGGGTCGTTCGGGCAGCAAACGATAGGTTCTTTAATGTCGTTCAGGTCAATTTCGATAACCGTAGAATAGTCGGCATCTTTGTCGGCACGCGTTAGCTGCGGGTTCTCTAACCATTCTTCCATCTTACGGGCACGACGCTCCAACGTACGCGCATCGCCGTAGCCTTCGTTGATCATCCAACGCAGCATAGTGATGTTTGAACGCAGGTACTCGGCAACCGACTCTTCAGACAAATCGATGGTACAACCGGCCGCTGAACGCTCAGCAGAAGCATCAGACAATTCAAATGCCTGCTCAACGGTTAAGTGATCAAGACCTTCAATTTCTAAGATACGACCTGAGAAAATGTTCTTCTTGCCACGCTTATCAACGGTCAGGTGACCTTCTTTGATAGCGAATGCAGGAATGGCATGAACTAAGTCACGCAGGGTGATACCCGGCTGCATTTCACCTTTAAAGCGCACCAATACAGATTCAGGCATATCCAGCGGCATAACACCGGTAGCTGCAGCGAACGCGACCAGACCAGAGCCTGCCGGGAATGAAATGCCCAGCGGGAAACGCGTGTGCGAATCGCCACCAGTACCAACTGTGTCTGGCAACAACATACGGTTCAACCAGCTGTGGATGATACCGTCGCCAGGACGCAAACTTACGCCGCCACGGTTCATGATAAAGTCAGGCAAGGTGTGCTGAGTTTCAACGTCAACGGGCTTAGGATAAGCGGCGGTGTGGCAGAACGACTGCATAACTAAGTCTGAGTTAAAACCAAGGCATGCCAGGTCTTTTAGTTCGTCACGAGTCATAGGACCGGTAGTGTCCTGAGAGCCGACAGTGGTCATCTTAGGTTCGCAATAAGCGCCCGGACGAACACCTTCCATACCACAAGCTTTACCGACCAACTTCTGCGCCAGCGAGAAACCTTTACCGCTGTCTGCCGGTTGCTCTGGCTTACGGAATAAGTCTGATGGACCCATGCCCAGAGATTCACGTGCTTTTTCTGTCAGGCCACGACCAATGATCAGGTTAATACGGCCACCGGCACGGACTTCATCTAAAATTACGCGAGACGCATAATCGTATTCAGCGATAATTTCGCCGGCTTCGTTCTCGATTTTGCCTTCGTATGGGTAGATAGTGATGACATCGCCCATGTTCATTTTTTCAACGTCGGCTTCAAACACCAACGCACCTGCGTCTTTCATGGTATTGAAGAAAATCGGCGCAACTTTAGATCCGATGCAGATACCGCCGGCACGTTTGTTCGGTGTGCCCGGCATGTCTTCGCCAATGTTCCACAATACGGAGTTGGTTGCCGACTTCCGTGAAGAACCGGTACCCACTACGTCGCCAACGAAGGCAACCGGGTGACCTTTTTCTTTTAATTCTTCAATTTGCTTGCCTGCATCGGTAATGCCTTCGCGTGGCATTTTGTACATCGCTTTAGCATGCAAAGGAATGTCCGGACGAGACCATGCATCTGGTGCCGGAGACAGGTCATCGGTATTGGTTTCGCCAGTCACTTTAAAGACAGTTGCTTTAATGGACTTAGCCAGCTCGTCGCTGTTGGTAAACCATTCAGCATTGGCCCAGGATTCAACCACTTCTTTCGCCAGCGCGTTACCGGCTTTCATTTTCTCTTCCACGTCGTGGAAGGCGTCGAACATTAAGATGGTTTCTTTCAGTTCTTTTGCCGCCAGTTCAGCCAGCTGAGAGTCGTCCAGCAATTCCACCAAAGTGACGATGTTGTAACCGCCGTGCATATTGCCCAACAGCTTCACTGCGTATTCTTTACTCACAACCGGACTTTCAATTTCGCCCTTAACAACGGCGCTTAAAAAGCCTGCTTTAACATAAGCCGCTTCGTCCACACCAGGTGGTACACGCTCGGCTAACAGCTCGACCAGAAAGTCTTCCTCGCCTGCTGGAGGATTTTTCAGTAATTCCACTAAATCGGCTACTTGCTCGGCATTTAATGGCTTCGGAGGGATGCCTTCTGCGGCGCGCTCTTCTACGTGCTGACGATATTCTTTAAGCACTTATAGTACCTCTCATTTGCTTGCATGAATTCTAGACGGTTCACTAGTGCGGCGCATTATACGGATTTTACTGTTAAATTCCCATGACACGGGGCTATAAAACAGATAATTCAGGGTATAAATGGGGTGAATGCGCCCGGGTTACGGGCGCGGTACTCGTTGCACTATGGCGTACATGACAGGCACAACAAACAAGGTCAGCAAAGTGGCAAAACCGAGACCAAACATGATGACCGTTGCCATGCTGGCAAAGAAGTCATCGAACAGCAGCGGGATCATCCCCAAAATGGTGGTGGCTGCCGCCATGCCTACCGGACGAACACGGCTAACCGCAGCATCGCTTAACGCTTGGGTTGCTTCTTTACCGGCGTCAAGCTCAGCATTAACCTGTTCCAGTAACACCACACCGTTTTTAATCAGCATGCCGGAAAGGCTGAGGAAGCCGAGTAACGCCATAAAGCCAAAGGGTTTATCCAAAAGCAAGAGCCCAACAGTCACACCAATAATGGAAAGTGGTACGGTCGTCCACAACACAGCGGCCTGACGAATGCTGTTAAACAGCAGCACGGTGATAATAAACATCACCAGAAAACCTAAGGGCAAGGCACCAAACAACGCTTTTTCGGCTTTACCGGCGGCTTCATGCTCGCCGCCCCAGGTTAATTCGTAACCTAGCGGCAAGTCGATACCCTCAAGCTTAGGCCGGACCCGCTCAAATACTTGCGCGGCCGTTTCCTCACCCAGTAAGTCGTGATCGGCCATAACAGTGAGTGTTCGCTTACGGTCACGACGGAGTATTAAAGGGTCTTCCCAAACCACATCAATTGAACGCGCAACTTGAGCCAAAGGTACAAAACGGTCGAACGCCGGACTGTAAATTTGCAGCTCCTGCCAGTTGTCTAAATCGACCCTCTCTGCCGCGGGTGCACGCTGCACTATCGGTAATAAATCGGTGCCATCGCGGTAAATGCCAATTTGCCGGCCAACAAAATTAGCCAGTAGCAGATTGTTCACGTCTTCTTTTGTAATGCCGGCGCGCCGGCCTGCCGCTTCGTCGTATTCCGGCCGCAACAATTTGGTCGGCGTACGCCAGTCGGAACGAATGTTTACTGCGCCTGAATCCTCGGCAAGAATAGCCTGGGCCTTTTTACTTAGCTCACGCAGGGTACCAATATCCGGGCCGGAAAAACGTGCTTCAATCTTTGCCGGAGTAGCCGGACCAATTTCAACCCGTATCAGTTTGTCCTCAACGTCCGGATGCTCTTCACGAATTCGCTCACGAATGTCACGCATTAACGCATCCATCGCGTCTTTGCCTTCTACCCGTACCAGCAACTGCGCATAACTTTCGTAACTTTTTTCCACCAGATACGTCAGGGTAAATCGCGGCGCGCCCTGCCCGATGGTTGTCGCAACCGAAGTGACGTCACTTTTCTCCAGAAGATAATCTTCCAGGCGCTTAGAGTCCTGTTCGGTATGACGAATGTCGGTACCCTGAGGATACCAGAGATCGACATAAAATAACGGCGTTGTCGATGGCGGGAAAAATGCTTGTTTCGCCTGTCCGAATCCAACCACCGCTGCCACCAACGTCACGAGCATTACCAGCATACTGATAATGCGGTGACGCAAACAAACAGCCAGCATTTTCTTATAGCCACGATAAACCGGATGAGAAAAGACATCGTCCTGCTCATCGCTATTACCAATGTCCTTCGCAGAGTATAAGCGGTCGGCTAAAAACGGAATGAGGGTCAGTGCAGTCACCCAACTCAGCAGCAAGGAGATCAGCAGCACCCAGAATAAACTCCCGGCAAATTCACCAGTGGCGTCTGACGATAAACCGATTGGCGCGAAGGCAATAATGCCGATAACAGTCGCTCCCAGTAGCGGCCACTGGTTTTGCTTGACCACGCTAACGGCGGCATCCACTTTACTCATGCCCCGTCGCATACCAACCATAATACCGTCGGCAATGACTATCGCGTTATCCACCAGCATGCCCAGCGCAATAATCAACGCACCGAGGGAAACTCGTTGCAGGTTAATATCTCCCAGGCGCATAAAAATGAAGGTGCCCAGCACCGTCAACAACAGTACCGTGCCAATCAGCAAGCCACTACGGAAGCCCATGGTCAGCAGTAATGCAATAATAACGATGGCCACCGCCTCTACCAGGTTCAGCAGAAAATCATTAACTGAGTTTTCAACTTGATGCGGCTGATCGTAAATACGGTCGACAGACATCCCTATAGGCTTAGCATACTCCAGCTCATCCATTCGTTTTTGCAGACGCTCTCCCACTTCGACAACATTCACGTTATCCGCAAATGACAATGCCAGCCACAAGGAAGCCTTTCCGTTATAGCGCACCACATGATCCGGAATGTCTTTGGTTTCACGATAAATGGTCGCTACATCACGCAAGTAGATACGCTGTTCAGCGCCGGGGTTACTAATAACCAGCTTTGCCATATCTTCCACATTGGCAAATTCACCGCTGGTTGCAATGCGCAATGCTTCCTGGTCAACGGTTACCCGTCCGGCGTTTGCTACGGCATTCTGAGTTTGCAGCAGCCCAGCAATACGGCTGGGGGGAACCCCAAAATTTGCCAGGCGTGAGCGCGACACTTCTACCACAACCTGCTCTTGTTGCTCTCCCGCAAGAGTGACTTTGCCTACACCATCAACTAAAACCAGTTCACGACGCAAAAAGTCAGCATAATGCTCAATATCTTTGTAGGAATAATCGGGCCCGGTAATGGCCATCATAACGCCATACACGTCAGCAAAGTCATCGCGAATAATAGGCTCGCTGGTGCCAGGAGGAAGCTGACCTTTGGTGTCGTTAATTTTACGCCGCAATTCGTCCCATATTTGGTGCAAATGCTCTTCGCGGTAGATGCTTTTCATCTCAACCGTTATTTGCGACAACCCGGGCTTGGAAATAGACTTAACGTGGTCAACGTAACTTAGCTCCTGAATCGCATTTTCCAGCTTATAGGTTACCTCTTCTTCTACCTGCTGAGCCGATGCGCCCGGGTATGGCGTAATGACCATGGCCTGCTTAATTGTGAACTTGGGGTCTTCCAGGCGACCGAGTTGAGTCAGGGCAACCAGACCACCAATTAACAGGATGAGAAATAACATCCAGCTCGTGGTTTTTCGCTCCATGCTGTATTGAGCTATATTCATTACAGACCCCGTTCACGTTGCCATTCACGCACCTGCTGATTCTCTTTCAGCTGATGAACCCCGGCTATGACGATGGTTTCACCTTCTTGCAGCCCGTCAAGTACCGTAAGGCCATCGTTGGTCATTGGTCCGACATTCACTTTACGTTTTTGCACACGCATATCGTCGTTAACAACCCAGACATAGGAAGCCTCATTTGTGTCACTAAACACCGCTTTTGCCGGCACCACCATGCCTATTTGAGAGGAACGCAGTACTTCATTAATGTCGACAATAACTGTTGCCGTCATACCCGGCAGAACATTGATATTTTGCGGTTTAGGTAGTGTGAACACGACTTCATAGGTATTAGTCGCGCCGTCCGATTGTGAATCCCACTCTTTTAAGTGAGCCGGATAAGTGAATTCCGGCGCGGCATCAAAGCGCACTTCAGGCTGGTAATCGATTTGTTTTTTGACCTTGGCAAAAAGTTTTTCCGGTACATTAATGCTGATATCAATAGCATTGCTGATTTGTAAGGTAACAATAGGCTGCTTAGCCTGCACATTTTCATAAGCTTCCACGGCCAGGTTCGCCACAACGCCATCGAACGGTGCGGTCAGTTTGGTATAGCGTAAATTCGCTTTGGCGGTTTCGTAGTTTGATTTCGCCACCGCAAGCTCTGACTCTATCTGGTCAAATTGTCCTTCCGACATGACACCTTCATTAACCAAAACTTTGTTTCGGTCGTATTGAGATGATGCCAGTTCATATTGTGCTTTCGCCTGATCGACAGCCAGTTGGTAGTCGGTTGGGTCCAACTGCGCGATGAGATCGCCCTGCTTGACTTCGGTACCCGGGCGGGCTGGTAACTCAGTAATTTCTCCGGCGACACGGAACGTCAGTTGAGCCACTTTGGCCGCCTCTACCACAGCAGGAAATTCACGTAGCCGCGGCCCGTCGGCTTCAGCCACCTGCATAAGCCGCGCGGGACGCGCCTGTTGAGTATCATTAACTTCTGCTTGTTCACTGCACGCCGCTACAACAACAGCGGCCAGAGCGATAGAAAGAGGTTTCAGCCAGCGCATGAATTCGATTCCGATATTTTCAGGGAAATTTAATTGGAATAAGTTTACCGTAAGTATAGTTACAGTTATATTGAATTAAAATTAAAAAGATAATCAGAAAAATTTAATGAATTTATCTCACCTAAAAATGATGATCACGGTAGCTAACCTCGGTAGTCTGCAAAAAACAGCCGAGCAACTCAACCGCACACAGTCCGCGGTTAGCATGGCTTTAAAAAAACTGGAAGAGAACGCGGGTTTCGCTCTATTTAACCGCGATGGCTATCGACTGGAACTGACCGAGCAGGGGCAACACTTTTTACGCCAGGCAGAAGAAGTGGTGCGCCAGCAACAGCGTCTCCAGTCGCTGGCAACACAGTTGAAACATGGGGCCGAACCCCTGCTGACACTATGCTATGACCATACCTGCGACAGTAAGCTTTGGGTGCCCAGCATCCAGCACATTCAACAGCAATACCCGACTACCGAACTGCACGTAGACGGCGAGTCACAAATGCGGGCGCTGAAGCGTATAGATAACGGCAGTGCCGACTTAGCTTTGTGCCCCTGGCTGCCTTTATTTCGTCAATATGGCGACTTTGAAACCCTGCCGGTAGCACCGTTTGAATTAACGGTTGTGATTTCAACTGCGCTAATGAAAGAGTTTGGTCGTATGCCGCAAAGCCGCCAGGATTTATTAGAGCTGCCTATGCTGGTGCCGCAAAACCTGGAGATAGGCATTAATCTGGATGCAGTACTGCGTCTGCCCAGCCAGCAGCGCATAAGGGTAAATGAGGTTAACACTCAGTTTGAATTGCTAATGGCAGGTTTTGGCTGGGGCATTATTCCTAAACACATTGCTCTGGACGCCCTTGAGCAGGGCAAGCTGGTAGAAATCAGCATTCCCGGATTCGTCCAGCAAGTGCGCCTGGAAATTCACCTAGTGCGCTCTGCAAACAGGACGTTAGGCCCGGCGGCTAATGCCATTTGGGAAAGTTTCGCCTGACGTTAATTTTGGGGGAATTGCGCGCGTGACGATCACAGCACGTAGCCTGACATTTATGTCAGGTGAGATGCCGGGCGGAAAGATCGGTGCAGTTTGCGTCAGGTGCGGTGGCAGATAGTGAGCGCGCCCGACGGTTGCGGCGAACCATTGAGGAGGTGTGCGGCGCCATGGATGGCGCTGCCCAAGCCCTACAGGGATGTATTTACGGGCGTCCTCCTCAATGGTTCCTGCAACCTCCAGCGCTCGCTATCTTCCACCTCACCTGACATAAATGTCAGGCTACTCCGCGTTATTTCCGCGCTAGATAAAACACCGCGGGGATCACTAGCATGGAAATTAGTGGTGCCAGTACCATACCACCCACCATAGGAGCGGCGATGCGCTGCATGACTTCGTTACCAACACCGCCGCCCAGCATTATCGGTAGTAGGCCGACAATAATGGTCAGCACGGTCATGGCTTTCGGTCTAACGCGCAGCAACGCGCCTTCTTCTACTGCTGCTTTTAGCTGATTTTTGTCGTATCCCACGGCTTTCCATGCGTTGTTCAGGTACAACAGCATAACCACTCCGAATTCCGCAGCGACACCGGCAAGAGCTATCATGCCGACAATAACCGCCAGTGATAGGTTGTAGTCCAACAAATAAATCAGCCATAAGCTACCGGTTAATGCTAACGGTAAGGTACCTATCACCAGTAACGCCTGCTGTAGCGAACGGAAGGTCATGTACAGTAACAACAAAATAACCAGCAATGTCAGAGGAATGATTTCTTTTAAGTCACTTTCCACTTGTTGCATGGCTTTATATTGCCCGGTCCAGCTCCAGTTGTAACCTACCGGTATTTCCAACTTATCCATAACGCCACTAACCTGGGTAATATAGTCACCAACCGTGACGCCTTTAGCCGGTTCAATAAAGACCCAGCTGCTTAAACGGGCATCTTCGCTTTTCAGCATGGCCGGTCCCTGAGTTACCCTTATATCGGCGACATCGGACAGAGTAAGCCACTGCCCGGAAGTCGATTTAACCGGCAGGGTTTTCAGCTTCTCGATATGGTCACGTTGCTCTCGAGGATAACGCAAGTTAATAGGAAAACGCTCATTGCCCTGTACCGATGTCGCTATATTTGCTCCACCAATGGCGTACTGAATATGCTCGTGGATATCTGCCTGGGTCAGGCCGTAACGAGCCGCTTGTCGCAATTTCGGCTCTATCTCAATGTAACGGCCGCCGCCGGAACGTTCCGCAATAACGGAACCGGTTGCCCCCTGTTCAGAAAGCGTATCTTCAATACGGGTGGCCAGTTTTTCTATTTCACGAAAATCACTACCGCTCACTTTAATGGCTAACGGGGTTTTAACACCAGTGGCAAGCATTTCAATGCGGGTACGAATGGGCTGTACCCAGGCATTAGTCACGCCGGGTATTCGCACCCGCTCATCCAGCTCAGCAATAATGTCATCTACCGTCATTCCTTCACGCCATTCGCTTTCCGGCTTCAGCGTAATGCTGGTTTCTATCATGGTCATTGGCGCAGGATCGGTGGCGGTGTCAGCACGACCAACTTTACCGAATACGCGCTCAACCTCGGGCTGCGCAGCAATGAACTTGTCGGTTTGCTGTAACAGCTTACCGGCACTTTCAACACTGATGCCTGGCAGTGTGGTGGGCATGTACATGAGGTCCCCCTCATGTAGCGGCGGCATCAGCTCGTAATTAAGCTGCTTATACGGGTGCCAGGCAGATGCGGTAACCAAAAGAGCCAGTACAATAATGGTTTTAGGGAACTTAAGCGTAAAAGCCAGTAGTGGACGGTAAAGCGCAATTAAACCGCGAGACAGCCAGTTCTTTTCTTCAGCGGGTATTTTACCGCGCACCAGTAACGCAATCAGCACGGGAATAAGTGTCACGGCAATAATTGCGGCAGCGGCCATGGCCAGAGTTTTGGTATAGGCTAAAGGCTCAAACAGACGCCCTTGCTGGCCTTGCAGCACAAACACCGGAACAAAGCTGACGGTAATTACCAGTAGCGAGAAGAACAGCGAAGGCCCCACTTCGCGACAGGCTTCATTAACAATTTTAAGCCGTGCCGAGCCTTTAGCCACGATTTTGTGCCGCTCCTGATAATTCTGCAGGTGCTTGTGGGTGTTCTCTATCATGACAATGGCGGCATCCACCAGCGCGCCAATGGCAATGGCGATTCCCCCCAGGCTCATAATGTTGGCGCTGATACCCAGCATGTTCATGATCCACACTGCGAACAGTACTGACAGTGGCAAACTGATAATGGCCACCACCGCTGAGCGTGCATGCCAGAGAAACAAAATGCATACCACAGCAACAAAGAACATTTCTTCAATGAGCTTAGTGGTGAGGTTGTCTGTCGATGCCTGGATCAGGCTTGAACGGTCATAGGTCGGAACTACCTTAACCCCCTCGGGCAGGCCCTGTTTCAGTTCTTCCAGTTTGTCTTTAACGGCGGCAATAGTTTGTAGGGCATTCTCTCCATGGCGCATAACCACAATACCACCCACGACTTCGCCGTCACCGTTCAGCTCGGTAATACCGCGACGCACCTGCGGCCCAATGCGAATATCAGCCACTTCTTCCAGCAACACGGTACCCTGCTGCTGTGATAACAGTGGCAATGGAATTTTTCGAATGTCTTCGACACTTTTCAAATACCCCAACCCGCGCACCATGTATTCGGCTTCACCCATTTCAATCACAGAGCCGCCCACTTCGTTATTGGCCTGCTGAATGCTTTGCTTAATTTGGTTCAGGGTGAGGTTATAACGATGTAAAGCTTCCGGCTGCACCACTACCTGGTAGGTTTCAACCATGCCGCCAACCGTGGCAATTTCTGCTACCCCCTGCACACTTTGCAGTTCCTGTTTTAAAAACCAGTTCTGCAAGCGGGTTAGTTCACCCAGATTGAGCTGATTGGTTTCATCAACCAGTGCGTATTGATACACCCAGCCAATACCGGACGCATCGGGGCCTAACTCCGGCCGAACTTGATCCGGAAGCTGGCTTTGTGCCTGATCCAGATACTCATTCACCCGGCTTCGGGCCCAGTAAGGGTCAGTACCGTCTTCAAAAATAACGTAAACGTAAGAGTCGCCAAAGAACGAAAAAGCGCGCACTGAGGTGGCTTTAGGTACGGACAGCATCACGCTCGAAAGCGGGTACGTCACCTGCTCTTCCACTACCGCCGGCGCTTGCCCCGGGTAATTGGTTTTGACGATAACCTGAACTTCCGATAAGTCCGGTATTGCGTCCAGTTTGGTTTGCTGCAGCGACTGCCAGGCCCAGAATGCAAGACCTAAGAACAGCAGCAACACCATCCACGAGTTACGTATGGAGGCTTCAATAATACGAGCTAACATAAAACCTCCTAGTGGTTATGTTGTGGCGCAGGGGCATCATCGCTGCTATCCAGACCCAGACCTTGCAAGCTGGCCTCTGAATCCAGAAGGAATTGCCCGGAAGTGACCACTAACTCACCTTCCTGCAAGCCTTCTTCAATGGCAATTTGGTTACCCACACGCAGCCCGGTCGTCACTTCGCGCACTTCAAATTCGCGCGCTCCGGATTTTACCACCACGCGGTTATTGGCACCGGTGACAATTAAGCTGGCAACCGGCACAACCACAGCATCTTTTACTGCCTCCAGTTCAATATGAGCCGTCGCCCAGAGTCCTTCACGCAGCCGATCAATAGAGTCGTTAACCGGAATACGTACTTTGATTGTCTGGGTTACCGGGTCAATTTGTGGATAAATATAGTCAATGGCGTTCATCCAGTGGCCGCCAGGGAAGTGCTCAGAAGAAATATGGGCCATTTGCCCGATTTTTAACTGTTTGCTGTAACGCGCCGGAACATCGGCAAAGAACCACAGTTGATTATCCTGCGTCAGCGTCAGCAACTTAAGCCCCGGAGACACGTACATGCCTTCCTGAATATCCAGACTGGTAATATAGCCCGACTCAGGTGCGTAGTAATCGACCACATATTCGGTTTCGCCACCTTGTTCCAGAGCTTTAATCTGCGCTTCGCTCATACCGAGCAAACGCAGACGCTGCTGGCCGCGGCGCTTAAAACTTTGCTGACTGTTACCGTTACGGATATCTGAGAGTGAATCAAGTAACTGCAGGTAGTCGTCCTGAGCCACAACTAAGTCTGGTGCATACAGGCTGTAGAGTTTGTCACCCTTCTCTACCCACTGTCCTTCAACGTCAGCATGTAATTCTTCTACCCAGCCTTCGGCGCGGCTGTGGATATGCCGCTGAGCGGACTCCTGCCAGCGTACCTGAGCCTGTGCCATAAGCTGCGGTTGCAAATCTTTGCGAACCGCTTTTGCGGTAGTTACCCGAATAGCCTGCTGACTGGACTCCGGCACGGTGAAGCTTTTTTCTCCTTCATGCTCAGAAAGGTCCTGTTTAGGCTCTTTCTCGACTAAATCCATCCCACAAATTGGGCAGGTTCCCGGCTCGTTCCGAACCACCTGACTGTGCATAGGGCACACGTACTCGGAGCTCTGCTCAAACGGGTTTTGATCTTCTGAATGATTATGATTGTGTTCCTGAGCCACAGATAGAAGTGGGATCAGGAGTAATATCGCTATCCAATAACGCATGGTATTTCCTCGAAAACAAAGGTTTAAGACGTAAAAACTGGGCTTAAACTGCGTATTTCGGCGGACGTATCAGCGTTTCAGTAATAACCGGAAGGTTTGAATAAAGGGGATGGGCAGCGTGCGTGGATGCTGCTGGCGAAAGTTGTTTGAATGGGTTCAACAGCGCCAGTTGACCCGCACAATGTTGTTCACACTGCTGGCAAAAGGAGCTTTCACTGTCGCAGTTCGATTGCTCCATTGATATATCGGACTCATCACAACAGTCATGCTGTGACATATCCTGAGATGACGAAGCACTAACGGTGTCTGACATCGGCATAGCATGCACTGCTGGTGAGGAGAAACTCCCCACCAGCAGTGCTGTAACCAATATCCAGACAACCGTTAATGTTTTCATAGTCCGCTATATTACCAGATAGTAACGCGGTTTTCAGGTGCAACGTACAATTCGTCACCTTCTTCAACATCAAAGGCTTCGTAGAACGCCGGAACGTTAACAACAGTACCATTTACTCGATACTCCGCCGGCGAGTGCGGGTCACTCATAACCTGCTCACGAATTGCGTCTTCGCGATACTTGCCGCGCCATACCTGAGCCCAGCCAATGAACACGCGCTGTTCACCGGTAAAGCCGTCAAGAACTGGGGCTTCTTCGCCCTCTAATGACATTTTGTAGGCTTCGTACGCGATGGTCAGGCCGGCTAAATCGCCGATGTTTTCACCCAGAGTCAGGTCACCATTAACATTAAGGCCTTCAATTGGCTCGTACTGGCTATACTGTTCAGACAGTTGCTGAGTCCGTTCCTCGAACGCCTTTTTATCAGCATCAGTCCACCAGCTTTGCAGGTTACCGTCGCCATCATATTTGGCGCCCTGGTCGTCAAAACCGTGTCCCATTTCGTGACCGATTACCGCACCGATACCACCGTAGTTTACTGCCATTTCGGCGTCCATATCAAAGAATGGAGGCTGCAGAATGCCAGCCGGGAAAACGATTTCGTTACGTACCGGGCTGTAGTAGGCATTGACTGTTTGCGGAGTCATACCCCAGTCTTCTTCATCAACAGGACCACCAATTTTGGCAATTTCTTCCTGATAATTGAACTCGGCGTAAGCTTTGTAGTTAGCAACTAAGTCAGTTGACGAAATTTCCAGTTCGCTGTAGTCACGCCATTTGCTTGGATAACCTACTTTAGGGTCAAATTTCTTCAGTTTTTCCAAAGCTTTTTCTTTGGTTTCGTCCGTCATCCACTCCAGGTTACGAATAGACTGATCATAAGCGTCACGGAGGTTTTCAATCAAACCTTCCATTTTCTCTTTAGCTTCTGGCGGGAAGTACTCTTTAACGTAGACTTGACCTAACACTTCACCTAATACGCTGTTGGTTGCATCAACCGCGCGTTTCCAGCGAGGTTCCTGCTCTGGTGTACCACGTAATGTTGTGCCGTAAAAATCAAAGCGACGCTTGCTGATATCTTCGCTTAACGCAGAAGCGTACTCGTTCACAAGACGGAAGCTCAAGTAGTCTTTCCACGCCTGTAAGTCCACTTCATTAAACAGTTCACCAAATTCTTCAAAATAAGATGGCTGACGAATAACCATTTCTTTTACATCAGATAACTCAGACGTCTCGATAAACTTTTTGAAATCAAAGTTGTTAAGCATTTCAGCAACTTCGTCGGCTGATTTTTTATTGTAGGTTTTATTCGCATCGCGGCTTTCTACGCGGCTCCACTGAATTTCTGCCAGTTGAGTTTCTAACTTCAGAATACGCTCTGCGGCGCCTGCTGCGTCTTCGACCCCAACCATACCCAGAATGTCTTCCGCGTATTCGACGTATGCGTTACGGAATTCTTCGAACTTTTCGTCGTCTTTCAGGTAATAGTCACGATCCGGCAGACCTAAGCCTGACTGAGAAACATACATCGCGTTAATTTGCGGGTCTTTCGCATCTGGGTAAACATAAAAACCAAATGGAACTGAAACGCCACCACGGAACATGCGTGCCATATGCTCAGCAACTGAGTCGTAATCTTCCAGTGCCTGAATAGCGTCTAAGTCACTCGTAATTGGTTTTGCGCCTAGCTCATTCAGTGTTTCAACATCCATATAGGCATTGAAGAAGTCGCCAATTTTACGCTCGTTTGTGCCTGGTTCAGGGTTAGAAGAGGCTGCTGATTCAATGATATCGCGTAAACGTTTCTGATTTTGTTCGCGCAAATCGAAAAACGAACCTACAGATGAGCGATCAGAAGGGATTTCTGTTTTATCAATCCAGGTACCGTTTACATAATGGAATAAATTGTTCTGCGGTTTAACACTGTGATCAAAGTTCTCAAGTACAACGCCAGAGCTCAGTTCTTTTTTTGCTTCTTCAGCCTGCTGGGTTTGTTGTTTTGATTCTTCCTGCTGTGGAGAACAGGCGCCCAGAGTTAAAGCCATAGATACGCCAAGCGCTACAGCGGTTAATTTTTTCATCGGTTATTACCCTTTCTTTTGTGTTCGTTATTTTAACCCCACTAAACTAGCGCATTGTTAAATTCAGCGCAAAAAAAACGGCTGCATTCGCGATGAATGCAGCCGTTTTACCGATGATTTATCGTAACAAAATGTTACTTCTTCTTTTTCGCCTTAGGATTCGGCATATCGGTAATAGCACCTTCCTGAATTTCAGCAGCTAAACCAACTGATTCATGTAAGGTTGGGTGTGCATGAACAGTCAGAGCGATATCTTCTGCATCACAGCCCATCTCAATTGCCAGGCAAACTTCGCCCAACAATTCACCAGCGTTAGTGCCACACATAGAACCACCAATAATACGGTTGTTCTTATCAAAGATGAGCTTGGTCATGCCTTGCTGTGCGTTTGAAGCGATAGCGCGGCCTGAAGCTGACCAAGGGAAAGTCACTGCATCATATTCGATGCCCTGCTCTTTCGCTTCTTTCTCAGTAACACCTGCCCAAGCAACTTCCGGGTTAGTGTACATGATAGAAGGAATGACTTTAGGTTCGAAGAAGTGCTTCTTACCGGATATCACTTCTGCCGCCACATGCGACTCATGTACCGCTTTGTGCGCCAACATGGGTTGGCCAACAACATCGCCAATGGCAAAGATATGGTCAACATTGGTGCGCATTTGGCTATCAACTTTGATAAAGCCACGGTCGTCGACATTAACGCCAGCTTTGTCTGCGTCAATTTTATTACCGTTTGGTGCGCGGCCTACAGCAACCAGTACAGCGTCGTACTTGACTGGATCTTTTGGCGCTTTATCACCTTCAAAGGTCACATACACACCGTCTTTTTTCGCTTCAACATTGGTCGCTTTGGTATTGAGCATAATATTCTCAAAACGGCCTTTGATTTGCTTGTTGAAGTTCTTGATGATGTCGGCATCCGCTGGCGGTACCAGTTGGTCCGTCATTTCAACCACATCAACCTTAGAACCTAGTGATGCGTAAACCTGCCCCATTTCCAGAGCGATGATACCACCGCCTAACAATAACATTTTCTTAGGAATTTCTTTCAGTTCCAGCGCGTCGGTGGAATCCCATACGCGGTCGTCGTCATGTGGAATGAACGGCAATTTAATGGCTTGAGAGCCTGCAGCAATAATCGCGTTATCGAATTTAACTTCGGTTTCGCCGTCGTCGCCTTCAACTTTAATGGTGTTGCTGCCGGTAAATTTGCCGTAACCGTTAACAACTTTTACCTTACGCATTTTTGACATCTGACCAAGACCGCCGGTTAACTGGCCAACCACTTTTTCTTTGTGTTTGCGCAGCTTATCCAGGTCGATTTTCGGTTCGCCAAACTCAATACCTTCTTCTGCCAGGTGCTGAGCTTCTTCAATGTGCTTGGTCATGTGCAGCAATGCTTTTGACGGGATACAGCCAACGTTCAGGCAAACACCGCCTAAGGTGCTGTAACGCTCAATCAAAACAACATCCAGACCCAAGTCAGCTGCACGGAAAGCTGCTGAATATCCGCCCGGGCCCGAACCTAACACCACTACCTGTGTTGTAATTTTGTCGCTCATGTTAACCCCTTTTTTGTCACAGCCAGTTGAGCCACCAGCTGCGCTCAGTCAACGCTAAATGTGGCGCTATTGTAGCGCGAATTTTTTCGTATTTCCTACCCCAATTGGTGCTTAAAGCACCAATTTGCGGATATCTCCCAATACACCACTTAAATAGGCGGTGAAACGCGCGGCCTCAGCACCATCAATAACACGGTGATCGTATGACAACGATAATGGCAGAGTCAGACGTGGTTCAAACTCTTTGCCGTTCCATTTCGGTTTCATCTCGTTACGAGAAACCCCGAGAATGGCCACGTCAGGAGCATTCACGATAGGCGTAAAGGCTGTACCACCAATACCGCCCAGGCTGGAAATTGAGAAACACCCACCTTGCATATCGGTTGCTTTCAACTTACCGTCACGCGCTTTCGAGCTAATTTCCACCAGCTCTTCCGAAAGCTCGTAAATGCCTTTTTTGTCGACATCACGAATAACCGGAACCACCAGACCATTTGGCGTATCAACCGCAACGCCAATGTTCACGTACTTCTTCATGTACAGTGATTCACCAGACTCTGATAAGGACGAATTAAAGGTCGGGAACTCACGCAGGCCTTTGGCACACGCTTTCAAAATAAACACTAACGGCGTTATCTTGAAGCCCAGATCTTTCTTCTTAGCCACTTCGTTTTCTGACTTACGGAAGTTTTCCAGCTCAGTAATATCGGCCTCATCGAACTGTGTTACGTGAGGGATAGTCACCCAGTTACGGTGCAGGTTTGGTCCAGATTTACGCTGAATGCGCGACAACTGAACTTCTTCCACTTCACCGAACTTGCTGAAGTCGACCTTAGGCGGGTCAATAACCTGTAATCCACCGCCACCCTGGCCTGTTGCACCAGCCACGGCTTTTGGACGGGACAGTTCGTATTTAACAAACTCCTGCACGTCTTCTTTCAGTATACGGTCTTTAGGGCCCGAGCCTTTCACTTGCGATAAGTCGACACCAAATTCACGTGCCACACGACGTACCGCAGGTGACGCATGCAGAATGCCTTCTTTACGATCGCTACGTTGGCTTGGATGATCAGGAACCGGCGGCTGGCGTTCGCTACTTGGCTTAACGCTACTACCACTGTCTTTTTCTTGCTTCTGGTCTTTATCTTCGGACTTCTCGCCAGAGTCTTTATTAGATTCTGACTTCTCTTCTTTCGCTGAGTCTTTCTCTTCAGCTTCAGAGTCATCAGCGCCACCAGAAACTTTCAGCTTGGCAATAACCGAGCCCTGCGACACCTTGTCGCCGACTTCAACCAGCATTTCTTCAATTTCACCGTCTTCCGGGCAAGGCACATCCATGGTGGCCTTATCGGTTTCTAGTGTAATTAAACCGTCTTCAGCAGACACTGAATCGCCTTTGGAGACCAGAATTTCGATGATTTCAACATCTTCTTCATCACCAATATCCGGCACTTCCACGTCTATGACTTTGCTGCTACCACCAGAAGATTTTTTCTCAGATTCAGAGTCTTTGTCTTTCTCCTCTTCCTCTTTCTCTTCCGATTCTTCAGCCTCGTCATCGGCTTCTTTATCGTCGCTTTCTTCCTCGTCGGCTTTATCGCTGGCTTCTTCAGAGTCTTCACTGTCAGAGTCATCCGACTCTTCCGAGTCACCGGAAGCTTCGATCATAGCCAGCACGTCGCCTTCGCTAATGGTGTCGCCAACTTTTACTTTCAGCTCGGTAATTTTACCGCCTGAAGACGCCGGAATATCCATAGAAGCTTTGTCGCTTTCGACAGTAACGATACCGTCTTCCTGCTCAACGGTATCGCCTTCACTGACCAAAATTTCAATGACTTCTACTTCTTCGCCGCCCACGTCGGGGACTTTGAGTTCGATTTGATCGGCCATCTCAGTACCTCCTTATGCTAAACGCGGGTTCAGCTTGTCAGTGTCGATATCGTAGTCTTTGATAGCTTTAGCTACCACTTTCTTATCGATATCACCTTGGTCTGCCAGCTCTTTCAGTGCTGCAACCACAATATAGTGCGGGTTCACTTCAAAGTGCTTACGCAAGTTAGCGCGGCTGTCTGAGCGTCCAAAGCCGTCGGTACCTAATACGCGGTAAGAGGTTGGTACCCAGGCGCGAACCTGATCAGCGTACAGCTTAATGTAGTCGGTTGCCGCTACTGCCGGTCCTTTCGCCTTTTTCATCACTTGCGTAATGTAGGCTTCTTTTTCTTTCTTCTCAGGGTTCAGCATATTCCAACGGTCAGTATCCAGACCATCGCGCGCCAGCTCATTGAATGAAGTTACGCTGTAAACCGTTGAGTTCACGTCGTACTCTTCAGACAAGATTGTCGCTGCTTCACGCACTTGCTGCAAAATAGTACCACTGCCTAACAACTGAACATCGCCTTTAGCTTTGTTCTTGGCCTTCACTTTATCCAGTTCGTAAATACCTTTGATGATGCCTTCTTCGACACCTTCCGGCATTTCTGGTTGATGGTAGTTTTCGTTCATTACGGTTAGGTAATAGAAAACATTTTCCTGATCGCCAAACATGCGCTTCAGACCATCGTGCACGATAACTGCAATTTCATAACCGTAAGTCGGGTCATAGCTAATGCAGTTTGGCACCGTGCCAAAGTGAACCATGCTGTGTCCGTCCTGGTGCTGCAGACCTTCACCGTTAAGCGTTGTGCGACCGGCAGTACCTCCGACCAGGAAGCCGCGGGTCTGACTGTCACCTGCGGCCCAGACTAAGTCACCGACTCGCTGGAAACCGAACATTGAGTAGTAAATGTAGAACGGAATCATCGGCTCGTTATTTAACGAGTAACTGGTACCCGCTGCAATCCAGGACGCCATAGCACCGAGTTCGTTGATGCCTTCCTGAATCACCTGGCCTTTTTTATCTTCACGATAATAGGCAACCTGGTCTTTATCCTGCGGCGTGTATTTCTGGCCATGGTGCGAATAAATACCCACCTGACGGAACAAGCCTTCCATACCAAAGGTACGAGCTTCATCCGGAATAATTGGCACAATACGTTTACCAATTTTCTTGTCTTTCAGCAGCGCTGTCAGTACACGAACAAAGGCCATAGTTGAGGAAATTTCACGATCCCCTGAACCTTTCAGAACCGCATCAAAAGCTTTCAGTGCGGGCAGCTCAAGCTCAACATCGCTTTCCGGACGACGCACTGGCATATAACCACCGAGCTTCTCGCGACGCTCGTTCAAATACTTCATTTCATCGCTGTCGTCGTCAAACTTGTAGTAAGGCAGGTCTTCCAGCTCTTTGTCTTCAAACGGGATATTGAAACGGTCACGCATGTGCTTAACCGCGTCTAAATCCATTTTCTTAACCTGGTGGGCAATGTTTTTACCTTCGCCCGCAGCACCCATGCCATAACCTTTTACGGTTTTCGCTAAAATAACCTGTGGCCGACCTTTGGTATTAGCGGCTTTATGGTACGCCGAGTAGACTTTTACCGGGTCATGCCCGCCACGGTTTAAGCGCCAGATGTCTTCGTCAGACAAGTTGGCGACCATTTCTTCGGTTTCAGGGTACTTACCAAAAAAGTTTTCACGGGTGAACTTGCCACCTTTGGCTTTAAAGTTCTGGTAATCACCGTCAACGGTTTCTTCCATTAACTGCTGCAATTTACCTTCGGTGTCGCGGTACAACAGCGGATCCCAGTAGCGCCCCCAGATAACTTTAATCACTTCCCAGCCAGCGCCGTGGAAGTTGCCTTCCAGTTCCTGGATGATTTTCCCGTTACCACGTACCGGGCCATCTAAGCGCTGCAGGTTACAGTTAATAACAAAGGTCAGGTTGTCCAGCTCTTCGCGAGCAGCCAGACCAATAGCACCTAAGCTTTCTGGCTCGTCGGTTTCACCGTCACCTAAGAAGCAGTAAACGCGTTGTTTCGAGCAGTCTTTAATGCCGCGGTCAGTCAGGTACTTAAGGAAGCGGGCTAAATAGATAGCCTGAATTGGGCCTAAGCCCATAGAGACCGTCGGGAACTGCCAAAAGTCCGGCATTAAGTTCGGGTGCGGATAAGAAGGTAAGCCTTTACCGTCGACTTCCTGACGAAAGTTATTCAATTGCTCTTCGGTCAAACGTCCTTCAATGAAGGCCCGGCCGTAGATACCAGGTGACACATGCCCCTGGATAAACAGGAAGTCACCACCATCGTCTTCATTTGGCGCACGGAAGAAATGGTTAAAGCCAACATCGTATAACATCGCCGAAGAAGCAAAACTGGCAAGGTGGCCACCTAACTCTTCGCCTTTTTGCGATGCACGCAACACCATCATGGCGGCATTCCAGCGAATGGCTGAACGAATGCGCGATTCCAGCGTCTGGTTACCCGGCATAGTGGGTTCCTGACTGGCAGGAATGGTATTCAGATATGCCGTGGTTGGCTTATACGGTAAATAAGCGCCATTGCGACGAGCTTTGTCGACCAGTTGCTCTAACAGATAGTGCGCTCTTTCCGGGCCTTCAGCCTCAAGCACCCCCTCAAGAGCGTCTAACCACTCTTGAGTTTCCTGCTGGTCGACATCTTTGTTTAATTCTTCACTCATAGCTATTCCTTACCTTTTTATCAATTCAGGAACGTCGTAGCGAACGTTGAATGCGTGACTGTTCTTTGCCTAAGTTTAACAATGTCTGTTCAATATAGGCTAAATGTTGATGACACGCATCCCGCGCTTGCTCCGGTTTACCGGCAACAATGGCACTAACCAGCTGCTGACGGTGTTGATTCAGTTTTCCCAGCAAGTCGTCACGACCCGCCAGTATTTCCAGGTTCTGCCTAATATTTTCGGCCAGTAATTCCTGCATGCCGTGAATGACATGCAACAAAATAACGTTGTGCGAGGCCTCTGCAATACGGTGATAGAATTCCACTATTGCATTGACCTGATCATCGATGCTGTTAGCCCGGCTATTCTCTAAGTCTTTTATACTCTCAGAAATCCGATCCAGATCGGCCTCGGTGCCTCGTAATGCTGCATAAAAGGACGAGATGCCTTCCAGTGCATGACGGAACTCAAGCAAATCAAACTGCGACTCAGGGTGCTTGGCCAAGAGCTCAAACAGTGGCTCTGTTAGTTGCTCATTGATGCTATTCACAACGTAAGTTCCGCCGCCCTGGCGACGTTCTACCACACCTTTGGCTTCCAATTTTTGAATGGCTTCGCGCAGCGATGGGCGTGAAACATTAAATTGCTGAGCCAGTTGACGCTCTGCCGGCAGTTTTTGCCCGGCACTAAGCCGACCATCGACGATCATCTGTTCCAGATGCGCCACGATAGTGTCGGAAAGCTTCGTCTGTTTTATGGGTAAATCTGGCATAACGGTGAATTGGTCAGACCAAAAGATGCGGTTATTCTAAATCATTTAACGGCTGAGCCCAAATTTTTCTCAGCTGGTACAACCTCTAATTCACCCAACCCGTTAAGGTTAAGGCGGCAATAACACACACCCAGAAAATCTGCTGGCGGCGCATTAAGCGCAACTGGCAAGCGATGTGCTCGGTTCTGTCGTCGGGGTGCTGAGGGATGTCTTCTGCTTTGCTGGCGACATTAAAAAGCAGTTTATCCGGGTCGGCCTGCGGGTTCAGACTGTGCTTGACCCAAACTGGGAACGCCCGCGAAAAATGCCCGACAATTAATAAACCGAATCCAGCTAAGCGAGCCGGAACCCAGTCTGCAAACCACATAAATTGCTGCCAGAGTTTAGTCGACTCCGGTTCGCTTATTTGCTTCTCGGCATAACGCAGACTGGCGTATACCAGAGCGCCGAAACTGCCAAACAGCACAAAATAGAACATTACCGCAATATATTGCCGGTAATTGATCCAGATTAACGAGTCACTTAACTGCTTTGGCTGATGCTGCCCGGCAAATTCAGTTAATGCGTGTTGATGTTCATTTACCTGTTGTTCATCGCCCCGGTTTGCGGCCTTTAAATAAGCCTTATAGCTTTTGCGGGCGGGCTCGCAATTCATCGCCAGCAGTAAAGACAAAATACTGACAATAAAGGTCACCATCAGGTTGTCCAACACCACCACTAGAAAACCGACAGCCAAAGCAGGAACTAGCAGGCGAACCAGTTGCAGTGGCTCACTTTCCCATTTTTCGTTTGTAAGCCGTGCCGCACTCCAGTGTTGCCAACGTTCCATATAGAAAGCCCAGTGCAAGAATGCAGGGCTGTGGTACAAACGCTCAACGCTTAGTGCTATCAGCAACGCAATGAGGACCATTCATGACTCCTTATAGGGCATTTAAATAGGTTTGCCAGTCAAATTCACTGCCCGGGTCGGTCTTGCGGCCCGGAGCGATATCCTGATGACCGACAATACGTCGACGGTTTAACTTGGGATATGTGCTGATTAACGCCTTAGTGACTGCAATTAATTGTTCGTACTGCTGTTGAGTATAGGCACTGTAGTCGGTTCCTTCGAGCTCAATGCCTATACTGAAATCGTTACATCGTCTGCGCCCGCAGTAACGGGACATACCGGCGTGCCAGGCTCGTTTATCAAAGGGCACGTATTGCTCAAGCGTACCGTCCCGGCGGATCACACAATGGGCAGACACCCTCAGTCCGTTCAGAATAGCAAAGTCCGGGTGTTCATCGGGTTCCAGTTCGCCCAGAAACAACTGGCGAATATAAGGTGTACCATATTGTCCTTCCGGCAGACTAATACAATGAATGACCAGCAGACTGACTTCCGCGGTCTGTGGGCGCTCATCGTAATGCGGGGACGGATGCTGCACCGCAGTCGTTATTTTATGATTTTTTATCGGGTCGCTTTTCACAGGCTCAACAAAACGGTAAAGTTTGCCCCCTAGTATCCGTATTGTCTGTTAAAAGGTAAAGCCATCTATGAGTCAGCCCGAGCTGCAACTTGCTATTCAGGACGGTGTGCGCGCCGCACTAAAGGAAGATTTATCCGGCGAAGACGCCAGTTATGATATTACTGCGCAACTGATTCCGGAACAAAGCCAGTCCCGCGCCAGCATTATTACCCGCGAAGACGCTGTCATTTGTGGTTGTGCCTGGGTTGATCAGGTGTTTCGCCAAATGGGAAATCACGTGGAAATTGAATGGCTGGTAAAAGACGGCGATAACGTGAAAGCCAATACGGAGCTCTGCCGTTTAAAAGGCCCCAGCCGCATTTTGCTAACCGGTGAACGCACGGCGCTGAACTTTTTACAAACCTTATCAGCGACTGCGACCACCACTTATCACTACAGCAAATTGCTCGACGGTTATAAAACGCAACTACTGGATACCCGAAAAACTCTGCCTGGCATGCGTTTAGCGCAGAAATACGCGGTGCGTTGCGGCGGCGGTGTGAATCACCGCATTGGTTTATTTGATGCCTACCTGATTAAAGAAAATCACATTTTTGCCTGTGGGGGCATTGCTCAGGCTGTAACTGCGGCCAAACGCCTGAATCCGGGTAAAACGGTGGAAGTTGAAGTCGAGAATTTGGATGAATTCGGACAGGCTCTGAAGGCCGAAGCCGACGTGATTATGCTGGATAACTTCAGTATTGAAGACATTAAGCAGGCCGTACAGCAAAACCATGACAATGCCGGGCACAGCGCGCAACTAGAAGTTTCGGGTAATATTACCGATGAGCGTTTGCCGGAACTGGCTGCCACCGGGGTTGATTTTATCTCCTCCGGCGCTTTGACAAAGAACGTCCAGGCAATTGATTTATCAATGAGAATTTCAGAAGATAGCTAGAAAATGGCGGTGGATAGCCAATAACTTACAGGAAAATAGAATTTACTAATTCGCCCGGGTGAACCACAGTTCTGCTGTTCTTAAACAGGGAGCTGAATTATGCAGGAAGCACATTTTCACCGTTTACCCGTTCTTCGTTTATCCGTTCTTCGTTTTCCAGGTAAGGGTTTTAGTCTTATCGAGATGATGGTCGTGGTGGCCATCATTGCCATCCTCTCGGCTATTGCCGTTCCGTCGTACACCTATTACACCCAGCAGGCCAAAGTCAGTAAAGCCTTAGCCCATGCTCAGCCACTACAGCTGGGTATTGCTTTGTGCTGGCAAATTGAGGGGCAGTTAAACCAATGCAATCAGGCCGGAAATAAAGGCATACCCGGCTTACCTTCGCCTTTACCCGATGATCTCAGCGACATCAGTCTGACCGAATCCGCTGCCGTGCGCCTAACTCTAAACTCAGTCAATATTAACAATCAGCCACTGCAGATTGAACTGACACCCAACGCCGAGAATACGCATTTAGACTGGAACATTGCCTGTTCCGATTACAGCGAAATTCGCTCAGTGGTGCAAAACTGTGAACAGCAGGTAAGCTACTAATGACTGACTTCGCGTGTTGTTCACTCACTCATCTGGCCGGGCAGACGAGTTCTTCTGAGAATGAGCACGACCCTTTTCTACAACAACATGGTTTGCTGCTTTTTGCTCAGGGGAAAACATGGCTCATGTTAGTACAACAACCCGGGTTTGCCCCGGTCGACGAGGTATTACTGAGCTTTTACAGCGATAAAAAAGTATTGCTGATTCGTGGTAAAGGCAAGCGACCTGGTATTCAATTGCCAAAGGACTCAGCTATCGAATACGTTGACCAGCTACTGTTGTACTGCTCAGAAAAAGGGCTATCTGACCTGCACCTGCAACCTCTGAACCAAGGTGTTGTTGTCAGAGGCCGGGAAGCCGGAGAGCTGCGCCGTTTAGATTTTATAGCGCGAGAATTTGCTCAACAGGTTTATTCGCGTATTAAAGTACAGGCCAACCTTGATTTAACCGAACAACGCCAACCGCAGGACGGACGCTTGTCCGTGCAATCCGGTGATAACACGCAACTGGAATTCAGATTAAACTGCTGTCCGGTTATCGGTGGAGAAAAGTTGGTGCTGCGGTGCTTACAGCCAACACACAACATTACCCCCTTACAGAAAACCGGACTGCTGGAACAACAGTATCGTTGGTTTGCACGCTGCTTAGGTCAGAAGCAGGGGTTAATTCTGGTGACCGGCCCAACCGGTAGTGGCAAAACTTCAACTTTGTACAGTGCAATGAGCCAACTGGATACTGAGCGCAGCAACGTTTGCAGTGTTGAAGATCCGGTTGAAGTTCCGCTGCCGGGCTGCAGTCAGGTAATGGTCAATACACGCCAGGGACTGACCTTCGCATCGATTCTACGCGCCCTCCTCCGACAAGACCCCGATGTTATCCTTATTGGCGAAATCCGCGATGCAGAGACAGCCAAAATTGCCGTGCAGGCAGCGCAAACGGGTCATTTAGTTCTGAGTTCACTGCATACCAACAACTGCCTGGATACGTTAAAGCGTTTGCATTCCTTGGGTGTTAACCCGCTGGATATTCGCAGCTCATTAAAGCTTATTGTCAGCCAACGTTTACTGCCAGTAGCCGAGCGCCACAACCAAACGGAGAAAAACCGCCAGGCGGTGTTTGAGGTTGTGCCCTGGTTGGATGACTCTGAAGAGCAAGTTCAGAAACTAATCAGCTCGCGAGCCTCCATTAAAGATTTGCGCCACTATCTGGGCCATTTGAAGCTTCCGGATTTTTCGCAGGCGCTACAGCATTATATCGATACCGGTTTGATTAGCAGTGCAGAGAAGGAGCGTTTCAGTTATGCAGACTCTTAATCACTGCTGGCAGTGGCAGGCAGGCAATTCATCCGGGCTGGTTCATGCAGACTCACTGTTGCAGGCGAAACAGCTGTTATCGCAACATCATATCCGTTGTACAAAAATAAAACGCTTATCGAAGCGTCAGAGAAAACTTATTAGGCCTAAATTATCGCTCTGGTACATTCTGTTGCAACAAACCGCCAGTTTACTGGAGAGTGGCCTGCCGCTTTCAGAAGCTCTGCGGCACAGTATTTGCGAAACTAAGTCCAGAAGCCTGCGCTGGTTAATTGAAGATTGTATTCGCAGCATTGAGCATGGCTTCTCTTTCAGTCGAGCACTGACTTATTATGAACACTGGTTACCCAAAGCTGACATAAATGCCATAGCCTGGGCGGAACAAAACGGACAGCTTGCGGATGCGTTACAGCAGTTACAAGAACTGGAAAAACGCCAGCATCAACTGAAAAAGCAATTAACCAAAGCGCTGCGTTATCCCGTCATTGTATTACTCGTGGCAGCTGGTGTTTGCTTCATGATGATGGGCTGGGTTTTGCCTGCCTTTGCTCAGCTTTTTGGCGAAGGCGAACTACCCTGGCTCACTGCCGTTTTACTGAATTCATCAGCTTTTTTGAAAGAGCAGGCATTTGTCATTTTCAGTGCGATATTAGCTGCGGCAGTTACTCTTTTGACCTTTAAAAACAAAGCTCCGCTGTTCTCCCAACGCACACTTGCTCAATTACCCGTTATTGGTCAATTGCTGCAGGATATTAAACTGCAGCAATTGTTTCATCGGTTGGCGGTAGCTTTGCGTGCTGGTATTGAAACCCGGCAAGCTATTCTCAGCACCGAATCGTCTTTGAGCTGGCTCCCCCATAAAGCAGCCTTGCGTCAAATTCATAATCAGCTAGAGTCTGGTAACGGTTGGGTAGACAGTTTCCGCTCCAGTACGCTGAATGAGCCCCGCACTCTCAGTTTTCTTAAAGTTGGCGAGCAAAATGGTAAAATCGATAACGCCTTCGCCGCACTTGCCGATTTCAAGCAACAACGTTTTGAGGAAAATTGTGAGCGCCTGATTGCACTGGCAGAGCCCTTGCTGATGGTCGTTTTAGGCGGCATTATAGGCACTCTTTTGGTCGCTATGTATTTACCGCTGTTTTCCATGGGGCAGCAGTTTCAATAACTAAGGAATAGAAGTATGGAATACTTGCTTGCTGCCGGGTCGTTACCGACATTGGTGGTCGCGCTGGCGCTGGGCGCCGTTATCGGTAGCTTCCTGAACGTAGTGATCACCCGACTGCCAATACAGCTGGAACGCCAATGGCAGCGCGAATGTGCCGAAATGAACGGTACGCCGGTAACCGAACAGGACCGCTTTTCCATCGCGTTTCCGGGCTCCCATTGTCCTGAATGCAAGGCCTCTATTGCCTGGTACGATAATATTCCGCTGTTGAGTTATCTGGTTTTGCGCGCTCGCTGCCGCCATTGTCAAACTCGCATTCCGGTTACCTACTGGCTAGTTGAAATTATCAGTTGTCTGGCGTTTGGCTTAATAGGCTGGCATTTCGGGTTCACGCTACCGGCGCTGGTGTATGTTACGGTCTTTTCGTTATTAATTTGCCTATTCGTTATCGACTGGCGTCATCAGTTACTGCCGGATCAGCTCACTTACCCTTTACTCTGGGTTGGTTTACTCTGGTCTATCTCTGATTTAAGTGACATGACTCCGGCCTCCGCAATTATAGGTGCCGCAGCGGGTTATCTTAGTCTTTGGAGCGTGTTCTGGGTCTATAAGCTCATCACAGGCAAAGAAGGTATGGGTTATGGTGACTTTAAACTGCTGGCAGCTATTACCGCTTTTACCGGCGCGACTCTGTTGCCTGTCACTATTCTTGCCAGCTCGGTTTGCGGAGCCGTAATAGGCCTGATTATGTTGCGCCGGCAAAGTCGCTCACAACCTATACCCTTTGGGCCCTTTCTAATCGGCGGAGGGCTGCTGAGTTACTTCTATGGTATGGAGCTGTTGTTCAGCTACTGGCATTGGTTAGGAGGCGTTTAAAAGTGACCTACGTAGTGGGTGTAACCGGGGGAATTGGTAGCGGAAAGTCAGCAGCCACAGCCGAGTTTGAAAGGCTGGGTATAACCGTGATCGATGCTGATATTGTCTCCCGTCAGGTGGTGATGCCGGGCAGTCCTTGCCTGCAGGCTATTGCAGAGCATTTTGGTCGTGACCTGTTGACGGACAAAGGCGAGCTTGATCGCAAAGCGCTACGCCAAAGAGTATTCTCTGACCCCACAGAAAAAGACTGGTTGAACAGCTTGTTGCACCCCGCCATACGTGAAGAAATTCTGGCTCAACTGGAACAGGCCAATTCGCCCTATGTGATTTTATCGGCGCCGCTATTGCTGGAAAATAATTTGGATAAATACTGCCAGCGCGTATTAGTGGTAGATGTTTCAGAAGAATTACAATTACAACGAACGATTCAGCGCGACGAGAGTCCAAAAGAGGAAGTTGAGGCTATTATGAAAGCTCAACTGAGTCGCGAGACACGACTTCGCAAAGCGGACGATATTCTGAATAACGAGGGCAGTATCGACGAATTGCGTCGACAAGTTAACCAACTGCATCAGCGCTATCTTGCGGCAACCGTTGCACAGGAAAAGTAATCCGCTATCATAGAAACAGAGTTCAACAATCGGCAACCGCATGACATCTACTGATAACGACAACATTCTCTATGAATATCCGCTTCAGGAGCGTATGCGAACTTATTTGCGTTTAGAACATGGCTTCGAACAGTTAAAAGCCAGCCGAGTCTGTTTTGATGAACAGGCTGAACCCTTTTTTAACGCCCTGTTTGCTGTCACCGAACTACTTGAGCGCTGTGACATCCGTACCGAACTGACGAAAGACTTAGAGCTCGACAAACAGCGTTTACAAAAATGGGAAGAGCACCCCGATGTTGACCGCGATGCATTGCGAAGAACCATTAATGAAATTGAGCATTGCATCAACACGCTTCAGGATATTCCAAAGTACTTGCGCCAACTCAAAGACGATGCACTGCTAACGAGTATACGCCAGCGATTCAGCCAGCCGGGCATGAGCGGCTTATTTGAATTACCTCAGCTACATTTATGGTTAAGTCAGTCTGCTGAAGAAAAGCGGCAACAATGTGAAAGCTGGAGTCAGACACTGGCTTTTGTTGAACTGGCTATTACCTTAAAACTGACATTATTACGCGAGCAATCCGTTTTTGCGCCAATACAATTGCAAAATGGTTTCCTGCAGGAAAGTTCAGAGCAACTGCTTGCCATGCTGCGAATTAAGGTCCCCCGCTCTGCCAAGATTTATCCGGTCATCAGTGGGCATCGGCAGCGATTTACGGTACGATTCATGCCTTTACCCGGGGAGAGCAAAGAAACATCCCTGCACGATATTGAATTTGAACTAGCAAGGTGTAGTCCATGAGTATTAGTGTTAACTGCCCAACCTGCCAGACTAAGGTAGAGTGGTCAGAAAAATCCCCTGCCAGACCTTTTTGCAGTGAGCGATGCAAGCTGATTGATTTAGGTGAATGGGCAAACGAGGAAAAAAGCATCCCGGGCGAGCCAGTTGTCATAGCTAACGACGACTATAACAACGAAGAATCAGATTATTAGTTCAGGTAGTAGCCATTAGAGTACGAGTTGCTGTACTAATAAGCGTTCAATGACTGCATAATGCATTCGACAATGGGTTGATTAGCTTCCGGAAACTGGAATGCATCCAGCTGGTTTTTATCAACCCAACACCAGTCCTGACCTTCTAACTGACGCGCTTCACCGCTGTATGAAAGCACCCACCAGACATCGAGTAAAACTCGCTTATCTTTGTACTGATGCTCTATGACGGTTAATGGAGCCATGTCGGTCACATCAATACCGCACTCTTCTTTTAGTTCGCGCTGCAATGCTTGTTGAACATTCTCGCCAGCTTCGACTTTACCGCCGGGGAATTCCCACTTACCACCCTGATGTTGTTCAGGATGACGTTGAGCGATAAAAATTTCGCCCTGTTCATTTTCAATCACGCCTACTGCCACATGGACAGCAGGCGATTTTTGGGTCTCCATAAAAACCTATAGTTTACCGTGACAATGTTTATATTTTTTGCCTGACCCACAAGGGCATGGCTCGTTACGCCCCACTTTTGCGCCTTTACGAACCGGTTGTCCCTGAGCATTATCAGTGTTTTTCTGAGGCTCTTCAGCTGCCGGGCCACTTTGCTCATGGCGGAACTCACGTGGCGCGCTATCGGCTGCTTTACGTTGTTCATCTACTGCGTCCACATCTTCCTGAGCTCGTACTTTCACCTTGCTCAGAATAGTCACAACGTCGAGTTTCAGGGCTTCCAGCATCTCGGTAAAGAGTTCAAAAGCCTCTTTTTTGTATTCTTGTTTCGGGTTTTTCTGAGCATAACCACGTAGGTGAATACCCTGACGCAGATGATCCATTGCTGCTAAGTGTTCTTTCCAGTGCTGGTCAAGGCTTTGCAACATGATGGATTTTTCGAAGCGGCGCAGCACTTCAGGCCCCACCATCTCTTCTTTTTCCTGGTAAGCTTTAACCAGCTCTTCCAGTACCCGCTCCCGCAACACTTCCTCATGGAAATGCTCTTCTTCGTCCAGCCATTGCTGTAGTGGCAGCTCGATGTGGAAGTCACCACGCAGACGCTCTTCCAAACCTTTTAAGTCCCAGAGCTCAGCCAGAGACTGAGGCGGAACGTACTCGCTGATCACTGAATTGATCACGTCGTCACGTATCGCAACGATGGTTTCAGAGATATCACCTTCGTCCAGCAATTCATTACGCTGGTCATAGACAACACTACGCTGATCGTTGGCTACATCGTCATACTCAAGCAATTGTTTACGGACATCAAAGTTACGTCCTTCCACCTTACGTTGCGCATTTTCAATAGCTCGCGTTACCCAAGGGTGTTCAATGGCTTCGCCTTCTTTCATACCCAGACGCTTCATCATAGTTCCAATGCGGTCTGAAGCGAAAATCCGCATAAGTGGATCTTCCAGCGACAAATAGAAACGCGATGAACCCGGGTCACCCTGACGACCAGCACGACCGCGTAACTGGTTATCGATACGACGCGACTCATGGCGCTCAGTACCAATAATGTGCAAACCGCCAGCCTCAATTACGGCATCATGCAGTTTCTGCCAGTCTTGCTTTATTTTCTCGATTTTGTCGTTAGATGGTTCTTCCAGCTTTTCAACTTCAGCCATCCAGCTTCCGCCCAGAACGATATCGGTACCACGTCCGGCCATGTTGGTCGCAATGGTCACCGTTCCCGGACGGCCTGCCTGAGCAATAATGTCGGCTTCGTGTTCGTGGAATTTAGCGTTCAGTACCGCATGAGGAATTTTCTTTTTCTTCAGCAACTGCGACAAGAGTTCAGAGTTTTCAATAGAAACCGTACCCACCAGCACCGGGCGCTTCTGCTTACGACACTCTTCAATGTCTTCGGCTATAGCTTCGTATTTTTCCAGTGTGGTCAGATAAATAAGATCGGCTCTGTCATCACGAACCATTGGTTTGTTGGTTGGCAGTACAATGGTCTCCAGACCATAAATAGACTGGAACTCGAAGGCTTCAGTATCGGCTGTACCGGTCATACCGGCTAGCTTGTTGTATAGACGGAAATAATTCTGGAAGGTAATAGATGCCAATGTCTGGTTTTCGTTCTGAATTGGCACGCCTTCTTTGGCTTCTACTGCCTGATGCAGACCTTCAGACCAACGGCGACCTTCCATTGTACGTCCTGTATGTTCATCGACAATGACAACCTTGTCGTCTTTGATGATGTAATCCACATCTTTTTGAAATAGATGATGAGCGCGTAAAGCAGCATTGATATGGTGCAGTAAACTGATATTAGCGGCTGAGTATAGCGAATCATCAGCGTCCAGCATGCCTTTCTCTTTCAGCAGCTCTTCAATGTGTTCCTGACCGTGTTCGGTAAGATGCAGCTGCTTGGCTTTTTCATCAATGGTAAAGTCGCCGTCGCCTTGTTCTTCTTCAGTGTCTTCTTTTTCCTGACGAACCAAGTGTGGAACCAGCTCATTCATTTTGCGGTACATTTCTGAACTGTCTTCAGCCGGACCGGAAATAATCAGCGGCGTACGGGCTTCATCAATCAGAATTGAGTCGACTTCATCGACCAAAGCGTAGTTTAATTCGCGCTGAACCCTGTCCTGTGGCGCAAAGGCCATATTGTCGCGCAGGTAATCAAAACCAAACTCGTTATTGGTACCGTAAGTAATGTCGGCCTGATAAGCCGCTTTCTTGTCTTCAGGCGCCATGCCCGGAATGTTGAACGCTACGGTCAACCCAAGGAAGTCAAATAATGGTTGGTTGAATTCAGCATCACGCTTGGCCAGGTAATCGTTCACCGTAATAATGTGAACGCCTTTACCCGGTAACGCATTAAGGTAAGCCGGTAAGGTCGCTGTCAGCGTTTTACCTTCACCCGTTTTCATTTCTGCTATGCGGTTATCGTTCAGTACCATACCGCCAATAAGCTGTACATCGAAGTGACGCATCCCGAAAACACGTCTGCTGGCTTCACGAACGGTAGCAAAGGCTTCGGGTAAAATTTTCTCTATGCGCTCACCATCGTTCAGACGCTTGCGAAATTCAGCGGTTTTCTCTTTTAGCTCGGCATCACTTAACGCTTCAAACTCGGGTTCCAGCAAATTAATTCGCTCAACGTCTTTCTTCATAGTTTTGAGAATGCGATCGTTGCGACTACCAAATACTTTTCGAAACAGACTGCCTAGCATGAGATTGATTTATCCTGTGTTACTTTCCTGAACAACAAAAGCGGTACCTAAAGTACCGCCTACGTTCTAAATAATTTACCGAGTTATTTTGGGTCAGCTTTACGATACACAAACTGATTAGGGTCAATTTGACGGCCGTTACGCAACACTTCGTAATGAACATGTGGTCCAGTCGACCGACCACTGCTGCCCATTTTCGCAATTTGCTGACCGCGGGTAACAACATCCCCTACTGAAACTGTTAACTCGTCGTTATGACCGTAACGGGTTTTTAAGCCACCACCGTGGTCAATTTCGACTAAGGTGCCGTAACCGTATCTGTCGCCGGCCCAGGTAACGACACCTGCGCCGGTCGCAATAATTTTGACCTCTTCATTATAACTAGCAAAATCTAAGCCCTTATGCATAGCGGGTGTGCCATTAAAAGGGTCTTTACGGACACCGTATTGCGACGACAGCCAGCCATCTGAGATGGGACGACCCGCAATATAAGCGTCATTAGTAAGTTGGTGATTCATCATCACAGATTCAAGTAGCGATAGCTGTTTTTGTTTGTCAGAGATCTGCGACAGCATACCTTCAATTTCAGTAATGACGTCCGTGCCAGAGCTATGCGGGAGCTCAGCAACTTCTACCTCGGGGCCACCAATAGGCAGCTCCTGATTAAAGTTGAACTCGCCGTTATCGAGATTAGCTACCCCGGCTAAACGCTCACCTAACGCGTCCAGACGACGCATTTGAGCTCTTAATTCACCCAGATACACCGTCATAGCACCCAGACGTTTCTGAGTGTCTTCTTTTAATTCTTTTAGCGCTTCTTCCTGCAATACGAGCTTTTTCTGCTCTTCGCTAATTTTAGTCTGCGCCAGTTTAGGATCAATGCCCTGGTACTGCCATGGTTGCCAGCTGGCAAGGCCGATGAAGGCTGCAATGCCAACAAAAGAAAAAAACCGACGTCGACTTAAACGAATACGAAAACGTACTTTGGAGCCTCGATAAAAGACTGATAAACTCATCCGAACTCTCTTATTATTTGCCTACTACGCAATTATGTCACGACACCCGAAAACACCATCAGAATGGCTTCGCTCCGGTCAAAAAACTTTGTCGTCAACATTACGACACTATGCACAGTTTGCCGCCCAACTTTCGCATTGGCAACAATTGTTTCAACAATGCGTAGATAAAAACACCTATCAACACTGCCAACTGCTGAATATCCGCGATGGCCAAATGATCATTCAGGTAGATAACGGTAGCTGGGCAACCAGGCTAAAACTTCAGCAAGCGGCCATTATAACGTATTTTCGTCACAATGCGACGATCCCGGTACACAGCCTCTCAATTAAGGTGTCCCCGTCAATGAATAATTTTCAGAAGAGCATGAAAGATCAGCAGGATTCAAGTAGCGCAGAGCGTCTACTGACAATGGCTGAGGGTTGTGATGAACCGTTAAAGTCGGAGTTAAAAGCGTTGGCGGCAAAGTTTACCGCCAACGATAAAGATTAAGCTGTTGTCGTTGCGGGTGACCAGAAAGCAATAGGCGCAGTGGCCTGCTCTTCGTCAAAGGTCACAAACTCCCACGCTGACTGCTGCGCTAATAGTGCCTGTAATAACTGATTATTCAGCGCATGCCCTGATTTGTAGGCACGTAGATGACCCAAAATACTGTGGCCACCCATATACAAATCACCAATAGCATCCAACATTTTGTGTTTTACGAATTCATCGTCGTAACGCAAGCCGTCACTGTTCAGAATGCGGAATTCGTCCAGCACAACAGCGTTATCAAAACTGCCGCCTAATGCCAGATTGTTTTCCCGTAAATACTCAATGTCTTTCATAAAGCCAAAAGTACGGGCGCGGCTAATTTCTTTGATAAAAGAATTCGCGCTGAAATCCATACTAACGGTCTGGCCTGTATCTGCGATAGCCGGGTGTTCAAAGTCGATAGCAAAGTCGATACGGAAACCATCGTGGGGTAGCAGTTCCGCCCACTTATCACCGTCTTCGACACGTACCGGCTGTTTGATCCGGATGAACTTCTTCGCTGCTGACTGCTCTTCAATACCCGCGCTTTGTAGCAGGTAAACAAACGGGTGCGAGCTGCCGTCCATAATTGGAATTTCATGCGAATCGACTTCGATAATCGCATTATCAATACCAACGCCGGCCAGCGCAGCGAGCAAATGCTCGACGGTAGAAACGCGAACGTTTTCCTCATTGATAAGACAGGTACACAGCTGCGTATCACGCACCCAGTCGGCCCGTGCTGGAATATCCACCACAGGGTCAAGGTCCACACGACGGAATATCAACCCCGTATTGGCCGGCGCAGGGCGTAAAGTAAGGTTTACTTTATTGCCTTTATGCAGTCCAACACCGGTGGTTGATATTGCTTGCTGTAATGTACGTTGCTTAATCATGGTACTTGTTCACCTACCCTTTTATTCGGTTCGCCATGGCTGAAGCCAAAGCGGCCGCATATTATACGACATTTGTCATGGTCCGATCAAATTTTACGCATACTTATCAAGCGTTACGCTAATTTAGTCGACCTGTTTTCGCAAAAAAGCCGGAATATCCAGGTAATCGAGTTCTTTATCCTGTTTAGCTTTGGCAGCGGGTTGACGTTTTGGTTCCGCTTTCGTTTCTGGCTGCAACTCTTCCTGCTCCTCGTAACGAGGGGCTGCTGCACCGCGGTCAATATCACTACTGCGGTATGCTTGCTGAGGCTCCCGCTTAGGTGCTGCCTGGCTGGTCTTATTCACCAAAGAGATATCGGGTTTGCGCTCCGCGCCAATACCAGTCGCCACCACTGTCACGCGCAGCTCGTCAGACATTTCCGTATCGATAACGGTACCCACAATCACGGTTGCGTTATCTGAAGCAAAGGCTTTAACCGTATTACCGACGGTGTCGAGCTCTTCAATGCTCATGTCCATGCCGGCTGTGACGTTAATCAGCACACCACGAGCTCCGGACAAGTCGATATCTTCCAGTAACGGGCTGTTAATGGCCATTTCCGCAGCTTCCTGCGCACGGTCTTCACCGCTGGCAACACCAGTTCCCATCATGGCGGTACCCATTTCTTTCATAACCGCACGAACGTCAGCAAAGTCGACGTTGATAAGACCCGGACGAGTAATCAGCTCAGCAATACCCTGAACCGCACCCAACAATACGTTGTTTGCAGCACTAAAGGCATCCAGTAAACTGGTTCCACGACCCATCACCTTCAGCAACTTCTCGTTTGGAATGGTAATTAACGAGTCGACACTTTGTGCCAGTGCGTTGATACCTTCATCGGCTACGGCCATGCGCTTTTTCCCTTCAAACGGGAATGGCTTAGTCACAACAGCAACTGTCAGAATACCCAGTTCTTTGGCAACCTCAGCAACCACAGGTGCTGCACCGGTTCCGGTACCGCCGCCCATGCCGGCTGCAATAAAGACCATGTCGGCACCTTCTAAGTGGACGCGGATGTTCTCACGGTCCTCTTCTGCCGACTGGCGGCCTACTTCCGGGTTGGCTCCAGCACCAAGACCTTTAGTAATGTCCTGACCTAATTGAATGGTGACATCCGCCGTATGATTGCGCAGAGCCTGCGCATCGGTATTAGCGGCAATAAACTGCACACCTTCAATTGATTCTTTCACCATGTGCTGGACAGCGTTTCCGCCACCACCACCGACGCCAATCACCTTAATGACGGCTTCGCTTTCGTAATTGTCCATCAGTTCGAACATAATAATTCTCCCTACCTGCTTTTAACGTGCTACCCCAAGTTAAAACTCACCTTTGAACCAACTCTGCACTTTTTGCCAGAGTCCGATCACGTCAGTTTTAGAGCTTTCTTTTTGTGACACAGCGGCATCTTCCTGCCCATACCGTAACAGTCCCACCGCTGTGGCATAAACCGGATCTTCGACGTAATCCCGCAGGCCTTTCAAGCCCAGAGGAACGCCGACACGAACCGGCATTTGAAAAATTTCTTCGGCAAAATCCACGCAGCCTTCCATCTTAGCGCTGCCGCCGGTTATCACGACACCCGCTGCAATTTGCTCATCTAAACCACTTTGCTGAATTTCATCCCTGACCAATTCAAATAATTCCTGATAACGCGGCTCTACCACTTCGGACAACGTATGACGTGACATGACCCGCGATGGACGACCACCCACCGAAGGCACTTCAATAGTGTCTTCCATGCTGACCATCTGTCGCAACGCACAGGCATGCTTCGTCTTAATTTCCTCTGCATGGTTAGTCGGCGTGCGAAATATCTTGGCAATGTCGCTCGTAACCTGATTACCCGCTGCCGGAATCACCGCCGTATGGCGCAATACCCCGCCCGCGTAAATGCAAATATCAATGGTGCCGCCGCCTAAGTCGACCAGGGCCACACCCAAATCTTTTTCGTCGTCAGTCAGCACCGAGATGCTCGATGCCAACGCTGAAAATATCAGCTTGTCGACTGACAGGCCGCAGCGCTCTACAGCCTTTATAATGTTCTTCGCCATATCGTTGGCACAGGTAATAATGTGCACTTTCGACTCCATACGGACACCGGACATGCCTATTGGGCTGCGGATACTTTCCTGTGAGTCAATGACGTACTCCTGCGGCAAGACGTGTAAAATACGACGTTCCTTTGCAATAGGCACTGACTGCGCGGCGTGAATCACGCTGTCGACATCATCCTGAGTCACTTCAGCTTCGTTAATCGGTACCATGCCACTTTCGTTCTGACAGGAAATATGACGTCCGGAAATGTTCAAATACACCGATGCCACGCGGCAGTCAGCCATAAGCTCAGCCTCATCAACAGCGCGCTGAACCGACTGCACGACCAGATTAAGGTCATTCACGCCGCCTTTATCCATTCCACGCGACGTAGCCGTGCCAACGCCAACAACACTGATCTCATTATCAGGCAATAACTCACCTATAAGCGCTGTGACTTTGCTGGTGCCTATATCCAGACCTACAACCATATTGTGTTCGGATGTTTTCGACATAACCGTCTAACTCTCACTTTTTGCTTCACGCCAGGCCACTGCAGCCCCGGTGTCATATCGTAAATCCACAGTATCGATTTCGTTGTTTTTACTTTTTTCGTGCTCAACGATGCTGGGAAACACATCGATAAACCGCTTAATTCTCTCTAATGTGGCTTCGCGCCCTAACTTAATTTCAATTCCCTGTGCCAGAACCACGTTGACAGCAAAGCGTTCGGTTAATCTCAACGCTCTTATCTGAAAGCCATTAACCTCCAGCATTTGCTGTACCCGGTTAAATTCCTTCCAGGTCTCTTTCACCGCGTTCTCCGGACCGAACAACTGTGGCAAACTGCTGTCAGCTCTCGTTATATCAGCCCGGAAAACTTCCTGATGCTGATTGATAAGTCGATCGCCGTTCCACATGGCCACGGGTTTGTGCTCCGTCACATAAACCGACAACTTATCCGGCCAAACCTTGCGAATAGAGACCTTTTGCACCCACGGCAACTGCTCTACCCGACGCCTTAAATCATCCACATCGGCCGTAAAAAAGCTTCCTAACGGCTCTGCTGTCAATGCCTGCCTAACCTCTTCGCTGGCGGTATAATGCAACTCGCCTTGAACACTTAATTCAGCCAGCGGTACTTGCTGTTCGTCTGTCAGCACTTCGTTTAACTGATAGATACCAACCAGTGCCCCCGCAATAGTCAGGCATAACACCACCACACCTGACCAAAAGTTGACTGAGCGCAGGCGCTGTTCAGCAGCCATCGTTAGCGCTCCAGCGTTTGCGCTAAAATGCGCTCCACTAAGTCATTAAACTGTAAACCAGCAACTTTTGCCGCCATAGGTACCAGGCTTTTTTCTGTCATTCCCGGTACCGTATTTGCCTCTAACAAAAACCACTCACCCGCGTTATTGCGCATCACATCGATACGTCCCCAGCCACTACCTCCTATGGCCGCGAAAGCGCGTTCAGCCAACATTCGCAAACTTGCTTCGTCATCTTCACTTAGCCCTGCAGGACAGTGATACTGGGTATCATTTGCCTGATACTTGGCTTCAAAATCATAAAACTCATGTGGCGTTTGCAGTCGAATAACCGGTAATGCCTTACCTTCCAGTATGCCAATGGTATACTCCGCACCTTCAACCCACTGTTCGACCAAAAGGTCGTCGTCAAACTGTGCCGCATGCTGCAAGGCTAAAGCCAGGCTTCGCCCGTTATCGGCAATGCTCATACCTATAGAGGAGCCTTCACGTGCTGGTTTTACAATCACCCGGCCACCGAGCTCCTGCAACATAGCTTCCACGTTCACTTGCTCTATTTCAGCTTGCGTTACCACCCGCCAATTGGCGGTTGGCAGACCCAGTGAATGCCAAATTTGTTTACAACGCACTTTATCCATACCCAGCGCACAGCCCAGAACATCACTGCCGGTGTATGGCATTTCCAGTATTTGCAATGCCCCCTGCATGCTGCCATCTTCACCGCCGCGGCCATGCAAAGCGATAAATACGCGATCAAACTTTTGCTCCACAAGCTCCTGCAAGCTATGCGCCGCCGGGTCAAATGCGTGTGCATCGATGCCTTTCGCAACCAGGCCTTTTAATACCGCCATTCCGGATTTCAGCGAAACATCGCGCTCAGCCGACGTACCGCCCAGCATGACGGCCACTTTACCAAAGGCATTAGCTTTCATGACTCAACACCTCAGTTGCAATTCGCTTGGCCAATGCGCCGATATTTCCAGCGCCCTGCGTTAACAGCAAGTCTCCCGGAGCAAGCACCGATTCAAGAACTTCCGGCATATCATCCACGGTTGCCACATAAACCGGGTCTATCTGCCCGCGCTGACGAATGGAACGACATAATGAGCGACTATCGGCACCGCTTACCGGCGTTTCCCCGGCACTGTAAACTTCCAGCATCAGTAATACGTCAACCTGCGACAGCACGTTAACGAAGTCTTCGTATAAATCCCGGGTGCGCGAATAACGGTGCGGTTGAAATGCCATTACCAAACGACGCTCAGGCCAACCTTCCCGCGCCGCCTGAATAGTGGCAGCAACTTCTGAAGGATGGTGACCATAATCATCAACCAGCATCACTTCACCCGGCTCTTTATTCGACTCTTTATCTGAGATGGCAAAGTTACCGTAATGCTGAAAACGACGGCCAATACCTTCAAATTTATTCAATGCTGACTTAATGGCTTCGTCGTTAATTCCTTCATCTGTTGCTACAGCTACTGCGGCCAGAGCATTCAACACATTGTGCTTACCCGGCAGATTAAGACACACGTCAAGTGGTTTCAGCCCTTTGCGTAAAATAGTAAAGCAGCTCTCACTGGCGGTTTGTTTATAATCTATTGCTCGTACATCAGCGGCTTCGCTAAAGCCGTAGGTCATGGTCTGACGGCCGAGTCGTGGTATTAGATCAGATACGACAGGGTCATCGACACACATAACAGCTAAACCGTAAAACGGCAGGTTATGCAAAAATTCAACATAGGTGTCCAGCAGCTTATTGAAATCACCTTCGTAGGTGTCCATATGGTCTGCTTCGATATTCGTCACTATCGCAACCATCGGTTGTAAATGCAGAAACGACGCATCGCTTTCATCGGCTTCTGCAATGAGGTACTTACTGTTACCTAAACGAGCATTCGAACCGGCACTATTGAGCAAACCACCAATAACAAAAGTGGGATCGCGATCGGCTTCGGCAAAAATACTCGCAACCAATGACGTGGTCGTTGTTTTGCCGTGTGTACCGGCTACCGCAATACCATGGCGAAAACGCATAAGCTCGGCCAGCATTTCTGCACGACGTACCACCGGCACCCGCAACTGGTGTGCAGCTACCAGCTCAGCGTTATCCGCTTTTATTGCACTGGATACCACAACCACACTGGCGCCTTCGATATTGTTGGCCATATGCCCCAGAATCACCGTCGCTCCAAGGCAACGTAAACGATCAGTATTGGCGTTTTCGGCAATATCCGAACCCGAAATCTGATAGCCCTGATTTAACAGAACCTCGGCAATACCGGCCATGCCTGCACCACCGATACCAACGAAATGGATTCGCTGTACCCGGCGCATTTCCGGGACGTTCACAATAGTAAATGGCTGTGCGTTGGTTGCGGTCATGCTAGTCATCGCTCTGTCTATATTCCATACATTCATTCACCAGTCGTTGCGTTGCCTCTGGCATCGCACACTGGCGAGCGAAACGCGCCATTGTCCACAGTTGTTGTCTGTCATGCAATAAACGTTTTAACTGTTGTTTCAATGCGCCTTCCACTACTTCAGTTTGCGGCAATAAAACTGCCGCACCACGGCTTTCTAAAACTTTCGCATTGGCGCTTTGGTGGTCATCCACAGCGTGTGGCAATGGCACCAGAATGGACGCTACGCCCATTACCGCCAACTCAGATATGGTTAATGCGCCAGCGCGACAAATAACCAAATCAGCATTTTTAAAAGCGTCGCCCATATCTTCAATAAATTCGGTGACTTTCAGCGTTTTAAGCACTGATGCACCTAAGTAAGCCTTTTCAGTTGTTGCCTCACGCTCAGCACCACATTGGTGCAGGACATTAAGTTCAACACCTTCTAATGCTTTGACGGCTTCCGGCACGGCTTCGTTCAATACCTGCGCACCTAAACTTCCGCCAACCACCAATATATTCAAGGCTCCGTCTGTACTTGATTTTTCTGTCTGTTCAGCCGCTTGTGCCAATAACCCCTTGCGCAGAGGGTTACCAACAACCGGGTACTGTTGCCATTGCGGGAGAGCAACCGGTAGCCCCAACATAACTTTGTTTGCTCTGGGGGCTAACAACCGGGTGGTCATGCCCGGTATGGCATTTTGTTCGTGCACCACTAAGGGGATGCCCAGCAGTTTCGCAGCTAACCCCATTGGGGCGCAGACATAGCCGCCAAAGGTTGCCACTACCTGTGGCTGTAGTGTTTTCAGCAAGCGTCGACATTGCAGCACGGCTTTCGCCAAAGTGAATGGCATGAACAGCTTTCTTTTCAGCCCATGACCGCGAACTCCAGTCATGCTAATGCTGTGTAAAGGGAAGTTAGCTGCCGGAATCACCCGACTTTCTAAACGACCTTCCTGCGTACCCAGCCAGTCAACTTGCCAGCCGTTGTCGCGCATTTGTTCTGCTACGGCTAAGGCCGGAAAAATATGACCACCGGTGCCGGCTGCTGCTATCAAAACTTTGTTCATTCGGCACCTCCGCGCGGTGCCACTTTGCGACCCAGCATCCGACGTTCATGGTCTATGCGTAACAACAGCCCAACGGCCAGAGCCGATATGATCAGGCTGTTACCACCGTAGCTCACCAAAGGCAGTGTCAGTCCCTTAGTTGGTAATGCACCGGACGCAACACCGATATTCACAAAGGCCTGGATACTAAACCAAATACCGATACCATAAGCCAGATAACCGCCGTAACGTTGCTCCTGCATTAAGCAGCGACGGCCAATAATTAAAGCTCGCCATACCAACATTAATACGGTTGCAATAACCGCCAGCACGCCAAGAAAACCTAGTTCCTCGGCAACAACAGCCATAATAAAGTCAGTATGTGCTTCGGGTAGGTATTGTAATTTTTGAATGCTATTACCCAAACCGGCGCCGCTAAAGTGGCCTTGCCCAAAGGCAATAAGCGACTGCATTAACTGATATCCGGCACCGAATGGGTCCTTCTCCGGTTCCAGGAAGGTGAGCAGACGCTGCATCCGGTAAGGCTCAACGATGATCAGTAAAATTAATGCCAGTACGCAGGTAATGAACACAGCAAAAAACTGCCACAATCTAGCGCCAGCTAAAAACAGCATGGCGACGGTTGTTGCCGACAAGACAACCACGGTTCCGAAATCCGGCTGCATTAATAAAAGCACTGCAGCAATAAACAACAGCGCCAGAGGTTTTATAAAGCCTTTAGTCGCTTCTCTGACTTCGTCTTCCCTGCGGGACAAATAACTGGCCATATAAATACAGAAGAAAAGTTTAGCGACCTCTGCCGCCTGAAAAGTAATTGGCCCGACTTTTATCCAGCGTTGTGCACCGTTAACTTCATATCCCACAACTAAAACCATTAACAGCATAATCAAGCCGAGCAACAACAACTTACCGCTCTGTTGATTCCAGCTATTCGCCGGTACCCGTAAAGTCGCCAGCATAACGGCTAAACTAATCAGAATATAAATGCCGTGACGAATGGCAAAATGGAACGGATTCCCCGTTAACCGGTCTGCCGTAGGTAAAGACGCAGACGTGACCATAACAAAGCCAAAAGCCAGCAACGCCATTGCCAGGGTAAACAGCATACGGTCGTACAGTGGCTGACTGGCTTTTGGTTGAAACCAGTTAATCAGCTTTTGCCAACGACTACCGACATCGGAAGCCGGTATCTCAAGATTTAACTGTTCTTCACGCACTGTTGACATAAAGCGCCTCCACTGCATGACGGAAACTGTCGCCCCGATGCTCGAAGTTCTGAAACTGATCGAAGCTCGCACACGCAGGCGATAACAGCACCATGTCGCCGGTTTGCACTAAAGATGCCGCTAGCTCCACGGCCTGCTGTAAACTTTTTACCTGCCGTGAACCGTTAAACAACTGACCAATGCGGGGACCATCTTCACCTATGGTTAAGAGAATATCGACCCGCTCCAGGGTCGACTGCAGCTCACGGAAGTCTGCTCCTTTGCCGACCCCACCCGCTATTAGCAGTAAACGCCCGTTTATCATTGGTCTCAGCCCCTCAACCGCGGCAGCAGTAGCACCGATATTTGTGGCTTTTGAATCGTTAACCCAGAGCACGCCCTCATTGTCACTGACTAATTCACAGCGGTGCGGCAGACCTTTAAACTCTTTTACCGCACGAACCGCAGCTTCAATATCAATATCTATTGCCTGACACAAAGCCAGAGCTGCCTGCACATTCACCAGGTTATGAATGCCCTGGAGTTGCAATTGATCTGCCCGCAGTACAACACTGCCATCGAAAGTCACGGCAACCGGCCCACTGACACGGTCGATATTTCCAGACAGCAAACCAAAGTGTTTGGGATGCGAGTCATTACCGAAGGTCATTAATTTTCCCGTAACCGGGTGTGGCCAGGTATCCTGCTGCTGACGGTTCAGTATCCAGGTTTTTGCATGAGTGAAAATGCGTTGCTTAGCTTTTACATATTCATCCAGAGTGCAGTAACGATCCATATGATCGGCACTAATATTCATAAGTGCCGCCGCTTTAAGTTTCAAGCTGGAAACTGATTCCAACTGAAAACTGGAAAGCTCCAGTATTACAGCATCGGGGTGCTGCTCCTGCAGCAGCAAGTCGAGTACTGGTACGCCTATATTGCCGGCTGCAGCCACATTTTTGCCGCATTGCTTAGCAACAAACTCGACCATGCGAGTTACTGTGGATTTTCCATTAGAGCCAGTTACCGCTACTATCGGCAATTTTGATTCTTGCGCAAACAGCTCAACATCACCAACAATCGGAATATCTGCATCACGCGCCAAAACGATTGGGTCTTCACGTAAATCGATACCCGGACTGGCAATAATTAAGTCGGCCGCCAGCGTGTCTTCTAATTCCCAATGCCGGTTAAGCAGTTCAGCATCTCCCAGTATTTGTTTTGCTTCTTCCAGGCCAGGAGGGTTTTCACGCGAATCAAAAACCTGAATTTTGATCTCGGCAAGCTTCTGATCCTGCTGCCGTTTATGTTGTAAATAGCGCAGCACAGACACCCCGGTCTTTCCAAGACCAAGGACAACAATGTGTTTTGTATTCTGCCAGGCTATTTTAGTCATTATTTTTTAACGCAACTTCAAGGTTGCGAGTCCTATCAGCACAAAAATGAGTGACAATATCCAGAAACGCACGATTACCCGCGGTTCTGGCCATCCTTTTAATTCGTAATGGTGATGAATTGGAGCCATTCGAAAAACTCGTTTGCCTCTCAATTTGTAGGAACCCACCTGCAGCATCACCGATAAGGTTTCCATAACAAACACACCACCCATAATGAACAGCACCAGCTCCTGCCGAACCAATATCGCGATAATGCCAAGTGCAGCACCTAAGGCCAGAGAACCCACGTCGCCCATAAATACAAGCGCAGGATAAGTATTGAACCAGAGAAATCCGAGACCCGCTCCGACAATAGCGGTGCACACGACCAACAATTCAGCGGTCAGCGGCAAATAAGGAATTTGCAGATATTCAGCAAAGTTCACATTGCCGGACACGTAGGCGAAAATACCCAGTGCAGCAGCCACCATAATGGTTGGCATAATGGCCAGGCCGTCCAGACCATCGGTTAAATTGACGGCATTACTGGTACCGACAATGACAAAATAGGCCATGAGCATATAAAGCATACCCAACTGCGGCATAACGTCTTTAAAGAATGGAACAAGAAGAGCAGTTTCAGCGCTCTGAGTACTGCTCCAGTAAAGGTAAACGGCAGCCACACTGGCAATAACCGACTGCCAGAAATACTTCCACTTAGCAATTAACCCTTTCGGGTCTTTGCGTACAACTTTGCGATAATCATCGACAAAGCCGACAATACCAAAGCCGGTAATAACCATTAGAACGACCCAGACATAACGGTTATCTAAGTCAGCCCAGAGTAGTGAGGAACCCAGAACCGCTGCCAGTATCAATACGCCGCCCATAGTCGGCGTACCACTTTTTACTAAATGACTTTCCGGACCGTCGTCCCGTACCGTTTGCCCTATTTGCAAACGCTGCAAACGACGAATTAATGTTGGTCCTAACCACAACGACAAAACCAGTGCGGTCAAAACACTGAGTATTGCCCGCAAGGTTAAGTAGGAAAACACGTTAAACGCGCTTTCAAACTGGGTTAGGTACTCCGCCAACCAAACTAACATGCGTGCTTATCCTCTACGCTGCCACTGACCGCGACAGCCTGCTGTATTGCTGCAACAACGCGCTCCATATGTGCGGAGCGTGAGCCTTTAACCAGCACTGTGACAGGTTGCTTACCTGTCTGTTCTGTAAGTCTTTGTAAAACAGATTCAACCAGCGACTGTAAGCTACCGAAGTGCTTACCTCCGTGGCCGTTAAAGACCTCGCTGGCACTTTGACTGAGTACGCCCAGACTGTATAAGTTATCAATGCCAGTGCCGATAGCATGTTCACCAATATCTTCGTGATAAGCGCGCGCATCGGCACCTAACTCACCCATATCGCCCAATACAAAAATGCGATACCCCTGATAACTTCCCAGCAAATCCAGGGCAGCTTTAGTTGAGGCAACGCTGGCGTTATAGGTGTCATCAATAATACGTAAGTGGTCACTCACTTTTATCGTTGTCAAACGTCCCTGAGCCGGCTCGACCCTTTGCAGCCCAGTAACAATGTCATCCAGCGATATACCCAGCTCACTTGCCGCAGCAGCGGCTGAAAGCGCATTAAGCACGTTGTGACGACCGCTTAACTTCAGTTCAATACGCTTCGTTTCACCGCCCAAATGCAGAGTAAACGCAGGGTGTCCGTCACTGTTCAATACCACGTCACTTGCATAAACATCGGCGGAGTCGGTTAAACCAAAGCTCTTCCATTTCATGTCAGCACAGGCGCGTTCCCAGCAAGGATAAAACTCAGAATCGCGCGGGGTAATGGCCGTTCCCTGGCTACTCACTCCACGGAATATTTCAGTTTTAGCACGGGCAACCCCGTGTAAGCTTCCGAAACCTTCAACATGCGCTGCACTCACGTTATTCAATATGGCAACATCGGGTCTTACTAAGTCTGTGGTATAAGCAATTTCGCCCGGATGATTCGCACCCAGCTCTACTACCGCGTATTTATGCTTTTCCTCTAACCTTAATAAGGTCAGCGGAACACCTATATCGTTATTAAAGTTACCCTGTGTGGCCAATACCGGATGACGAATAGATAAGATGGCCGCCAGCATTTCTTTTACTGTGGTTTTACCGTTGCTGCCGGTGACAGCCACGGTTTTCGGCGCTACCTTCGCCTTAATAGCCGCACCTAAGCGCCCCAGCGCATGACGGCTGTTCTCGACAATAATCTGGCGGCACTCGCTATCCACTTTCTTTTCGCAAATAATTGCCGCGGCGCCTTTAGCTATAGCCTGTTCGACAAAGTCGTGGGCATCAAAATTCTTGCCTTTTAAGGCTATAAATAACGCGTCGGTTAAATCCGCTCTAGTGTCCGTGGACACCGCATCAATTGTACAATCAGAGCCAATCAGGCGGCCTTCCACCTGCTCCGCAATCCATTTCAGTGATACTGAGATCATGCGCAGTCTCCTTGCAGCCATTCACTGACTACCGCTCGTTCGTTATAGTCAATGCGTTGAGTACCAATAACCTGATAGTCTTCGTGTCCTTTACCGGCGAGTAATACAACGTCATCTTTTCCGGCTTCCTGCATTGCACGTATCACCGCCTCGCGGCGACCCGGCCAAACCTTAACCTGAGTTTTATCCGCAATGCCGGTCAAAATATCTTCAATAATTTGTTCCGCGGGTTCTGTCCGCGGGTTGTCATCGGTAACCACAACAACATCAGCGTAATCTGCCGCGACTTTACCCATTTGCGGACGCTTGCCACGGTCACGGTCACCGCCGCAGCCAAACACACACCACAAACGACCCTTGCAATGCAGGCGCAGCGCACTCAATACCTGATGCAGAGCGTCCGATGTATGCGCGTAGTCAACCACCACCAGCGGCGACTGATTATTATGAAAGGCTTCCATCCGTCCGGGAACGGGCTGCAAACTGCCACAGGCTTTGCCGATATCCGCAAGAGGCTTATTCAGTTTCAGCAATACAGCAACCGCGCAGAGTAAGTTATAAACGTTGAAACGGCCCAACAATGGAGTTTCAACGACGCAGGATTCACCCTGCCAGTTTAAACTGAACACCGAGCCCTGCTCATGGAACTGAACACCAGTCGCCTGCAGGCATGGTTCGTTGGGGCTGGCATTAAGACTTACCCATAAATCGGCTAAATCATCCTGCTGCCACTGGCTTAACGTGTCGTCGTCGGCGTTAACCACTCGGTTTTGCACGCCAAAGTCAGCAAATAAACGTTGTTTTGCGGCCACGTAATTTTCCATGGTGCCGTGATAGTCGAGATGATCCCGACTAATATTGGTTATGGCGGCCGCCGCATAGTGTAAAGCCTCGACACGGCGCTGTATCAGTGCGTGTGAAGACACCTCCATAGCAACCAGTTCTGCGCCTTCAGCTAATAGCGTAGCCAGACGTTGTTGGACGGTAACGGCATCTGGTGTGGTATGACGCTCAGGTAATAAGCGACCAATAAGTCCACTTCCGGTTGTACCAATAACAGCCGCTTCCATACCCAGAGCTTTTGCCAACTGCGCCATAATGTGAGTAACCGACGTTTTACCATTGGTTCCGGTCACACCAACCAGGTTCATTTTCTCTGATGGATGGCCGAAAAAATTACCGGCGATGCGGGAGAGATGCTCACGAACGCCACTAAAACCGATAACGACTACGCCCCGGCGGTGTTCAACCGCCATTCCCGGGGCTTCAGCAATAATGGCTGCAGCACCGGCATCAATAGCCGCATCAATATAAGCCCGACCGTCAGTCTCGTAGCCCGGAATAGCGACAAAAACATCGCCATTAGCAACTTGCCGACTATCGAGCTTTATACCGCTAACGATAACATCCGGAATGGAGAACGATGCTGGCAGCATTGTCAGCAACTCGGTAAGCTTCATCATTTATCACCCCCAAAGCCCGCAGCGTGCACCTGAGTGTCATCTACGTTATCTGGCGGTATATTCAGTAAGCGCATGGTTTGCGATACAATTTTTGAGAACACTGGAGCTGCGGCCGTGCCGCCATAATAGTCGTCGGTACCCGGTTCGTTTATGGTTACAACCACAACCACTTTGGGGTCACTAACCGGAGCTATTCCGGCAAAGAGTGCTACGTATTCGTCACCGTAACCGCCTGTTGCTTTGGTTTTTCGGGTTGTCCCCGTTTTACCTGCAATACGGTAGCCCGGAACCTGCGCCGCTTTAGCAGTACCATCACGCACCACCGTTTCCATCATATGCATAACCGCCCGGGTATTGTCCGGATTAAACACTTGCTCTGCCGGTAACGGTGATTCCTGTCGGAAAATCGTCAGCGGTCGTTTTTTCCCACCATTAGCGATAATGCTGTAAGCATTAGCCAGTTGCAGCGTTGTTGCCGACAAACCATAGCCATAAGCGAGAGTTGCTGTTTCAAAGTCTGACCAGCGTCTTCTGTCACCCAGTATGCCAATGCTCTCACCTAACAAGGCAATGCCCGTGTCGTTTCCAAAGCCAGCGTCGGCATAGGTTTGCAATAAAGGGTCAATGCCTAAATCCAGTGCGATTTTTGTGACGCCCACGTTCGAAGAATGTTCCAGCACCTCAGCCAGTGACAGTTCGCCATAGTTCCGAGGGTCACTCACCCGGCGTCCACCAATTCTGAGCCAGCCCGGACTGGTATCAATGGTATCGCCGGCTTTATGCCGTCCGTTCTCAAGCGCACTCAGCACGACCAGCGGCTTCATTGTAGAGCCAGGTTCATAGCTGTCGGTTACCGCCCGGTTACGCATGCGGAAAGACTGCAGCTCGGAACGGTTGTTAGGGTTGAAAGACGGGCTATTGACCATAGCCAGCACTTCACCGGTTTCGACATTCAGCACTACCGCCGAACCCGAAGTTGCCTGATTGTAGCGCACGGCTTTTTTCAATTCGGTATAAGCGGTTGCCTGAACACGTTGGTCGATACTCAGTGTCAGCTGTTTTGGTTGTTGTGCATCTGTCTGGCTGATTTCTTCAACAACCCGTCCTTCTGCGTCCTTGCGATAAACTCGTTTACCCGGCGTACCGGTTAAATGCTCGTCGTACAGAAGCTCCAGGCCTTCCTGCCCGGCGCCGTCAATGTCGGTTAAACCTATTAGGTGAGAACTGATCTCACCGGTAGGATAATAACGGCGTGACTCTGTTTTTAAATACACACCGGGAATTTTCAACTGCTTCACATAGTCGGCTTCTGATGGCGTCACTTTGCGTTGCAGATAAACGAAACGTTTTGACGGGTCGTCCACTTTACTGACCAGCTCGTTACGGTTCATGCGAAAAGTTTCAGCCAGGGCCTGCCAGCGACGTTCGTCAGCTAAAGCCTCGCGCTCGGCGATACGTTTGGGATCGGCCCATACGGTTTCTACCGGGACGCTAACCGCAAGTTCTCTTCCGTTACGATCAACAATAGTGCCTCGCTGAACCGCGACGCTGGATGCCCTTAAACTGCGCATATCGCCTTGCAGCGAAAAAGCATCGGGGCTTATGACCTGGATATAGGCTGCGCGTGCAATTAACACAGAAAATACACCGAACAGTAAGAATACTGCGGTGTAAAAGCGCCAACGCGTACCGGCTGGCTCTGTGCGTTTATTGCGACGATTCACTGCCATGAAACCAACACCTCCTGTTCTGGCTCAACGTCCCGCATGCCCAGTTGTTCCTGCGCAATACGTTCAACCCGGCTGTGTTCAGTCAGTGCGTTTTGCTCAACCACAAGGTGCCGCCATTCTCTGTCCAGAGTATCCCGGTGCGATAATAAGTCATCACGTTCACCGGTTAACTGACGGTTCAGATGGGCGGTGTAGACAATGCTTAACGCGTTGCCGATAACCACCACACTCAAGAGCAAAACCCACTTATGCTGCAACAAATCCTGCAGCAACATTTTCATGAGACTGGGGTAGCGTCGCTTAGTCATTGCGAACCCTCCTTGCTATACGCAACACAGAGCTGCGCGAACGAGGATTAACCTGCACTTCCGCTTTACTCGGCTTAATCGCTTTACCAACTTTCTCCAGCGCTTTATCTTTATTGCGCTCGGCTTCAGTTACCGGCAAGCCAGGAGGTAATTGCTTTCCTTCGCTATGTTTGCGAATAAAACGTTTTACTAAACGGTCTTCCAGACTGTGGAAACTAATAACCACCAGTCGCCCATCTTCTTTCAGGCCAGAGAGAGAAGCGTCCAGCGCCTGTTCAATTTGTTCCAGTTCCCGGTTAATGTGAATGCGGATGGCCTGAAAGGTTCGTGTTGCCGGGTGTTTATGCTTTTCTTTTACCGGACTCACGCGGGCAATCATTTCAGCCAGTTCTTTAGTGCGGGTAAACGGCTTTTTCTCGCGATCCATGACTATGGCGCTGGCGATACGTCGAGCAAAGCGTTCCTCGCCATACTCTTTAAGAACCCAGCTGATGTCATCTTTTTCTGCACGATTAAGCCATTCGGCGGCGGTTTCGCCACTGGTGGTGTTCATCCGCATATCTAAAGGGCCGTCCCGCATAAAGCTAAAGCCGCGCTCGGCGTCATCTAATTGTGGGGAAGATACGCCAAGGTCAAATAGAATTCCGGTCACTTGCTGGTTCAACTGCAAGTCATCAAGTACCTGTTGCAGGTTTGAGAAAGGGGTGTGGATAATTTGAAAACGAGGGTCATCTGCAAACGCTGCAGCCGCAGCAATAGCTTCGGGGTCCTGATCCAGTGCAATAACGCGGGCATCGTCACCTAACTTGTTAAGCAGCTCACGCGTGTGTCCGCCGCGACCAAATGTGGCGTCGATGTATGTGCCTTGCGGATCAGTCGCTAATGCTTCTATCGACTCTTCCAGTAGCACCGAAACGTGTTGCGGTGACGTTGTAATCATTATAATGAAAAGTCTTCTAGTCGTTCGTTGAGAGTAAAGTCACCTTCGCGTTCAACATCCATGTCCTGCGCCACTTGTTCGTGCCAGGCGTCTTCATTCCAAACTTCAAATTTATTCAGCTGCCCGACAAGCATCAGTTTTTTCTCTAAACCGGCGTGTTGTCTCAACGGAGCTGACAGGAGCAAACGACCATTTTTATCCATTTCACAGTCGTCGGCGTGGCCTAAAAGAAGTCGCTGTAAGCGACGTTCTGCAGGGTTCATACTGGATAATCGAGTAAGCTTTTGTTCGATGATTTGCCACTCGGGAAGCGGGTACAGCAACAGGCACGGTTGCTTAATATCAATCGTGCAGACCATTTTGCCTTCACAGTCTAATGACAACGCATGACGGTATTTAGCCGGTATGGCTAACCGTCCTTTGCTATCCAGACTTAATGTTGTTGCACCTCGGAACATGATCCCACCTGATCATTGCGATCCACTATTATCCACAAATCCCCACAATGTTACAGTCTAGGTGTCTCTCTTTCCCACTGTCAAGAAAAAACCTCTCTATTTGTCAGGCCTTGACGGTAAATTTACATTAAGCGGTTGATGCAACGCGTAAAATTATTTTTCCGTTAGAGCTCGTATAATTTTTGTGCGATACTCATTTCAGTTTTGGTGGGCAACGGTATTTAATGAAACGCTACTTATTCGTTATTTTCATCAGCTTCTGCATTCTGGTAACGGGCGTTATCTGGTTTGCTGAAAACCAGCATTCACAGGTAGTAGAGTCACGCAAGCGGGTAGCTACCGAGCGCTTAGGTAAACTTCGCGCCGCGCTGGAAGGTCAGATCAATTCGTCGTTAGTTACGGCTCGTGCACTACAGGCCGAAATTAAGCTCTCACCAGACATTTCTCCTGAACGTTACCGGCTGTTAATGCAGGAGCTTATTGATAGCGATGTTCCGGTACGGCACGTAGCGTTAGCACCTAATTTGATCATTGAGTTTGTTTACCCTCTGGCTCCAAATAAAGCAGCTCTGGGTTTTGACTATCGCACTTCTCCGCAGCAATTCGAAAGCGTTCAGGAAGCTATCCAGAAAAAACGAGTGGTTATTGATGGTCCGGTTAACTTAATACAAGGAGGCTGGGCGTTAATTGCCAGAGCACCTGTTTTTATCAATGACGGTCAACTGTGGGGCGTGATTGCCGTGGTCATTGATATAGGAGACTTAATTGCCAGCAGCGGCCTGAACTCGGTAGACGATTATCTTTTTGCGTTAAAAAAAGAAAACAGTAACGGTGACAAGCTTTTTGACTCTGGCGATGAGTCGCTCTGGAAGGAGGACTACGTCGCTATTGACGTCGCAGTTTCAACCGGCAAGTGGATATTGGCGCTGGCTCCGAAAAATACGGTTTGGGCCAATCGCGACAGTATTTATTGGATCATCATTGTCGCCGGACTGCTGTTGTCCTTTTTAATGACCGCCTTTATGTGCAATTTGGTGACAACGCAAAGCCGGCTACGCTCGGCGCTTGTTACCATTGACCATCAGGCACATTTTGATTCCATTACAGATTTGCCGAATCGCCGCGCTTTTGTCGACTACCTTGACCAACTTACCCAGAAAGGCCGGGAACAACACTTTGCCATTCTGTTCATCGATCTTGATCACTTTAAAGAGGTTAACGATAACCTCGGCCATGATGCCGGTGACGAGCTTTTAGTCTCGGTTTCTGATCGGTTACGAAACCAACTGCGGGGGTCAGATTTTATTGCCCGTATTGGTGGTGATGAATTTGTTGTGGTTATTAATCGTTTTACGTCGCATCAAATCATTAATGACCTTGCCAGCCAAATTAACCGACAGTTGAGTGAACCTTTTAACTTACGCCAAAACCAAGTTCAAACCACCTGCAGTATCGGTATTGCGCTTTACCCTGACGACGGCATCAAAGCCTCTGAACTATTAAAAAATGCCGATCTTGCCATGTACGCAGCAAAAACGGCTGGGCGACGCACTCATTACTTTTTTAACGACGAATTAAGAGAACAAACTGAGCGCCAGAATGCCATTCATAGACGCATGCGTGAAGGCCTGAAGCGGCATGAGTTTTCTTTGGTTTATCAACCCATCATTGATTTCAGCACAGGTAAAATTAGTAAATGCGAAGCGCTTTTGCGCTGGCAGGATGAAGATGGAAACATGATTTCGCCAGCTGAATTCATTCCGGTTGCTGAACGTACCGGGCTTATTCATGAATTAGGGCAATTTGTTCTGGAGCAAGCTTGCGTTGACTGGGCTGTTGTACACAAGTCTGGTTACCCCATTGAAGTCTCAATCAACCGCTCCGAACGTGAACTTAACGATATGGAGTCAGCCAAACGATGGCTGTCCTGCATCAGTCAGCATGGAATACCTAATACCAGCATAACCTTTGAAATTACCGAATCGCTGTTAATGAGTAACAAGCAGAGGCAACTGCAAATTTTACATTATTTGCGGTCTCAGGGAGTGCAGTTGGCAATCGACGATTTTGGTACCGGTTATTCCAGTATCAATTACTTGCAGCGGTATCCTGTAGACTATATAAAAATAGACCGTAGCTTTCTAAGTCAGGCACCTCAGAACAAAGTGCAGGGAGCTCTGCTGGATGCGTTGTTGCAGGTAGCCAGGGCTTTGGATATTAACGTTATTGCCGAAGGTGTCGAAACCCGCCAACAATGGGAATTACTGCAGCAACAACGATGCGATTTTGCACAAGGCTATTTTATTAGTGAGCCGTTACCGCTTAATGAATTATTGAAATTTCTAAAGGACTGGCAGTTTTAAAAGCTTAAAAAGGTGGAGAGCCGGCCGATAAGCCGGGTTCTGTCGTGGACAATCATTCATCTAGTGATCAGGTTGCCCTGACCCTCAAGCAGTCTACCCGGGTTCAACGCGGGCCGCGCCAAAGAACCCCTATTTGACCTTGCTCCGGGTGGAGTTTACCGTGCCACAAACTGTTACCAGCTGCGCGGTGCGCTCTTACCGCACCCTTTCACCCTTACCTGTGCTGCAAGCAGCCATCGGCGGTTTACTCTCTGCTGCACTAGTCGTCGGCTTACACCGCCCAGGCGTTACCTGGCACCCTGCCCTATGGAGCCCGGACTTTCCTCCCCCTGTAAACAGGCGGCGATTGTCTGGCCAGCTCTCCGCGGGGGATTCTACGCTGCAGCAGGCATTAACTCAATCTTTGTTTCACTCATTATTTTTATTCTCAAGCGCCCACTGGTAGAGTTCATTTTTCCGTTCATCGTGAATTTTTGCGGTCATAGCTGCCGCCTTTTTTAACGGCAACTCTTCTAGTAGCAGCAGTAACGTGCGCTTAGCCGCTTCTCCCGGACCGTCACGAACATCCGTTTCCGTCTGTGCAGGTGCTATTAGCAAAACCATTTCACCGCGCTGTTGGTTTGTATCGTCGGTTAAAGCCTGCAACAATTCAGCCGCAGTGCCATTTAAGTATGTCTCAAACTGCTTAGTCAACTCGCGCGCAAGCACTATCTGCCGGCCACTGCCTAAAACCACGTTCATATCAGTCAGCGTATGTAAAATTCGGTGAGGGCTTTCATACACAACAACAGTCCGGGTTTCGGTCTTCAGAGCCTCCAGCTTTGCACGACGTTGCTGGGGCTTTGATGGCAAAAAGCCTTCAAAAGCAAACCGGTCTGTTGGTAACCCGGCTGCAGACAGAGCAACCGTAACAGCGCAGGCACCGGGTAACGCAATAACCTTCAGCCCGCGTTCCCTGCAACGATGCACCAAAACATAACCAGGATCATTGATGAGTGGCGTACCTGCATCACTGACTAACGCCAGCGACTCACCTTGCAGCAAACGCTCGATAACCGCGTCCACACGCTGTGTCTCATTATGTTCGTGCAGGGCGAATACGTCATTCTGTATGCCATAATGCTGCATGAGTTTGCGCGTGTGTCTTGTATCTTCCGCAGCAATGGCTGCAACTTCCGCCAATGTCTTAACTGCTCTTTCCGTTATATCGCCTAAATTGCCGATAGGTGTCGGCACAATATAAAGAATGCCCTGCTCTGCCATAATCAGTCTCTGTTTGTTTCCAACGTCAATGCCGTTTATAGTATCACCGAACAGGCACCAAAGCGGAACCTTACAGTGTTTAGAACTCATTCATTTGTACTTTTAGCTCTAATGGCATTACTGGTATTAACCCAGTGTACCTCGGCACCTGACCGATCAGCAGATAAACCGGCAAAGACGGTCGATGTTGCTGACCAGGAATTAAGCTTAAAAGAAGAAAAATCAGCCCGGGACTGGTTACAGGAAGCCGCTGCTGCAAAAAATGAAGTTGAGCAACACTCCGCTTTAATACGAGCCGCTAATGCTTTTCAAAGTGAGCAACAATGGCAACAAGCGGCCGCTATTCTTTCGCAGTTAAGTGCTCAAAAAATTACTCGTCACAGTCAAAAATATTACCGCCTTGCAAAAGCACGTTGGGCCGCAGAGCAGCAAATTTGGTCAAAGGTGATAGAAGAACTGGAAGATGTCGCCACTCAGTTTAATCAAAGAGAATTTCGCGCTCTTAGTCTGCAACTACTTTCTCAGGCGGCTTATCAGCAACACGACTACTGGCAGTCGCTGGTGTGGCAGGTTGATGCTCAGCGCTTTGCAGAACAACCCAATACAGATACAGTCTGGTCTATAGCCCGTCGGATTAAACGAGAAGAGCTTCCGCAACAGCGCCCTAACGACTTAGCCCTCGCAGGTTGGTGGCGACTGGTGGATTATCATCATCAGGCAATGACCTCACCGGATAGCCTGGAATCTTACTTAAATCAATGGCAGCAAAGCTTTCCAGACCACGATGCTGCGGCACTGGTCGACATCTGGCTTGAACCATCATTAAAGCCGTCAGAAGATGCACCGGAAACCGGGCAGGCATCTCCGGAACCGACCCTCGCGGTGTTATTACCATTATCCGGCCGCTACAAGCAACAAGGCCAGGCAGTGCGTGACGGAGTTATCGCCCGCACCGGTGAAATAAAAAATTTAAGAGTTGTTTTCATCGACAGCGAAACGGGCGATATTGAGTCTCAACAAAAACAAATACAGGAGCTAAGCCCGGTTGGAATTATTGGCCCACTGTTAAAGGACAAAGTAGCGGCCTGGGCGGAGCAACCTCTTGCCGGGATTCCTCAGGTTTACCTTAATCAGATAGACGATGAGAAATTAGCCCCAAACTCATTGACCAATGTGTTTTTCGCATTAAGCCCCGACAGCGAAGCGCAGCAAGCCGCGCAGCAAATTAACACGCAATTTTCCGGCTCGAAGAGTGCACTGGTCATTACCGCGGATGGCTCCAGTGGGCGCAGAATGGTTGATGCCTTTAAGTCGAGCTGGAACAATAACGAAGCTGGAGAACCCAGGGTTTCTTACTTCTCTGAACGCGAAGATATGAAAGCGACAGTGGAGCGTTCACTGGGTTTAACTGACAGTCAGCAACGTATCCGCGCAGTTAAAATTGCAGCAGGGAAAATTATTGTCGATGAGCAGGAACGCAGCCGACGAGACATTAGTGCTATTTATCTGCCGGGTAATCTACAACAGACACGTCTGTTAAAACCTTTTATTGATGTCAGCGTTTCCCCGTTTGCAGAACCTATTCAGGTCTACGCCAGCTCTGCTACCCATGAACTCAGAAATCGTTTAGGCGACTCCGATCTTAACGGTATCGTTTTTTCAGATATTCCCTGGTTAATTGAGAATTCGGGTAAAAATATACTTTTAAGTCAGTGGCTTGAGTTGCGAAATGGTTGGGGGCTGTCGCTGGCACGCTTAACTGCTATGGGTTACGACAGCGTATCCTTGATTCAACGACTGCAAATGATGAATCGCATGCCAGGGTTGGTCTGGTCCGGCCTAAGTGGCGAACTCCATATTGATAACTCAGTTGTTCAGCGGAAGCTTATTTGGGCTACCTTTAGTAAAGGAGAAATCACCTTAGCTAAGGAAGCAGACAATGCAGGAAGTCGTTACCGGTAAGCGCGCTGAATTACTCTCAGCCGAGTTTCTGAAGAAAAATAACCTTACAATTATTTGCAAAAATTACCGTATTGACGGCGGTGAAATTGATATCATTGCCCGGGATAGGCATTACTGGGTATTTTGCGAGGTGAAATTCCGCGACGATGAAAGCTTTGCATCGGTTATAGAGCAGGTTCAGCCGCAGCAATGCCGCCGGGTTAGACACACGGCTCGTCACTATTTACTCAGTAATAATATCGATGAACATACTGCAGCTATACGTTTCGACGTAATTGCAATAGTGGGTCAGCCAACAAAAATTGAATGGTTTAAGGACGCATTCTGACTATGAATGACGAGTTAATTAAGGCGCTTTTTACAGAAAGCATACAGACACAAATTTCAGCGGTAGAGAGTCTTACCGACGAAATGGCCACAACAGTTGAACTGTTAGTGGCTAACCTGTTGAATGGCCAACGTGTCTTCTGCTGTGGCGACCGCACGACGAGCATCGTTGCAGAACACTTTGCTAACCTCATGACCGAAGGTATGAAATTAGAACGTCCTCCTTTTCCGGTACTGGCATTGACTCTTGGCAAGCAGAAACAGCTTGCAGCCCTAGGGCAGGCAGGTGATATTTTACTGGTCATAGCGGATAACCAGGGAAATGAGGAGCTGCCGTCCGTTATGGAAACCGCTATTAGCCGGGATATGCTTATTATTGCTTTAACCGGAGAGGGTAACGACTCTGTTTCGGGGCTGTTGGGCGCTAACGATATCGAATTAAGAGCCCCCAGTTTAAATCCAGCTCGTATACTAGAAACTCAGCTATTTATTGTCCATGGCTTATGTGAACAAATTGAAAACACGATCTTTCCGCAGGAGCACTGAAGCATATGACGTTATCTAAAACCGCTTTACCCATCGTTTTTATCAGTTTATTAAGTTTACAGGGCTGCGCTGCAGTTGCCGTAGGAGCAGCAGCCGTGGGTATATCTTCAGCCACCGACCCTCGTACCATTGGAACACAAGTAGATGATCAAACTATCGAACTGAAAGCCAACGCTAAGCTGGGAAATGATGAACAACTTGATGACTCTCGAGTCGTTGCCGTCAGCTACGATACCAATGTTCTTTTAGTTGGCCAGGTTCCTAGCGAGGCTCTGAAAAGAAGAGCTGAAGACGTTATCAAAGACACTAACGGCATCAATAAAATTTTTAACCAGTTGCGTATTGGCTCTAAAGCATCCGCTGCTGTGCGCGCCGGGGATAGCTGGATAACCAGCAAAGTTAAGCTTAAGTTTGCTAACAATAAGTCTATAGATGCGACTAATATCAAAGTAGTGACGGAAAATGCTGAGGTTTTTTTGCTGGGCCATGTAAGCCAGGCTGAGGCAGATGCTGCAGTAGAGGTAGCACGAAATGTAGATGGCGTTGAGCGAGTAATTAAAGCACTAACCATTAAGCGTTAGTGCTTTTGATTTTTACTTAACAACTTTCAGGTTAGGCTTTTTCTTAGCTGGTTTATGTTCAGCTTCATCGCTGACCGGCTCTTCGTCCTCAAGCTCGGGCTCCGCCTCGAACATTGCTCCGGCACCGTTTTCACGGGCATAAATTGCTAAAGCCGCCGTCATAGGCACGACGACTTGCATTGGTTGCCCACCAAAACGCGCGTTAAAGCGTACTTCATGGTCAGCCAGCTGCAAGCCCTGAACCGCTGTTGGCGAAATGTTTAGTACAATTTGCCCTTCACTAACAAAGTTCTGAGGCACAACAGTGCCAACAATAGTAGCATCAACCACTAAGTGCGGTGTCAGGTCGTTATCAACTATCCACTCGTATAGTGCACGCAGCAGATAAGGTCTTTTCGGCGTCATAGTAAAACTCCTCGACGTCGATGAAATTAATTACGCGCGAGTTCTTTCTCTTCTTCTGTTAAAGAGTCCTGGAACGTTTTGCGTTCAAACAAACGTACCATATATTGCTTTATTTCTTTCGCGCCCTGACCTTCTAAATTAATGCCGTAGGCAGGCAGACGCCAAAGCAAAGGAGCCAGATAACAGTCAACCAGACTGAACTCTTCACTCATAAAATACGGTGTATCAGCAAAAATAGGAGCCAGAGAAAGAATACCCTCTTTCAGTTCCTGTCTTGCCTGAGTGTCGCCTTTTTGAATTTTCTCAGCCAGGCTGTACCAATCGCGTTCAATTCGGTACATCATTAAACGACTGGTACCACGGGCAACCGGGTAAACAGGCATTAACGGAGGATGCGGGAAACGCTCATCCAGATATTCCATAATAATTTGAGCGTTATAGAGCACAAGCTCACGGTCAACCAGAGTGGGTTTAGCCTCTGGGTACGGATTAAGCTGTAACAAATCCTCCGGCGTACTCTCGTCGGTCACATAGGTAATTTCGACACCAACACCTTTCTCAGCTAACACCAGACGTACCTGATGACTCTTTAAGTCATCCTTTCCTGAATACAACGTCATTACTGAGCGTTTATTTGCTGCAACAGCCATTCCTTTCTCCAGATAATATCAACGGCAAAAGGGTGGCAAGCCACCCTTTCTTAAGTCGTTGTCTAACAGACTGATAAGCCCCGATTATTTCAGGTCTTTCCAAAACTCTTTTTTCAGTAACCATGCCAAAATGGTGAATACCAGCAGGAAACCAAAAACAAACCAACCCGTGCGGCGTTGTTCTAGCAACATAGGTTCTCCGGTATAGACCAGAAAAGCAGTTAAGTCCAACATGGCTTGATCATATTCACTTTCGGATAAACGGCCACTGCCATCGGTTTCAATACCGACGTACACATCTTTCATTTCACCGTCTATCATGCGTTCTTCATAAGTCTTTTCAGGAAGCCCTTGCAGTTCTTGCAATACATGAGGCATTCCCACATTTGGGAATACCGCATTATTGACGCCGAAAGGACGACTGTCATCTTTATAGAATGAACGCAGATAAGTGTAAATCCAGTCAGCTCCACGAACACGAGCAACGTTCGTTAGATCCGGTACCGCAGTACCAAACCAGTTTGCGGCTGAATCAGGATTCATATTATTGGTAATGCGGTCACCGACTTTATCGCCTGTGAACTGCAAGTTCTTTTCACCAAGATCCTGCGGGATACCAATATCCTTAAAGGTGCGGTTATAGCGATGGTACTGCAACTGGTGACAACCCAGGCAATAGTTCATGTATAACTGCGCGCCACGCTGCAGTGAGGCTTTATCGTGTAAGTCGACTTCGGCCTTGTCCAATGGAACTTCAGGACCCGCCGCAAATACCAGCGACGGAACCAAAGTTATAAGAGCGATTAACAATTTTTTCATTTCGACGTCACCCTTTCTGGTACCGGTTTAGTCTTCTCGCGCTTACTGTAGAACCAAAGCAGCCCGAAGAATGCAAAGTACAGGAACGTAAATATCTGTGCGAATATTGTTGCAACAGGAGTTGCCGGTTGCGTTCCCAGATAACCCAGCACAACGAAACTGATGGCAAATACGCCGAGGTTTAGCTTATGCAACAGGCTACGATAGCGAATAGAACGTACTCGCCCACGGTCTAGCCAAGGCAACAGGGCCAGGAAGACAATAGCAGCGAACATCAAAATAACACCAAACAGCTTGTCAGGCACCGCACGTAAAATGGCATAGAACGGCGTGAAATACCATACAGGAGCAATGTGTTCCGGTGTTTTCAAAGGGTTCGCCGGCTCAAAGTTAGGCGGCTCAAGGAAAAAGCCTCCCATTTCCGGGTTGAAGAAAATAACGTAACAGAACAAGAACAAGAACACGCCGAACCCGAACAAATCCTTAATAATGTAGTAAGGGAAAAACGGAATAGAATCGACAATGTCTTTCTTGTTAGTAAAGCGCTCGTGGAACTTAAACTTCGGCTTTTCTTCGTCTGGCACAGAGCCTTTCGGCTTCTTAGTATCGATACCGTCAGGGTTGTTCGAACCAACCTCATGCAGAGCGACAATGTGCAGGAACACCAAAATAACCAGTACTAGCGGCAAAGCAATAACGTGCAGCGCAAAGAAACGATTTAGCGTCGCTCCGGAAATAACGTAATCACCACGTATCCATAAGGTTAAATCATCACCAATAACCGGTATGGCACCGAATAGTGAAATAATAACCTGTGCGCCCCAGTAAGACATTTGTCCCCAAGGCAGCAAATAGCCCATAAAGGCTTCGGCCATCAGTACCAGGAAGATGAACATACCAAACAGCCAAATAAGCTCACGAGGCTTCTGGTAAGAACCGTACATCATACCGCGGAACATATGCAGATAAACGACAACGAAGAACGCAGAGGCACCGGTGGAGTGCATATAACGCAACAACCAGCCGTATTCGACATCACGCATGATGTATTCAACCGAGGCAAAGGCACCGTCGGCGCTTGGCACATAGTTCATGGTTAACCAGACACCAGTCAGTATTTGGTTAATTAATACGATGGTTGCCAAAAAGCCAAAAACATACCACATGTTAAAGTTTTTTGGAGCTGGATACTGCGCCAGGTGGATGTTCCAGGTTTTGGTCATGGGGATGCGGGCATCCATCCACTCTACAAATCGCTTAAACATTATGCTTGCCCCTTATCTTCACCCACCAAAATGGTGTTATCGTCGATAAAATAATGTGGCGGCACGACCAGGTTCAGTGGTGCAGGAACACCTTGGAATACGCGCCCTGCGACATCAAATTTAGAACCGTGGCATGGGCAGAAAAAGCCAGACTCAACGCCCTCAACGTGCTCCCCCATTCCGCTCGCAAGATAAGATGGAGAGCAACCAAGGTGGGTACAAATACCAACCGCAACGAAGAATTCTTCTTTAATTGAGCGATATTGATTTGCCGCATAAGGTGGCTGCTGCGGCTCTTGAGAATTCGGATCGCGAAGCCTACCTTCTATTTCACCCAACTCTTCAAGCATGTCCGGTGTACGGCGAACCACCCACACAGGCTTGCCACGCCATTTAACACGGACTAGCTGGCCAGGCTCAGCTTTGCGTATATTTACTTCTACGGGCGCTCCCGCGTTTTTTGCTTTCGCACTTGGGTTCCACGATGCTATGAAAGGAACGGCTACTGCTACCGCTCCTGCACCACCTACCACTGAGGTTGCGACAGTCAAAAAACGACGGCGGCCTTTATCTACAGGCGCATTGCTCATCCATCTATTCTCCAGTTTTGGACGCTCCACGATGCGTTGTCGCGAAGTCGGGAATTAGCTGCTGCTTTGTCCGCTGATGCGGATTACAGAAAATGCTTTGAGATGATAATGAAAAGACACACTTTTTACAAGCTTAATAGCCGCCCTTATTGGTCTATTTCCATTTATTTTTGACATAAAAAAACCCAGCCGAAGCTGGGTTTTGCCACAAAAAACAAAGACGAATTAACGCTTTGAGAACTGTGGACGTTTACGTGCTTTATGCAAGCCGATTTTCTTACGTTCAACTTGACGAGCGTCACGGGTAACGTAACCTTCTTTACGTAATGGACCACGTAAAGCTTCGTCGTATTGCATTAATGCACGAGTAATACCGTGACGAATTGCACCCGCCTGACCGGTAGTACCACCACCACTTACAGTGATGTACATGTCAAACTTTTCAGTCATTTCAACTAATTCTAATGGTTGACGAACAACCATTTGAGCCGTTTCACGACCGAAGTATTCGTTCAGTTCACGGTTGTTAATTTTGATGTTGCCGCTACCAGGACGCAAAAATACGCGAGCCGTGGAGTTTTTGCGACGACCAGTACCGTAGTATTGATTATCTGCCATAGTGTTCTTGCTCCGTATTATATATCCAGTTGTTTAGGTTGTTGAGCAATATGGTTATGCTCAGTACCTGCGTACACTTTCAGTTTACGGAACATGGCACGACCCAATGGACCACGGGGTAACATACCTTTCACCGCTTTCTGAATGACCATCTCTGGTTTCTTAGCAATCAGTTTTTCAAAACTGATTGATTTGATACCACCCGGAAATCCAGTGTGCGAGTAGTACATCTTGCCCTGAGCTTTATTACCGGTAACAGTAATTTTCTCAGCGTTAATGACGACGATATAGTCGCCGGTATCAACGTGAGGAGTGTACTCAGGCTTATGCTTGCCGCGTAAACGACGAGCGATTTCAGTAGCTAAACGACCTAAAGTTTTGCCTTCAGCGTCTACTACGTACCAGTCGCGTTTTACCGTTTCTGGCTTGGCTACAAATGTTTTCATTGTATAAAACCTACATTTTAAAAGTTCACGGACAGTAATTCCGGGCTTCCCCGCGAATCACAACAATAAAAAAATGATAGAAATCATTTAGTTATCTGCTGCGACCGCTGCATTACGTTATGTAACACAACGGACTGTAACGTGGGCTGCGCGGATTATAGGAAAAATGCGGTTAAAGATCACGCATTTTCTGAAATTTATGCTTTATGAGCCATTGCCAGATATTCCTGACTTTGCATTTCCTGCAGTCGGCTGACACAACGGCGAAACTCGAAAGTTAACTGGCCTTCCGTATAGAGAGCTTCAATACTCACATCTGCTGACAAAATCAGTTTCACCCGACGCTCATAAAATTCATCAACTAACGCTATAAAGCGGCGAGCCGTATCATCTTTCCCCGCGCCCATTTGCTCAACATTACTAATCAATACCGCATGGTAAAGTCTGGCTATTTCCATGTAGTCATTTTGGCTACGGGCTGTCTTACAAATGGAGGTAAAATCAAAAAATACCACATCGTCACACTCTGCCCGAACGTCAATATCCCGTCCTTCAATTTCAATACAGTCTGATTCGTAACGCTCTTTACATTCAGGCGCTAGCTCTTTGAAGTATTTCCATAAATTCTTATCGGCTTTTTCATCCAGTGGCGAATGAAAAATTTCCGCCCGGGTAAGTGTTCTAAGACGATAATCAATGCCGCTATCCACATTAACCACTTCGCAGTGCTGATTGATGAGTTTAATAGCAGGAATGAAACGTGCGCGTTGCAGTCCGTTTTTATAGAGTTCGTCAGGAACGATGTTTGAAGTCGCTACCAGCACCACCCCTTTCTCAAATAAGTACTCAAACAGCCTACCCAGTAACATGGCATCGGTAATATCCTGCACAAAAAACTCGTCAAAGCAGACAATTCGTGCTTCGGCGGCAATGTTATCAGCCACAATGCGTAACGGATCGCTCTGCTTATCCAGTTGTTTAAGTTCATTATGAACCCGGTGCATGAATCGGTGAAAGTGGATTCGCCATTTACGCTCAATTGGCAGACTTTCAAAGAAGGTATCAACCAGATAGGTTTTCCCACGGCCGACACCACCCCAAAAGTAGATGCCCTGAGGCTGTTCCGGCTCTTTGTTAAACCACTTTTGCCAGCCTGGCAGAGTCTGATATTGATGCCACTCAATAAGCTCATCATGCAGTCTTTGCAAATGTTTAACAGCGTTTAGCTGCGCAGCATCTTTCGAGAAATCATTGTGTTCTATATCATACTGATAACGTTCTAGTGGAGACATTTGCTGTTTGGACACTACCACTTCACCTCAGTTGGGATTATCCTATAAGTTAATATGTTACCATGAAGGTGAAGCGCAGCAATCATTCGCCGCTGCGACAGCTTGTTCAGGAGTTAATTATGAGTTGGATTATTGGGGTTCTGTTGGTCGTTGCTGGTGCTATCATTGGCTTTTTTGCGGCTCGTTACAGCCAGTCGAAAGGCCAGTCAGGCGATCTCGAAGAGCAAGTACAGCAAAGTCAGCAGCGTTTAACCGACTACCAAAGAGAAGTTGCCGAACACTTCGCCACCGCAAACGCTATGGTCGAACAACTGGCAGATACCCAGCAACGTTTACAAAGCTACTTAAACCAAAGTGCTGAGCTGCTTGAGAAAAGCGATGTACAAAGTGACCTGCCTTTTTTCGCAGAAGACACAATTAAGCAACTGCGAGTGGCCAATTCATTAAATAAAGATCACCGTTCAGGCCGTGACAGCTATAGCGCCAATGATATTCCCCGCGATTACACAGAGGGCTCCAGCGGGCTCTTTTCAAGTAGTTACGAGCAAGATCAAGAAAAAGAGTCCTCAAAAACATCTTGAAACATTTTTAGAGTGAACTCATATAGCTGACAAGCGGTCTTAACTGGCGACCGTTTGTTAGTGCTTTATTAAGGAGTCACTCGAATCATGAAAAGAGTCTTAGCATTATTCAGTTTAATCTGTGTTGTTAGCTTCACCTCTATACCTTCTGCCCATGCTGGCATTCCTTTTTTTGGCAATGACGACGAACAGCCGACCTTAGCGCCGATGCTTGAGGAGGTAACACCCGCCGTCGTCAATATCTCAGTAAAAGGTAAGCGAGAAGTACGACAACGCCTGCCGGAAGCGCTTCGTTTCTTTTTTGGCCCGGATTCGCCACGTGAACAAGTCCGTGAGCGCCCGTTTAGAGGCTTAGGTTCCGGCGTGATTATTGATGCTGAAAAAGGCTATGTAGTAACCAATAACCATGTTGTAGACGACGCTACAGAAATTCTCGTCACCCTAAAAAATGGCCGTGAGTTTGATGCTAAAGTTATAGGCACTGATGAACGCAGCGACGTGGCTTTGCTAAAAATAGAGAACGGCGAAAACCTCACCGCCATAGAGCTTGGCAAGTCATCCGAGCTGCGAGTCGGTGATTTCGTGGTCGCTATTGGTAACCCTTTCGGGCTTGGCCAGACAGTAACCTCCGGTATCGTTAGCGCTCTAGGTCGAGCAGGTCTTGGCATTGAGGAACTGGAAAACTTCATCCAGACCGATGCCGCTATTAACAGCGGTAATTCGGGCGGTGCTCTGGTCACTTTAGACGGCAAACTCATTGGAATTAACACCGCGATACTAGGCCCTAACGGTGGCAATATCGGTATCGGTTTCGCTATTCCATCGGACATGATGAATAACTTAGTACAACAATTGATTGAATTTGGCGAAGTTCGCCGCGGTGTACTGGGAGTCCGGGGTAACGATTTAACTCACGACGTTGCTCAGGCATTGAATATTCCGGTCAACCGGGGGGCTTTTGTTTCACAGGTCGTACCGGGTAGTTCAGCAGATGAAGCTGGTATTGAATCGGGCGATGTCATTATCTCAGTCGATGGGCAGACAATCCGCTCATTTTCGGAGCTTGGTGCAATGGTCGGCTCTATAGGCTCAGGGAACTCATTAAAGCTTGGGGTGATTCGCGACGGTGAAGAGCAATCGATTAACGTCACCCTTGGTGCACAGGACATGTCTGTTACAGCTGAGTCAATTCACCCGGCTTTACAGGGCGCTACTCTTGCTGCAACGGATGGAAATGGAATTGAAGTAGAAGAGCTTGAAGAACGTTCTCCTGCTGCGCGAATTGGCCTAGAGGAAGGCGATATTATTCAGGGCGTTAACAGAAAGGCAGTGAGCTCAATATCGGAGTTGCGGGCAGCAATTGAAGATAAGAGCGGTGTTATAGCCCTTAATATAAAACGAGGCGACAGTTCACTCTTTATTGTGTTGCGTAACGCAAACTGACATTGTGACAGGCAGGTGGTATCAGTGCTATGCTGATACCACCTGATTTAACCGGAAGCTGGTATGCAACAACTTTCTTCAACTTTACGATTTTTACTTCAGTCAGTTGGCTTAGGCCTAGTTGTTGCGGCTATTGTTATTATCGCTAAACCTTTCTGGGCACAGTCCGAATCATTAAGACAAAACGGCAACGAAATTACCTCCTTTAATCAGGCAGTCCGAAAAGCCGCCCCCGCCGTTGTGAATATTTATAGTATGGGGGAAATTCAGGGGTCTTATTATCAACCTCAATCATCACGTGTCTGGCGTTTAGGTTCAGGCGTTATTATGGACTCTCAGGGATATATTCTGACCGCCCATCACGTTGTCGATAATGTTGATAAAATTGAAGTCGCGCTGCAGGACGGCAGACGCTATGCCGCTCAGTTAATTGGTAGTGACCGTTACACCGATTTAGCTGTGCTGAAAATTGATGCAGAGAACCTACCGGTAATTCCTGTACAGTCAACACGCCGCGTACGGGTTGGTGACATTGTCCTCGCCATAGGTAATCCATACAATATTGGCCAGACAATTACGCAAGGTATTGTCAGTGCCAGCGGCGGTCGGGTTGGTGTCAGCAATTCCTATTCCGATTTGATTCAAATGGACGCAGTGATCAACCAGGGTGCCTCAGGCGGAGCTTTGGTTAATACCGCCGGAGAACTTATCGGGATTAATAACGCCCGCTATAATTCGGCTTTCGGAGACGGCGGCGAAGGCATCTATTTTGCCGTACCTTATGAGAATGCCCGCAAAGTAATGAAAACGCTTATTCAGGAAGGTAAAGTGGTCCGCGGATACATTGGTATTAGCGTTAATCCTAACTTTAGTGAAGAGCAGTCACTGTCTGGCATATTGATAACGGAAGTCGAACGAAACAGTCCGGCGGCAAAAGCAGGACTACAACCAAACGACTTTTTAATCGCTATTGGTGGCGATCCGGTTCGCTCTGCGCCCGAAGGTCTTGATCGGGTAGCCAGTAGTGAACCTGGTACGAAGTTAGAAGTTGAGTTTTATCGGGATGAAAAGCGAATGACGACCACTGTAACAGTGGCCGAATTACCTAGATAACAAGTAAAACGGCTGCTAAGCCGTTACTCGCTCAATATCGGCACCTAAGCCCTGAAGTTTTTTCTCAATCCCTTCATAGCCCCGGTCAATATGGTAAATGCGCTCGACAACGGTTTCTCCGGTCGCAACCAGTCCCGCTATAACGAGCGAGGCAGAAGCCCGTAAGTCGGTACACATAACCTCTGCGCCGGTCAGTTCATCAACTCCGTGACATAGTGCAGTATTGCCTTCCGACTCGACATTTGCGCCCATGCGGCGTAACTCAGGAATGTGCATAAAGCGGTTTTCAAATATCGTTTCGCGAATACCGGCGGTACCTTCTGCAATGGCATTTAGCGCACAAAATTGAGCCTGCATATCGGTTGGAAAAGCCGGATGAGGAGCCGTAATAATATTGACTGCTTTAGGCCGGCCATGGCTCTGTATCGCTATCCAGTTATCACCTTTATCAATTGTCGCGCCAGCTTCTTCCAGCTTTTTCAATACCGCATCAAGGCTTGCCGGGTCAGTTTTTTCACAACGCACCGAGCCTCCAGTTGCCAAAGCTGCGACTAAAAACGTCCCCGTTTCGATACGGTCGGGCATCACACTGTATTCGCCACCATGCAGCTTATTGACCCCAGTAATATGGATGGTATCGCTTCCTGCGTCACGGACATTCGCGCCCAGGCTGTTAAGAAAGTTTGCTAAATCAATGACTTCGGGTTCGCGAGCGGCATTTTCTATGACCGTTTCACCTTCGGCCAGTACCGCTGCCATCATTAAGTTTTCAGTGCCGGTAACGCTTACCGTGTCCAGCAAAATCTCAGCACCCTGCAGACGACCGTCTACTGAGGCTTTGATGTAACCATTCTCAACGTCAATATTTGCGCCCATTTTACGCAAACCTTCAATATGAAGATTTACCGGCCGTGCACCTATAGCGCAACCACCCGGAAGGGACACTTCTGCTTTACCGGTTTTAGCTAATAACGGACCTAAAACCAGAATTGAAGCACGCATAGTCTTAACTAACTCATAAGGCGCTTTGAAGTGATTAAGTGTGGTCGGGTCAATACAAACGCTATTATTATTCAGGTTGCTGTGACTAATGCCCAGGCAATCTAATAATTCCAGTGTCGTGTCGACATCATGAAGATCGGGAACATTAGACAGGGTTATTTTTTCAGACGGCAACAGCGAAGCCATTAAAATAGGTAGCGCCGCATTTTTTGCCCCTGAAATAGTGACCGAACCCGACAAAGGTTGACCACCACGTATTTTAAATTTATCCATCAACTAACCAACAACCTTATGGCATCATTAATTTTTTATCACGCGCCCAGTCTTCGGGCGTGTATGCTTTTATCGATACGGCATGGATTGAACCGTCAGCAATCAACGGGTTTAGAGGACCATACACGGCTTGCTGACGCTTTACCCGACTCATATCTTTAAAGTCTTCGCTGACAGCAATAATTTCTACATTCGCGCCTTCAGCTTTAACCAGAAGCTCTTCCAGAGAAAGCGCATCGTTCAGCAAAGTTTTCAGTTCTTCAGTATTCATTGTTATCTGCCGTTGGCTTAAAAGTTAATAAGACCGCCTAGCTTAACGAAAGCAGCGACTCAACGCCACTAACGCGGGCAATTTGTTTTAGTTGCTCAGATGCCCCAATGCAGGTTAACGGCCCTTTGCCGTCGCCAATCAACTTGAGAATTTCAAGCAAAAAGGCGACGCCTGCTGTGTCAATAACCTCAACATCGGTTAAATCAACCTTGGTTTCGCTTCCCACCGACCAGCTTTTGCGCTGAGACCACAGTTTAGCAACACTGTGGCGAGTCAATGAGCCGCTGAAAACCAGTGTCTTGTCATCACTAACCTTAACCGATGTTAACTCTGTCTGCTGAGCACTCATTAGAGTCCCTCTGCTGGATTTTCAACTTTTTCATCTGCCTTAATAGGATCAGACGCTTTCTTTTCAATCAGCTCGATTGTTTTATCAATGCCATTAGCCCGGATAACCGAAGAAATTTCACTTTGCTTACTGTTCAGCAGACTGACACCTTCAACAACTAAATCGTAGGCTTTCCAAATTTCTTCATCAGAGTCGTAACGTATACGAAAATCCAGACGAATTTCCGGGCGCCCTTCTTCTTTTATTCGCGCCTTCACGACGGCCGAACGTGCATCATCAGAAATTTCCTGACTAGGTTCAAAAGTGACCTTATGCTTGTCCTCGTCATACTGAGTAAAAGCACGGGCATACGTCGCCACTAAGTAATCGTAGAAAGCCTGGTAAAAACGTTCACGCTGTTCTTTTGTCGTGTCGCGCAAGTAACGGCCTAATACTTTCTTCGACGCATACATATTGTCAACATAAGGCATCATCTCATCTTCAACGACTTCCTTTAGATAATTAGGATCTGCGTCAATTTTGTTTCTGTCCGATGCAATGCGATCAAAGGTTTTTTCAGCAACTGCTTTCAATAACTCTTGCGGATCATCGTTACGAATTAAATCGGCTGACGCGGATGCAACCAGTACTAAGGTTACAAAAACGGCCGTTATCCATTGTTTTACTGCCATGGTGCTCTCCTTACCACTTATTCATTGCCCTGACTGAACAGAAACTGGCCTATCAGGTTTTCTAAAACCAATGCTGACTTGGTATCAGTAATGGTATCACCGTCTTCTAACGTACCTACGCTGTCATCAATAAAGCCGGGTTCAAGTCCAAGATATTGCTCACCCAGGAGTCCCGACGTCAACACCGACAATGTACTGGCTTCAGAAAACTTGTCGTAATCTTTGCTAATGCTCATTGTCACACGCGGCTCATAGTAGTCACCCGACAATGAAATATCAGTAACACGACCCACAACCACACCACCGACTTTCACCGGCGAGCGGACTTTCAGACTACCAACATTATCGAACTTAGCGTACAGGGTGTAGCTATCTCCCGATGTTGTCATAGTGCCGCTGGCTGCCCTTAATGCGATAAAGAACAAAGCCAAAATACCGACGACAACAAAAACGCCTACCCATAACTGTGTTTTTCTTGATTCCATGGTTATCCACCAAACATGATAGCTGTAAGAATAAAATCGAGTCCTAGAATTGCCAACGACGCAGTCACAACTGTTGACGTTGTCGCAGCACTGATTCCCGCAGAGGTTGGAACCGAACGATAACCTTTATACAAAGCTATCCAGGTAACAACAAAGGCAAATACAATAGACTTAATAATGCCGTTCAGAAGATCATCCTGCCAATCGACTGCCGATTGCATGACTGACCAAAAAGCGCCTTCATCAACCCCCAGCCAGCCGGAGCCAACCAGGTAACCGCCGTAAATTCCAACGGCTGAGAACATCAACGCCAGCAGTGGCATACTAACCACACCAGCCCAGAACCTGGGAGCAATCACACGGCGTAAAGGATCAACCGCCATCATCTCCAGACTGGAGAGTTGCTCGGTGGCTTTCATAAGACCGATTTCAGCAGTTAATGCAGAACCCGCTCGCCCCGCAAATAACAGACCGGTAACGACAGGCCCCAACTCACGTAATAACGACAGCGCAACCATAGGTCCCAGACTTTGCTCAGCACCATAGTCAACTAAAATAGTGTAGCCCTGTAAGCCAAGCACCATACCAATGAATAAGCCACTGACGATAACGATGAGCATCGACAATACGCCCACTACGTACATTTGCTTGATAAAGAGCGGCCATGACTTAGCGGGTTGCGGCTTACCGATAATAGCTCCCATCAGCATAGCTAAGGCGTATCCGATACCCGCCAGGCTATCCAGCACTCGGCGACCGACAGACTGTATAAACTGGATCATCCTTCGCCCCTTAATAAGTCCGTTGTAAAATCGTCATCTGAGTAGTGAAATGCTACCGGACCATCTGGCGCACCATTCAAAAACTGTTGAATAATTGCGGTATCGTTATTGCGGAGTTCATCCGGGGTGCCCTGACCAACAACTTTTTTGTCGGCGATGACATAAGCATAATCCGCAATCGATAACACTTCTTTTACGTCGTGCGATACAACAATAGAGGTCAAACCTAGTGACTCATTCAAAGATTTAATAAGCTTTACAATGACCGCCATAGAAATAGGATCCTGACCCGCAAACGGCTCATCGTATAAAATTAATTCAGGATCCAGAGCTATAGCTCTTGCCAGAGCAGCTCTACGAGCCATGCCACCAGACAGTTCTGACGGCATAAGGTGACGCGCACCACGCAGACCCACGGCCTCAAGCTTCATTAAAACCACGCTGCGAATAATTTCTTCGGGTAAGTCGGTGTGCTCGCGCAGTGGAAAGGCGACGTTCTCGTATACCGACATGTCGGTGAACAACGCACCACTTTGAAACAGCATGCTCATGCGCTTGCGTAATTGATACAAAGCGTCGCGTTTTAACTGAGGGACTTCCTCTCCGGCTACTTTGATACTGCCGCTGTCAGGCTTAAGCTGTCCACCGATAAGGCGCAACAGCGTCGTTTTACCAATGCCACTAGGCCCCATGACAGCAACCATTTTGCCTTTCGGAACATCTAACGACAGGCCGTCATAGACCCGATGGCTTCCATGCGCAAAAGTCAGATCTTTAAGTTCTACCAAGTTTGTCACGACAGTTTCCTGTTACGAGTTTATCAGCCTTTATTTTAACGACTGTCGGTATAGTCTGATACCGAAAAAGTGTTGCAAATTTTATCAGCGAATTGATTCTATTTCTGTCAATTCATCGACAAGCTTCAGTAAATATTGTGCAAAATCTTCACGTTCATGCACGCAAGCGTCACACAAGTTGAGTTGCTCGAACAAACGCGCACCATGAACCGCGTAAAACAGAGTTTTCCCAACTTTGCTTCCGGCGATACGTTCCAACCGCTGTAAAGTCAGTGCTATATGCTCTTTTAAAGGGCCCAACAACTCCGGGTTAGTCGCAGCGGCAGCCAGCATTCCACTGCCTAGCCGAGAACATTCAGCGTCCGTATCAAGCGCTGCTAGTAAAATACTTTTTAATTCGCCTTTTGGGTCATCGGCAAACTGGTGATGATATTGCTCACGAAGTTTTTCATAACGTTCGACACGGCGTTTTAACATAGCCTGCAGCAAACAATCTTTGCTCTTGAAATGATAAAGCAAACCACCTTTGCTGATGCCCGTTGTCTGGCTCAAGGCGTCAAATGTAAGGTGCCCTGCACCCTCGGCAGCGACCAATTGATCTGCGGCATCCAGAATGACGTCTCTGTTGCTGGGTCGCCCTGCGCCTTTTTTCTCTACCATGGTGTATTCACTTTACCTACACTTACTTTATCAACCGTCTGGTTGGTATAGTAATTATTTTTGTAATAAAATACAAGATTTACCTGTGTACGGTAGGCAGAGTTGTACCGAATGACGTATTATACAGGGCAAAAGTACAACGCCAGAGGCATGACCATGAAACAAGTCACCCAGAACTTTCGGCTACTGGGCGAACAAGTACTGGATATCGAAAAGAAGGCGATTGAAGGCCTGTATCAATATTTGGATGATAATTTCGATGCCGCCTGCCAAACTCTGTTTAATTGCAAAGGCCGCGTTATTGTCACCGGCATGGGTAAATCCGGTCATATTGGCGGGAAAATAGCTGCCACACTTGCCTCAACCGGCACACCAGCGTTTTTTGTACATCCGGGCGAAGCCAGCCACGGAGATTTAGGCATGGTTGCGGCTCAGGATGTGGTCATTGCGATATCTAACAGTGGCGAAACGGCCGAAGTGCTGAATATTATTCCGGTCATTAAACGTCTGGGCGTGCCCTTAATTTCAATGACTGGCAAACCAGGCTCCACTCTTGCCCGACTGGCTGATACTCATGTTTGTATCGCAGTTGAACAAGAGGCCTGTCCGCTCGGGTTAGCCCCCACTGCTTCTACAACAGCAACTCTTGTCATGGGCGATGCGATGGCGGTTGCTCTGCTCAATGCCCGCGGCTTCACCGCCGACGACTTTGCACTATCACACCCCGGCGGTTCGCTGGGTAAACGCCTGCTATTACGGTTACATGATGTGATGCACACTGGCGAGCGTGTCCCGGTTATTCCAGCTGACGCTATTATTAGTGATGCCTTACTGGAAATGTCGCGTAAAGGCTTGGGTATGACCGCGATAGTTGATGAAAACCAACGTCTCGCCGGCATTTTTACAGACGGTGACTTACGTCGCATTCTGGATAACCGAATCGATGTCCATAAAACTCCGATAGCTGAAGTTATGACCCGCTCCTGTATTACTGCGAACGAGGATATGCTGGCCGCTGAGGCATTAAAACTCATGCAGGACCGAAAAATAAATGGGCTGATAATTACCAACGACGATGGACAGCCTTGTGGCGCAATGAACATGCATGACTTACTGCAGGCGGGAGTGCTCTGATGGAATGTATTAATACCTGGTACGGCGACATTGAAAAAAGCCTGTTTAAACGTTTTTCCGAAATAAAGCTACTGGTTCTGGATGTCGACGGGGTGTTTTCCGACGGTCGCATATACTTAGGCAATGATGGTGAGGAACTGAAAGCGTTTCACACCTGGGATGGCTTTGGCATGAAAGCACTGAAAAAATCAGGTGTTGAAACGGCAGTCATTACCGGACGAACGTCACGCATTGTTGAACACCGTATGGAACATTTAGATGTCGGCTTTATTTATCAGGGACAGAACGATAAAACAGCCGCTTTCGATGAGCTACTAACAAAGTTAGGCCTTAGCGCAGAGCAAGTTGCTTATGTTGGCGACGATACCCCCGATTTAGCTTTAATTAAAGCTGCGGGTCTGGGTATTGCGGTCCAGGACGCTCACGCATCGGTACAACAGCAGGCCGATTATATTTCACGCTGCCATGGTGGACATGGTGCCGTGCGCGAAGTCTGTGATTTAATCATGCTCAGTCAAGGGCAACTTCACCTGGCTACAGGAGCCAGTGTGTGAGTCGACGCGTTACTGTCATTCTAATTTTATTATTCGGTGCCGGGCTATTGCTTGTCTGGCGCCCTTTTAGTGATGATGCTGATGGTAACAACGTGGCTACAACACGCACTATGCAGCCCGATTTTACCGCTTTTGGGCTGGAAACGCGTATTTTCGAAAGTGACGGTTTACTGGCTCACAAGATAAAATCTGAGAAAATGTCTCACTATAACCAAATTGGTCTGACCGAACTTAAGCGTCCGGTTTACACAGTCTTTTCTGAACAAGGCGAAGAGCTTTGGGAAGTCAGTGCCGCGCAAGGCACTTTCTACGACGATCAAACCCTGATTTTAGAGCATGATGTTGAAATACTTGCTTTAGAGCCGGATACTCACATCGAGCAAGTGTTAACCGAGTACGTGATTGTTGATTTAAAAAATGAATCAATGAGCACCGAACATCCTGTAAGTATTCACGGACCTCGACTATTAATTCGGGGGAACGGTATGACTGCGGATCTGAAAGCTGAACGAATGGAGCTAAAAAGACATGTTAAAACGATTTTCCAGCCTGCTGAGTAAACTCATCCTGATTGCCTTAATACCCTCAGCGGTTATGGCTCAGGGCAAGTCTGACTTTAGTAAACCCATGGAAGTTGAGTCGAGTAAGGAAGAGCTTGATATTAAAAATAACCGCCTGGTTTTAACGGACAACGTTATTATTCGTCAGGGCACCTTATTAATCCGCGCCGATCGACTAGAAGCATCCGCCAGCGAAAGCGCCGAGCAAGCAGATATTTTTATAGCAGAAGGCACTCCTGCTACTTACAGCCAGACGCTGGACGACGGCAATGAAATTAACGCTGAAGCAAAAAAAATCACCTATTTTCAGTCGGAACAGCGACTGGAGCTTAGTGGCGACGCTCGCATCTCTCAAGGTAGCAGTAGCTCAAGCGGCAGTTTGATTACCTATGATTTGAATAAACAAACGGTAACGGCAAGCAGTTCAGGTGAAGAAGACAGCCGTGTTATCACTATTTTTACGCCTAAACCAAAAACCGATACCGACGAAAAAAATAACGAGAACCCTTAATATGGCAACTTTACGAGTCAAACATTTAGCCAAAAGCTACAAAAGCCGACAAGTCGTTAAAGACGTTAGCCTCGAAGTTAGTCAGGGGCAGGTTATTGGTTTACTGGGCCCCAACGGTGCAGGTAAAACCACAACCTTCTATATGATAGTCGGTTTGGTTAATAGCGATAAAGGCCAAATTCTGCTGGATGACAATGACCTTACCTTGCTGCCAATGCATGAACGGGCACGCCGGGGTATTGGGTATTTGCCGCAAGAGGCTTCCATTTTTCGCAAATTGACCGTGCGCGATAACTTAATGGCTATTCTGGAAACTCGTAAAGAACTGTCAACCAACGAGCGTGAAGAACAGCTTGATGCTTTGCTCGAAGAGTTTCACATAGGCCACATAGCAAACAGTCAGGGCATGAGTCTTTCAGGTGGTGAGCGCCGTCGGGTTGAAATTGCCCGCGCCTTGGCAGCGGAACCTACGTTTATTTTGCTGGACGAGCCTTTTGCCGGAGTTGACCCTATTTCGGTTATTGATATTAAAAAGATTGTTGAACATTTAAAGCAACGTGGTATTGGTGTACTTATTACCGACCACAATGTGCGCGAGACATTGTCTGTTTGTGAACACGCTTACATTGTCAGTCATGGTGAGCTTATTGCCAGTGGGGATGCAGAAAGTATATTATCGAATCAACAGGTTAGAGACGTTTACCTCGGTGAGCAGTTCACCCTATAACGTGATACCGGGACAGTCATTATGAAGCAAAGTCTGCAGCTAAAAATTGGTCAGCACCTGACCATGACGCCACAACTCCAACAGGCCATCCGCCTGCTGCAGCTTTCCTCGCTCGATCTTCAGTCAGAAATTCAGGATGCATTAGACAGCAACCCGCTGCTGGAGGTTGAAGGTGAAACGAGTAACGACGCGGACCAACCCGAAACTCGCAATATTGAAGAAAGAGACGACAGCCAACGGGAAACATCCGACGTTATAAAAACCCAGGAAATGCCTGACGAACTGCCGGTCGACAGCAGTTGGGACGACACCTACTCCAGTCATACCCCGGCCAACGGTGCAGCCTCTTCAGGTAAATCCTTTGACGGCGATTTTGAGGTCTATCAAGGCTCTACCAGCGAGTCTTTGCAGGATCACCTGCTTTGGCAAATGCAACTTTCTCATTTTTCGGAAGAAGACACCGCCATAGCTGAAGCCATTATTGAAGCCATAGACGACAATGGCTATCTGATGGTTGATGTTAATGAAATTATTGAAGCTGTGCGCCTGCCCGAAGTGGAAGCAGAAGAAGTCTGCATGGTGCTTAAGCGTATTCAGCATTTCGACCCAATAGGTGTCGGCGCACGCAGCGTCAGTGAGTGCCTTGCCATTCAATTACGCCAACTGAGCGACGACACTGAATACAAGCAGGTTGCTCTATGCTTAGTGACTGAACATATGGACTTACTTGGCAGTCGCGATTTTCGCACCATTCAGCGTAAACTGAAGCTATCGGAAGACGATTTACGCCAAACTATGCGATTAATTCAACAGTTGCACCCGCACCCGGGGGAGCAAGTTGCGCAGCAACCCGTTGAATATGTTATTCCCGATGTGGCCGTTACTAAAAAAAATGGTCGTTGGATGGTCGAATTAAACCCGGATAGCGTACCTAAACTAAAAGTGAACGAAGAATACGCGGCCTTGAGTAAAGCAACAAAGTCAGTAGCCGACAGCCAGTACATAAAAAACCATACGCAAGAAGCGCGCTGGTTCATAAAAAGCCTGGAGAGCAGAAACGATACGCTGCTGAAAGTGGCCAATTGCATAGTACAACGCCAACAGGGCTTTTTTGAGCATGGTGAAGAAGCTATGAAGCCAATGGTTCTGAACGATGTTGCAGAAGCCGTGGATATGCATGAAAGTACGATTTCACGCGTAACGACACAAAAATACTTACACTGCCCAAGTGGCGTATTTGAGTTGAAATATTTTTTCTCAAGTCATGTCAGTACAGAGGGCGGTGGCGAGTGTTCAAGCACGGCAATACGTGCTTTAATTAAGAAGATGGTCGCTGCTGAAAATCGCAGTAAACCGTTAAGTGACAGTAAGATTGCTGAACTGATAGCCGAACAAGGTATCCAAGTAGCAAGAAGGACAATTGCGAAGTATCGGGAATCGTTAAACATTCCATCATCGAGCCAACGCAAAAGTCTTTTGTAACTTTGTTAACTGCAGAAGGAAGACGTTATGCAAATTAATTTGACCGGTCATCACATCGATATTACCGAAGCTCTGCGTGACTACGTGGACACAAAATTTGCCAAGCTGGAAAGACATTTTGACCATATAACTAATGTTCACGTCATCCTAAATGTTGAAAAAACGATTCAAAAAGCGGAAGCTACGCTGCACGTGAATGGCGGTGAGCTTTTCGCCGACGCAAAACACGAAGATATGTACGCGGCCATCGACGGTTTAATTAATAAACTGGACCGTCAGGTGATTAAACACAAAGAGAAAATGAAACAACATTAATCCATGCAACTGAGTGAATTGTTAAGCCCCGACTGCACCAAGTGTGCAGTCGAGGGCGCAAGTAAAAAACGACTACTTGAAACCATTAGTCAAATCGTAGCCCCTAAGCTGTCTGGCATTACCCGTCATGACATTTTTGAGAGCCTGTTAAACCGTGAGCGTTTAGGCAGTACGGGAATTGGCTTAGGTATCGCAATTCCTCATGGCCGTTTACCTAATGCGAATCACCCAGTAGCGGTATTACTGACCTTAGACGAACCTATCGAATTCGATTCTATTGACAACCAACCTGTCGATATTATCTTCGCGCTTCTGGTGCCGGAGTCAGAGCACGAGAACCATCTACAAACATTGGCCACAGTGGCCAGAAGAATGAACGACAAAGACTGTACTCGCGCACTGCGCCACGCAGATTCTGATAAAGCGTTATATCAATTATTTGTGGGCGAAGGTGAACAGTCGCCATGCAACTGATCATTGTTAGTGGTCGCTCCGGCTCAGGTAAGACAATTGCCTTGCGCGTACTGGAGGACTTAGGCTTTTATTGTGTTGATAATTTACCCATAAGCCTGCTGCCAACTCTGGTGCATGCAGTCATAGAGCAGTATCAAAAAATAGCCATTAGCATTGATGTTCGCAACTTACCGGAGCACTCCGAAGAGCTACTGGACTCTCTGAGCTTTTTGCCAAAAGGCGTTGAACCGGAAATTCTGTTTATTGACTCTGACGACAACACCTTACTAAAGCGTTTTGGCGAGACTCGTCGCCTGCATCCGTTATCGCAAAAAGAACTGCCTCTGCTAGAAGCGCTTCAGGCCGAACATAAAATGCTTGAACCCATTATGGAACGCGCAACCTGGCGCCTGGACAGCAGTGATTTATCGCTGCACCAATTAAGCGAACAGGTCACTGAGCGGGTGCTGGGACGAGCGGATAAAAAGCTGATTATTGTGTTTCAGTCTTTTGGCTTTAAATATGGTTTACCCAAAGACGCTGACTTTGTCTTTGATGCGCGCATTTTACCTAATCCGCACTGGCAACCCGAGCTTAAGCTGCTTACCGGTCTGGATACCGACGTGCAGATTTTCTTTCGTCAGGAACCTTTGGTGACTAAATTTATTTATCAGCTAGAAAACTTTCTTGATACCTGGTTGCCACACTTCCAGCGCAGCAATCGAAGCTACCTGACCATAGCTACCGGTTGTACCGGTGGTCAGCACCGCTCGGTTTATATTTCTCAGCAGTTAGCCGAGCGTTTTGAACAGAAAGCTGTAAAAGTTCAGGTAAGACACCGGGAACTGAAAACCCATGGATAAAGTTTGCAGAAAGCTAATTATTCGCAATAAACTAGGCTTGCACGCACGTGCGGCAACAAAGTTAGCGCAATTAACGCAGGAATTTGAGTCAGACATTACTGTCACTCAGGGTGAGCAATGCGTTAACGCTGCCAGCGTTATGTGCCTGATGCTACTGGCCAGTCAACAGGGAAAAACTGTTGAAGTCTGTGCCGAAGGAAAAGACGCACAAGCAGCACTGGATGCCGTTAGTGCTTTGTTTGAAGATCGCTTCGAGGAAGACGAGTAAGCATGATTGCAGAGCTTTCCGACAAAGAATATGCCATGCAGCGCATTCAGGAGGTTAACTCCGCGCTATCCGATGGCATGTTCGTTGCTGCACGCCGTATGCTGCATAATATGCCGGCATGCGACGTGGCGTTGCTGTTGGAATCCTCACCCCCCAAAAGCCGTTCCATTGTTTGGAAACTGGTTGACGTAGATGAACACGGCGAGATTCTTGAAGAACTGAACGAAGAGGTTCAGAAAGACATTATTCGTCAAATGGCGCCGGAGAATCTTGCGGCGGCCACCGAAGGCATGGACACCGATGACCTTGCCTACGTTTTGCGGGGCTTACCTGAGCCAGTCTATCAGCAAGTTCTGAAGTCCATGGACGAAAGCGACCGGGAACGTGCGGAAACCGCGCTCTCATATGCCGAAGACAGCGCCGGTGGTATCATGAACACCGATACCATCACCTTGCGCTCGGACGTCACTATTGATGTTGTGTTGCGTTATTTGCGGCTTAAAGGTGAACTCCCTGAAGCCACCGATAAACTCTACGTCGTGGATCGCCATGAAAAACTCATTGGCGAAATTACTTTAACCCAGTTGTTAACTATTGATCCCAGCCGTCGCATTGACGAAATTATGTCGGCCGACATTACCACCATCCCCGTGACTATGGATGAAACGGAAGTCGCAAAACTGTTCGAGCGTCATGACTGGGTATCTGCGCCGGTCGTCGACAATGAGCAGCAGCTGGTAGGTCGTATTACCATCGATGACGTGGTCGATATTATCCGCGAAGAAGCCCAACACTCCATGTTGAGTATGGCGGGTCTGGAAGATGACGAAGATACCTTCGCTCCGGTATTAAAAAGTACCCGCCGCCGTACCGTATGGTTGGCGGTAAACCTGGTTACTGCCTTACTGGCCGCCATGGTCAGCTCATTATTTGAAGACATACTGGCACAAATGGCTGTACTGGCTATTTTAAACACCATTGTACCCAGTATGGGCGGCATAGCCGGTAGCCAGACATTAACTCTGGTCATACGAGGTATGGCTCTGGGACACATAGGCACCAGTAACTCCCGATGGCTTATCGGTAAAGAGCTGGCTATTGGTTTCTTAAACGGCATTATCTGGTCGGTACTGATTGCGGCAGTCGTCGCACTGTGGAAGCAAGACTGGCTGGTTGGCGGTATTATTGCCTTTGCCATGATGATGAACCTAGTCGCAGCCGCTTTAGCCGGTGCGACCATTCCGCTGGTTCTTAAGCGCTTTAATATTGACCCCGCGCTGGCTGGCGGGGTCATTCTGACGACTGTCACTGACGTGGTCGGTATCTTTGCCTTCCTTGGCTCAGCAACCTTGTTACTGTCTTAGAGACCTGGCTTTTTAATTGCCGGCAATACTCATTTGCTCTAATAACACTGAGCCGGTATGCAGCGCATGGCGTTCGTCGGTGTCATTCCCTATGGCAACAATGTTCGCCAGCATGTCTTTTAAGTTACCGGCAATGGTCACTTCTTCTACCGGATACTGAATTTCACCGTTCTCAACCCAGAAGCCGGCAGCGCCACGTGAGTAATCACCGTTGACCATATTTACGCCCTGCCCCATCAATTCGGTTACCAGCAAGCCCGTACCCATTTTTTTGCATAACTGCGCTAACGAGTTGTCCTGCTGTGTCACTCGCCAGTTGTGGATACCACCTGCGTGACCCGTAGGCTGCATATCCAGTTTGCGTGCAGCATAGCTGGTTAACAGATAGGTTTGCAGCACCCCGTCGGTAATAATTTCCCTATCCTTTGTCGCCAAACCTTCTGCATCGAACGGCGAGCTCGCCAGGCCACCGATAATATGTGGTTTTTCCTGAATGCTCAGCCATTCTGGCAGCACCGGCTTGCCTAAATGGTCGAGCAGAAAACTGGATTTGCGGTACAAATTGCCACCGCTTATAGCACTGACCATATGACCAAACAAACTCCCTGCCACATCAGCCCGGAAAATAACCGGTACTTTAGCTGTTGGTACTTTGCGTGCACCCAAGCGCGACAAGGTTTCTGCGGCGGCCTCTTCGGCAACACTCTCGGCAGATTTTAATTCGTGCATTTTGCGGGCAACAGAATAACTCATGTCGCGCTGCATTTTGTCGCCCTCTTTGGCTATCAGAACGCAACTAAGGTTATGTCGCGACTGTAAGTAACCGCCAATAAAACCGTGACTATTCCCATAAACACGAAAACCCGTGTGGCTGCCGTAATGCGCGCCGTCTGAGTTAACAATGCGCTCATCCAGGTTCAGGGCGTGTTTCTCACAAGCCAGTGCCTGCTTTATGGCATACTCTGCGCTCTGGTCACCGGGATGACACAAGTCTAAATCCGGTACATCGGTCGCCATTAATTCGGCCGGAGCCAAACCATTGTATGGATCCGGAGAGGTAAAACGGGCAATATCACAAGCCTTGTCGACGGCAGCGCTAATGGCCTGTTCCGACAGGTCTGTAGTCGATGCCGAACCTTTCTGGTTGCCTCTATACACGCTAATGCCCAGCGCCCCATCCTGATTAAACTCGACGGTTTCGACTTCGCCCAGGCGGGTCCCGACCGAAATACCGGAGCTGTGACTGATTGAGCATTCAGCAGAACTGACGCCTTTTGCTTCAGCCAGTCGCAGTGCTTCTTTAACAGCACTTTCTACCTGCTTCATTTGAACCTGTAAGTCACTCAGTTGTACTATCAAAAAACTCTCCTCACTGCTAAACTGACGGCTTTGTAGCGCTAATGAATCGAACTTATGCCGAAACGCCCAGCCGAAAATCCTGAACAATCTGACGACTTCGTCAGCAAGTCCCAAAAAAAACGCGAAATGGCTGAACGCCAGGAGCTAGGGACTCAACTTGTCAATTTAACTGACAGCCAGTTAGCAAAAATGCCACTGGATGATGAGCTGCGCGATGCCGTTTTACTTGCCCGTAAAATTCGTAACAAGCACGAAGGCTACCGACGCCAGCTTCAATTTATTGGCAAGCTCATGCGCTTACGTGATATCGCGCCTATTGAGCAAGCCTTAAATAACTTAAAAAATGCGCATCAGCAGCAAACATCCATTTTTCACGAGATTGAAACAACTCGCGATAAACTGCTGCATGAAGGCGACGATGCTCTACAAGAATTCATTGAAGAGCACCCTCATGCTGACCGCCAAAAATTGCGTCAGCTTATTCGTCTTGCCGAAAAACAGCGGGCTGAACAAAAACCGCCTGTCGCTGCCCGTCAGCTGTTTGTTTATTTACGTGAACTGCTCGGTTAATACCGGGCAACTCACTTATTCGGTACCGCCAACCGTCATTGAATCCAGTTTCAGCGTCGGTTGCCCAACACCTACGGGTAGACTCTGCCCGTCTTTGCCGCAAACACCAACACCTTCGTCCAGCGACAGGTCGTTACCCACCATAGACACCTGAGCCATAGCTTCTGGTCCGTTACCAATAAGTGTTGCACCCTTTATCGGTGTGGTAATTTTACCGTCTTCAATTAAATAAGCTTCAGATGCTGAGAACACAAACTGTCCGGAAGTAATATCGACCTGACCACCGGCAAATTGCGGTGCGTAAATACCCTTTTTCACGCTGCCAATGATGTCTTCCGGACTACTTTCTCCGGCGAGCATATACGTATTGGTCATTCGCGGCATAGGTAAGTGAGCGAAACTTTCACGGCGACCGTTTCCGGTGGTTGCCTGACCCATTAGACGCGCATTCATTTTGTCCTGCATGTAACCACGCAATACGCCATTTTCTATCAATACGTTATAGCCACTGGGTGTGCCTTCGTCATCAATACTCATTGAGCCACGGCGATCATTCAGAGTTCCGTCATCGACGATAGTACAAAGCGGTGAAGCCACCTGTTGGCCAATTTTGCCGGAATAGGCAGACGAGCCTTTACGGTTAAAGTCGCCCTCCAGCCCATGTCCAACCGCCTCATGCAGCAGCACCCCCGGCCAACCAGAGCCCAGTACCACCGGCATATTGCCTGCAGGTGCAGGTTTCGCTTCCAAGTTCACGAGTCCTTGACGTACGGCTTCTTCCGCAAAACGCTGCCAGCGGGCATTGCCGGACGCTTCATCAAGGAAAAACTCATATCCTACACGCGCTCCACCACCGGCACTGCCGCGCTCGCGGCGACCGTTTTGCTCGGTAATAACAGAACAGTTCAGACGAATTAGAGGTCGCTTATCAGTAGCCAACGTGCCGTCTGTCGCAGCAACTAAAACTTCGTCGTAACTGCCGCTCAAACTAACCACCACCTGGCTTACACGTGAGTCCTGTGCCCGCGCGTGCGCATCAACTTTTTTCAGCAATTCAATTTTTTCGTCTTCAGACAAAGTATCCAGCGGATTCAGCGCTTCATAGCGCGACTTAGCCTGCACCGACTTCAGGGCTTCAACCTTTTTGCTTTGCCCCTGACGCGCTATGCCGCGGGCCGCTTCGCTAGTGCGCTGTAACGCTTTTAATGTAATCTCATCGGCATAAGCAAAGCCAGTTTTCTCGCCCTGTACAGCGCGCACACCCATACCCGTTTCAATATGAAACGCGCCGTCTTTAATAATGCCATCTTCCAGCACCCACGACTCGTTGACACTGTGTTGTAAATAGATATCGGCAAAGTCAATATCACCGCTGTATAGCGTGGATAAGGCCTTGCTTATGTCGTCTTGTGACAATTCGTAGTCAGTTAGTGTCATGTCTTTTGTACAACCTCAAATTGATTTTGTTGCGCCACCGGCATTTGTTTTCGTATGGATTCAATATCCGCTACGTCAACGCTGACAGAAACAACACCTTCATCCAGTTCCTGTTCTGCCAGTATTTCACCCCAGGGGCTGACAATAATTGAATGGCCAAACGTTTCACGACCATTTGCGTGCTCCCCCACCTGACCCGGTGCCACGATAAAAACCTGTTGCTCAATGGCGCGGGCGCGAACCAGCGCATGCCAGTGAGCTTTTCCGGTAACCTGAGTAAAAGCAGAGGGTAAAACAATGATTTGGGAGCCAGCCTGACGCAATGCTCTGAATAACTCTGGAAAGCGCAGATCATAACATACTGCCATGCCAACCACACCAAAGTCCGTTTCTGTGGTTACCACCTTACTGCCCGGCTGAGTCCACTTTGACTCGCGGTATTCCTTAGTATTATCAGCCACATCAACATCAAACAAATGAATTTTGTCGTAGCGATTGAGAATAGCGCCATCGGGGCCAAAAAGAATAGATGCCGCGGAGAATCGCTCACCGGCATCTACCGGCAGTGTACCGCCGACCAGATAAACCTCGTGCTTTTTCGCTAAGGCAGCCAGCTGTTTCTGCACCTCACCATCCTTGTAAGGTTCAGCCATCGCTAACTGCGCACGGTCACCGGCACCGAAGCAACTAAAGGCTTCAGGCAGCACCACCAGTTGCGGACGTGCGGCAGGAAGTTGTTCCAGCAGTTTAGCAACAATGGCTAAATTATCTTGCGGATCCGGGCGACTGCTCATTTGCAGCGCCGTCAGTTGCACTTGTGTCATCGTCTGCCTCTGAATCGGTTGAGTTCTCTTCCAATTCTGGCAAATCAACCGGGCGGCTGTCACGTTCTATTTCTTCAACCACCGGTTCATCAATAGTACCGGTGACCTGATAACGCAGACGCGAAATCACTTTCGCATCGTGCAGTACTTTGTCGATGAACAACGCAGCCAGGCCGCTGGGCGGGTTTACCATCCAGGCAAGAATAATCGGTAGGCTGGAAGTGACCTTCGGCGCATAGGTCAGGTTATAATTTAGCTCACCAGTTTTCATATTGGTCCAGCCACGAATATCCATATCTCCTGCGGATCCCAGTAATCTTGCATCTTCGGTGGTCGCAACACCGTTTTCGATCTGAACACTGCCAGTTAGGTCAGTAAAAAACATTCCCTGCGAAAAAATATCACGAAAATCTAAAGTCAGCTTTCGGAGAATACTGTCCAGGCTCAATAACGAAAAAATACGCGCGCCGCCGTCACTCACTTCGGCCAGATAGCCTTTTTCTAAATCCCAGACCACTTCCCCGCTCAGCGAACTCCAGTCTGGTTGATACAAGTGGTCACGCCAGTTTAAGTTAAAGTCAATAACGGCAGCACTGTCTCTTACTGCCGTTTCCAGACCATAGTCACGTAATAAATCACCAAGGTCTCCAGCCTCCAAACGTCCCGAAAGCGCACTTAAAGCCTGCTCGTCTGTGTAGCGCCAATAACCTGTTACAGCCAACTCATCACTACCCTTTTTAAGAGCCATTTTTTCTATACTGAAGCCGTCTTCAAGCGGAGCAAGCACTAACTCAACTTCGCCTAACTCATGCTCGTCAATGCGACAACTGCGACAGAAAAAGTTAAGTTTCGGTACTTTTTTAAGCCAGCTCCAGTCGGTCTTCTCGGTGTTTTCCGGCAGCTCGACGTCGCTGCTTAACGCCAGGTAATCGGCTCTGACCGTTATTCCCTGCTGTACAAAGCTTTCCGGAATGGTCGCGCTTAGCACGGCGTTCTCAGCATCTACCCGCGCTTGCCAGCCTAAATCATCCGGCCATACCTGGATATCCGCCTGAGCAAATTTCTGCTGTCCCCACTGTAACTGAGGCGTCTCAATACGAATGGAATCGGGCAACCACCCATCCCCACTACCACTTTCAGTATCAACGTTTGAATCCCCGGCCAACGCATAAAGTACTGAGTACCACTGTCCGATATCTGCATGCGGAAGCTGCGCGTTTATAGCAAAGCCGTTAACCAGTTCATTCGCAGAGTTCACTTCACCAATATCCAGTCTGGCCATTTGCCAGCCTCCACTGCCCGGCTGCCAGCGACTATCCCAGTTAAGGCGCTGGTCAATACTTGCTCGTAAACGCAGTTCTTCTCCAGTCCCATTGAGCTGAACCGACAGTTGCCAGTTATCTCCAAAATCTTTTTGCAACGGCGCTGGAAGCGATGTCTCAAGACCGGTCAAATCAAACTGAGACTCCAACGCAACGCCGACATCGTCTGCGTTAAAAGTTAACTGGAGATTAGCTTCACCATTTACCGCTCCGTAGAAAAACGGTTTCCACTGTGGATAAGGCAATTGCTTAAATAAGGGTTCGCTTTGCCAGTCCAGAGTTGTATTCACATTCAGTAAGTAATCCGCCCCGTTTAGCTCTCCCGATACTTTCGTTGGTATAGGCATACCGTACCAGTTAAGGCGCAACCCTTCGGTACTAACCTTGCTGTTGTCAATCTTCAGAATACCTTCAGAAACCGTAAAATCTTGTTGTATGGCGTCAATATTAAAAGACAACCCGGCCAACGGAGCATCAACAGCGACATCGACATCTCGCGAGCTATTTAAGGGGATATCCAACTGAAAAGAACCAGAAACCTCTCCGCTCGGGTCAATTTGAATGAGCGTTTCGGTTACGCTGTCCAGCGGCGACTGCTCAAAAACAGGTAACAACGATTCACCCTTTCCACTAACACTAGCCTGAACCTGCAAGCCCTGCGAAGCATCTGCTAAGTCCTTAATTTGCGCGTCAACCCGGGTTACCTGTACATCTTCTATATGCCCTGCATCGGTAGACATGAACAAGCTTCTGTTATAAAAGTCGAGCTTTACCGGAGCATCGGCTAGCGGAAGCCAGTCTGGCTGAAACCGGTAGGTTAAATCATCGAACTCCACCCGCGCATTGAAGACACCTTGATTGGTCGCCGCCGGAAACTGAGTGACAGGGCCTCGCCAAAGTAATTCCATGCCACGAGCCCGACCGGATACTAAGGCTGCGGAAAGATAGTCTTTGACTCCCTGACCCATAATTGATGGCAGCAACTTGCGGGCCGTGTCGACAGAAAAGCCCTGTGCGGTAGAAAGCAATAAGTCAATTTGTGGTGTTGTTTCACTGTCGCCGGACAAACCGCCACTGCCGGTAAGCTGAAAGTCGTCTCGCCGAAGTTGGAGCTGCTCTAAATTTACCCGCCAGTTATCAGCTTGTAACAACCAGGAGCCGGACAAATTAAAAGTATCAATATCCCACGCTTGCTTACCGGAAAGACTGTTTCCCGTAAGGCTAACGTTGTCACCTTCTACTTGCCACAAACCGTGATTCGACAAGCTGCTTATACTGACATCAAGGCCATTAAAACCAGGCCAGCGCTCATTTCCGTCGGCCGACAGGTTGTGGCTTTTTACAGACCATTGCTGGCCGGAGACAGGATGCAGGCGATAGCGCACGCTGGCCTTACCCTTTAACCCCAGGCTCATGACCGATTCCGCTGATATATTAAAAGGCAGCAGAGGTAGTAACCCGGTAACCTCATCAATCGCGATATTATCCACACTGATATCGTGGATCTCATCCAGTTGCTGCCAGGCTATACGCGGTAATTCAAGATGACCTACCGAGGTATTTACTGTCATTGGCATACTGTTGAGTAGCCAGCCATTTTCTTCCGGCCGCAGCACAATTTCTCCCTCGGGTAACTGCAACCAGTTAAGTTCTTCGGAATTATTGTCTAACCAGGTAATACGGTTGTCTCTTAACTTAACTAATCCTTCAAATAATTGACCATTACGAACATCGAGCCAACCCGTAAAGTTTACGTTTGAAGCTTGTACGTCAATGTCGCCCAGTTGCTCTTCAAGCCAGGGACTGATATCAACGTTCTGTGAATTAACATAGAACTGACCATTAAACTCCGACCAGCGATCACCGCGCAAATCAATAATGAAATCCAGGCTATTAGTCGCAAAGTCTTCCATCCGGAATTGGCCAATCCCCTGGTGCTTTTTGCCTTCATTGGTCCAGGACAGTCGGTCAATATCAATTTCTCGCGTTACGCCCCGCAAGTTTGTCAGTAGCAACTCACCATTATTCAGTGAAAACTTCTCTAATTGCTGCAGGAATAAGCGGTTAACGTAGTCTAAATCTAATTTCTCAGCTTCGTTAGCTGCCGAGAATTTGCGTATATCTACCGCTATGCGGGCGTCATTAAGAATAAACTGCTGCGCAATGAGCTGTTGATCCAGTAAAGTTTTCCAGAAATCGAGTACCACATGAACCTTACCAACACGAACTTGCACAGGCGACTGCTCGCGTTCCAGCAAAACTAAATTATCCAGCACAATGGAAGGGCCTTCCCGGGTCCAGGCCATAGATAAGTCACTAATGCTCACGGGTTGTTGGAAACGAGCTTCCAGCTGCCGTTCAAGTGGTTCGGTCAAATCGGGCAGGTATGGCAGGCTGTAACGCAATAAACTCAGGCCGACAGCAACCAGCACCAGCACAATAGCCAGCGTTAGCCAGAGTTTGTTCAAAATCCACGACAGTGTCCGCATGCGCCTTACATCATTACTACGTCGAATTGTTCCTGATTATACAGAGGTTCGGTTTGTATTTTTATTTGACGCGAAACAAACAGCTCAAGTTCAGCCAGCGCATGAGATTCTTCGTTAAGTAAGGCTTCACTTACCTGTGCAGAGGCATAAACAACGAACTTATCGGCTTCATAAGCTTTATGAACCCGGACAATTTCACGCATAATTTCATAACAGACGGTTTCAACCGTCTTCATGCTGCCGCGCCCCAGACAAACCGGACACTCCGAGCACAAAACATGCTCCAGGCTTTCTCTGGTGCGTTTCCGGGTCATTTCCACTAACCCAAGCGAGGTAAAACCATTAATGGTTGTTTTTGCACGGTCTTTGCCTAACGCCTGTTCAAGGCTGTGCAATACCCGCCGCTTATGCTCCTCGTCCTGCATATCAATAAAATCGATAATGATAATGCCGCCAAGGTTCCGTAACCGCAATTGACGGGCTATCGACTGCGTGGCTTCGATATTGGTATTAAATATGGTTTCTTCTAAATTGCGGTGACCAACAAACGCACCTGTGTTGATATCAACCGTAGTCATCGCTTCGGTTTGGTCAATAATCAGTGAGCCACCGGATTTCAAGTCAACCCGACGGTCTAGCGCTCGCTGCATTTCATTTTCGACATCAAATAAGTCAAAAATAGGCCGGTCACCGGTGTAATACTCAAGAACTTTGGTTAGTTCGGGAATAAAGTCCTGAGTAAATACTTTGAGCGTGTCAAAGGTGACTTTAGAATCAACCCGAATGCGTTCTATTTCTTCGCCGACAAAGTCACGTAGTACACGACAGGAAAGATTCAGGTCTTCGTACAGCATGCCGACTTTGCGTTGAGATTTTTTCCGCGCCTTTATTTTCTCCCACAACCGGAAAAGAAAGTCAGCATCGCCCCGCAGCGATTGATCTGAAGCACCTTCTGCTGCCGTGCGAACAATGAATTTTCCGTCGCTTTTACTGACCTCTTCTGCCAACTGCCGCAAACGTTCGCGCTCCTCGCCTTCTTCAATGCGCTGAGAGACGCCTACATGGTCGCTCTTCGGCATAAACACCAGGTACCGCGACGGTAGGGTGATGTCAGTGGTTAAACGCGCCCCCTTGGTTCCCAGAGGGTCTTTAACCACTTGCACCATAATATGCTGTCCCTGATGCACCAATTCGGTAATGCTTTGTTGTGGCTTTTCGTCAGGCCGCGGTAAATCATCACCATCCACCTGAACGACAATGTCCGAGGCATGTAAAAACGCCGCCTTGTCGAGGCCAATATCAATAAACGCCGCCTGCATTCCCGGCAACACCCGCGATACCTTTCCCATGTATATATTGCCAACTAAGCCACGCTTTGCCTGACGCTCAATGTGGACTTCCTGCAGGATGCCATTTTCAACAAGCACTACACGAGTCTCTGTGGGGGTCACATTCATTAGGACTTCAACGCTCATCGACTTCACCTGTCATTTCAAACATCCGCAACAACTGTTCAGTTTCATATAAAGGTAAGCCAACAACAGCAAAGTAGCTACCCTCAATACGTTTTACAAATTTCCCGCCATAGCCCTGAATACCATAGCCAGCCGCTTTATCATGAGGTTCACCGGTTGCCCAGTAAGCATCTATTTCTTCCTGGCTCAGTGCGGCAAACTCCACCTGCGTTGTTACTAAAGCCGTTTCGCCGGCAACCACTCTGTGACCATTCCAGTGGCAAACACTAACTGATGTCAGAACCTGATGTGTCTGACCGGAAAGCTGCTTCATCATTTGACTGAAATGTTCATAACTCTCTGGTTTTTCCAGCACTTGCCCCTTAAAGCTTATCAGGGTATCAGAACCAATCACCAAGCAGGGAGTTTGTTGGCGTTGTGCCACAGTCTGAGCTTTTTCTTCCGCCAGGCGAGTCACATAGTCACCAGCATTCTCATTAGCCCCTCGTAGCTCCTCTATTTCCGGAACTTCGCAATCAAAGGGTCTATGCAATAGCGTTAGCAGCTCTCGCCGACGGGGAGAAGAAGAAGCGAGCAACAAGCGCATTACACCACTCCGAATTGACGACGAACTTTTCGCAGTAAGGGAAATACCCATAACCAAAAAACAGCTGAAGTGAGTACTGGCCAGAAGTAAGAGAAGGTAAATTCAGCGTCGTGCAAAAACACATTAGCTTCAAACACAACAAAGCGCTTAATAAAAATCAGCACGGCAATAACCAATGCTTGCTGTATTAAAGCAAAATTACGAATGCGCTGAAAATGACGTGCCGCAAAATAAGTGACAACGACCATACCTAAAGCATGAACACCGACAATAGAACCCAATAATATATCGCTCAGCACGCCCAGCACCAAAGCGGTTCCCATATTTACCCGGTGCGGCAAGGCTATTATCCAGTACAGCATAACCAAAGTTGGCCAGTCAGGCCGAAAGGTATCGAACGCGGCAGGCATTGGCATAACCATAAGAGTCAGCGCAATGATGTAGGTGATCAACAACGTAATGAAGCCGGGTTTTATCACGATCATTCCTCGTCCTCATCAAAAATAGGTTGCTGCTCGCCGTCGCTTGGCCACAACAATAGAACATTACGAACGCGGTCAAGCGCACTGACGGGATCCGCTATCACTTTAGCAAAAGGGAGAGATTCATCTCTGACAATCTGTCGAATTGTTGCCACCGGATACCCCTCAGGAAATATGCCCCCTAACCCCGAAGACATTAGGAGATCCCCTTCTTTTAGCTCTGTGCTGTGAGGAATAAACATCAACTCCAGCCGTCCGATATCGCCGGTTCCCTGCGCCAGTACACGAATATCATTGCGCTCTGAGCGCAAAGATATCGCATGGCTCTGATCCGACAACAGTAATACGCGTGCGGTGTTACCGCCTACGTCCTGCACTTGCCCAATAATACCATGGCTGTCTAGTACGGGCTGGCCTTCATACACTCCGCTAAGCGTACCTTTATTTATAACCAGTTGCTGTGAAAACGGCTCAGAGGCAACAGCGATGACCTCGGCAACCATACGTCGGACTGAATCGCGGGCGTCGGAGCCAAGAAGTTCACGTAGTCGTTTATTTTCGTTCTGAAGAAAGCGAAGCTGCTGTTGCTCACCCTGTAATTCGAGAATAGCCCGCTTTAACCGCTTATTCTCATCGCTTAACTGCGACGTGGTTTTTAATGATTCGGAGACACTGTCCAGTAGCTGTTCTGGCAAAATAGCCAAATACTGAACCGGAGCCACCAGAGAATTCAGAAATAACCGAACCGGCTTCATAGCCTGAAGTCGATGGTCAATAAAGATCAGCAGAAACGAACAGGCTAGTGCGAGCACTAGCCTGGAGAGTAAGGTGGGACCGCGGGCAAACAGCGTCTTCATGAATTACTCATAACTGAATAAATCACCACCATGCATATCAATCATTTCCAGAGCTTTACCGCCGCCTCGTGCAACACAAGTTAGCGGATCATCAGCAATAATAACCGGAATGCCTGTTTCTTCCAGAAGCAAACGGTCTATGTCTTTCAGTAACGCACCACCACCAGTTAACACCATGCCGCGCTCGGAGATGTCCGATGCAAGCTCTGGCGGAGACTGCTCCAGCGCAACCATAACTGCACTGACAATACCCATTAAAGGTTCCTGCAAAGCTTCCAGAATTTCATTACTGTTAAGAGTAAATGAACGCGGAACACCTTCAGCAAGGTTACGTCCACGAACTTCAATTTCTTTCAGTTCTTCGCCGGGGAATGCAGAACCAATTTCGTGCTTAATACGTTCAGCAGTTGCATCACCAATAAGTGCACCGAAGTTACGGCGAACATAGTTAATAATGGCTTCGTCAAATTTATCACCACCAATACGAACCGATGATGAATAAACCACACCATTTAATGAAATAATGGCAACTTCCGTTGTACCACCACCAATATCAACCACCATCGAACCCGTAGCTTCAGACACTGGTAAGCCAGCACCGATAGCAGCGGCCATTGGTTCATCAATTAAGTAAACCTCACGTGCACCTGCACCCAATGCAGATTCGCGAATAGCACGACGTTCTACTTGAGTTGATCCGCATGGAACACATACCAGAACACGAGGGCTAGGCCGGAAATAGTGGCTGTCGTGCACTTGTTTGATGAAAAACTGGAGCATTTTCTCGCACACATAGAAGTCTGCAATAACACCGTCTTTCATAGGACGAATGGCACGAATGTTTCCTGGTGTACGACCCAGCATTTGTTTTGCTGCTGCACCAACGGCGGCGATAGATTTTGGCCCGCCTGAGCGTTCCTGACGAATGGCAACAACGGACGGCTCGTTCAGAACGATACCCTCATCTTTGACGTAGATAAGCGTATTCGCTGTTCCCAGGTCAATAGAAAGGTCGTTTGAAAAAAGGCCGCGAATTTTTTTAAACATGAAGCGGTATATCCCTACTTATAAGCTAACAGAGTGACAGCAAAGAGCTCAGCAAGTACTTACTGAGCTCTTACAACACGGAATCCAATGTAGTTGGAGTTAAAATCTGACGGAAGTTCCATTCTAGTCGAAACTCGAGCCAAACTTGGCGTAAAGTTCCAGGCTCCGCCCTTAACTACAACACCCTCATCGGTTTCAGCCCACTCCCAGACATTACCGACAGTATCGTATAATCCCCAGGGGTTACGATGAAAACTAGCTACCGGAGCTGGACGTGTATTTGACCAATCTGTTCCACAGTTACGACAGTTTGCTTTGCCATAACCAACATCATTTCCCCACCAGAAATCGGTTTCCGACCCGGCGCGTGCAGCGTATTCCCATTCCGCTTCAGTGGGAATGCTGTATTTAAAACCACTTTTTTGAGTTAACCATTCAGCATAAGCCTGTGCGTCGTTATAACTGACGCAAACCACCGGAGAGCTTTCAGACTGTTTGAATCCAGGATTTTTCCAGCTCAGCTTTTCATTAAACTGAGGGCGACCATTACTTAGGCTTGCGCAAGTACCGTTTTTCTCTGCCTCTGTGACATAAGCGGTATCTTCTACAAAGTTGCCAAACTGCTCAACCGTAATTTCAGTATCAGAAATACCCAATGCGGTTGGAATTTCACGCGTCTCTGCCGGACGTTCGTTTGGTAAACCATTGCCGACCAGGTCACCCATTTTAAATTTACCCGCAGGAACGACAACCAGTTCAGGACCACGAACATCGCGATACAGAATATCCTGAATTTTTTCGCCGCGAGTAAAAGAGTAATCCGACTTCTCTAATTCAGCCCGGATAGCGGTAGCGTCTTTTAGTAATATTTTCTCCGCGTAGGCAGAGTAACCATACTTAAGAATTTCAATCTGATGTTCACCACCCGGGAGCATAACCTCCAGCGGGGTAGAACCGTAGCTAACACCATCGATAACAACTTCATCGTCATACACGTTAGAGCGTATGGTTAACGGGTGCATGACGGAGCTATCAACCGTTTCCTCATCACCCGCTTGCAGCTCCCCCGGCCGTTGCTCCGACGCACAATAGCGCATGTCAACGTTCAATAACGTACAAGCCTGGCTTTGAGGTAACTGTCCACGCAGTTCAACCGCCAGTTTGACACCGTAGTTACCGGCACCGCTAAAGCCATTACTGACCGTTTTAGAACCTAGAATTTGTACATTCGGACTGGCTTTTTCAATGTTTTCGCGAGCCAGAGAAGCCTCACTTAAACCATCCAGAATGGTATCAAGATACTGTTTCGATGCTTTTTGCTTAGCCATGAGTTTGCCGCGATTTTCACACTGTCCCAGTGTTTCCTGGCGGTCACAGCTAATTGACTGACTCACTTCAAGTTCGCCAGTACGGTTAAATTCATTTTCTAAGCGACCAACACGCGCTAAATTGCGTTGCTCTTTTAGCGTCTCAATTTCATTAATAAGGCTATGTTTGCTCACACGCGCTTCTTCTACTTCGCGCGCTTTCTCACTAACCAGACTCACTTGCTGCTTAATGTCTGCTTTATTCTGCTGGTGAGCCATAACAGCTTGCTTGTACGCTTCTTGAGCGCCAGCAATATCAATTGTTGGGTCTTCCACCAAACGTTGGTAGCGGTCATTCATTTCCGCCAGTGCTGATTCGCGTTTCGTTTCCAGTTCGCTATTGCGCTCACGCAAGTTTTGTAACTTTTCCCGCAGATCCCGCTCTTCTTGCTGAAGCGTGTTTACGGTGCCAGAAAAGTTTTCAAAATCGCTCTCTAGAGTCGAAATTTGGTTAGCAATTTCTTCGACAGTCATCTCCTGCTGAGCAAGAGCCGTCGAGGCGAATGTCAATGTAGAGGCCATTACCAGGGCCAGTCGAGCCAATCGCATCATGTTTCCATTCCAAGCTTGAAAAAATAACAAAGCGGCGTAAAAGCCAAAGCTGTAGTCGCACTATCGTTATTGTAATAATTATGAACGTTCGTCAACGTCCGCATTTTTCGTTTAAACTCTGCTTTATGCTATTTGCTTGTTAACAAAAGAGCAAGAGGCATTGTCATCGAATTGTCGATTAATCGTTATAATTCGTTCTACCAACCCACTTCCTGCCAGTAAATTTGTCTGTCACTGCCACGATAAATACCGAATGTACCCTCGGCTGTGGGGTTATCTTGGTAGTTACTGTCGCCGTCCCAATCGTATTGCAAAAACTCAGGTACATTTAGTTCGAAAGTAAAACTGTATGGGTCGTCCACCAACTCAGGCTCCCAGCGCAGTAATTCGTCAATGTCTTTTGACGACGGACTCAACTTCCCGTTTTCTAAGGTTACTGGTAAAGCCAAGTCAGCTGGAATTGGTTCGGGTCCCGTTGATAGATCGTCAACATACCTAAGAGCATCGCTATCAAAAGTCTCACAGTTATCCTTTCGGTTAATCACGAATCTAGCCCCATCCCAATACTCCACAGCCCCTTCTACAGGCATGACGTCATTCATTGCCGCGAAGGTATCCTGCAAGTTTATGCGACCGTAATAGAGTGACGAAGAATCTAGCTCTGTTGCTTCAAATGATGTAGATACGGGCAAACCGCCATTCTCAATCACAGAGTAGAAATTATCATTTTCCTGATCATCCAGTTGCCAACCTAATACATAGTTCTCAAAGGGGCCATCTCGCTCACCCGAATTTAACCGGGAAACGGTGACAGACGCACTCCCAGTATACTGGCCAGTACCCTCACTCCATTCCCAGCTACCTTCGTGGTCGACGCTATGACCTCGCAGTTCCGTCTCATTGCTGTCATAGGCGAAAAACATCGGAATCGCTTTAGCGAGTGAACCAGTGTAGTTCTTTGTGAGCTCTCCTGAGGCATTCACTGCCCGGGCAGACAACGCGACAGGTTGAGGCTGCCCCATGTAATAGAAGTCAGTGCAGTTGCCGACAAACTCAGCCGTGAGCGGCTCAAATTCATAAGGAATAAAACGACCTATTTCAGTCAACTCATTACTAACTTCAAGCTCAAATTCCGACGAATGATATCCCGGTAGATAGTTCTTACTCTCAATATAAGCAGTTACTCGAGTTAAACCTACCTCGGAGTAACTCAGTCCCTCATTCCTAAAAGTACCATTTCCTGCGTTAATGAAGCCTTCGGCATTGCTTAGGACGCCTGGCCGAACAGCGGGGCTTAACTCTTGACTTTCTGATTTAAGTTGCAAACTTTCAGGGACTGTTTCATTACCGAAGTTTGGCGTTATATCGTCTTGGCTATTACGAGCTGTTAGCTCTGCAGTAAATGCCTCTCCAGCTTTAGCCAGAATACCACTTTGGTAGCTGCCGGGGGAACTCTGAAACGGCTCGACTCGAATCGAAGTAGGAGCCCAAACAAAAGCTTCCGAGGTTCCTTGTATTTCGCCGTCAGGCAGTTCCGCTCTCGCCGTTAACGTAATGGCTCCGGCATCTGCGTAGTTCACTCGTAAGTCAGCTTTTCCGTTATTAAAATCAATATCTACATCACTGAATGTATTTTCCACGACGTCGCGATCATTGACTGTTGTCCCCATTAAACATTCATCAGGATCGACACAGTTCATACTCATAGAGACTGAACTCAGCGGTTCAAGAATAGCCTCACAAGCAAAGGTCTGAGTATTAGTTTCTACTGCCCAGAGCTTAAGGTTGTTGTATGGTTCCGCTGAAATCTGCCGAGGTATATCCTTATTATCTAAGTTGTCCCTATTAGTAAAAATAAAGCCAGTATCGCGGAACTCAATATTGCAATTTTCAGACAAACTACCGTCAACGACGCACCTCGCTGAGTTCTCTGGTTGAGGTGAAGTCCCCCCATTATCGACGGCTAAGGTATAAGTGCCTGCATTGAGTTGCTTGAGAGTTGAACGGCCCAAAGGTGATACGGCTACAGGGTTACTTGACCACTCACCAGCCAACGAACTCAGTTCAACAGTTGCTTCGGCAGGGTACGTTTCTGAACAATCAGAATTAGCGCATGCTTTTATGTCAACATTCGCACCACTGCAGGTTAAAGCAGGAGTATTATATGAGAGTTGATAATGATCAACCGAAGGTACGGGCGGTTCACTACTATTTGTAGCTCGACAAAAGTGTCCCCCGTCAATGGGCTCTATTGGTTTCTGATAGGTTATATCAGGGCCAAATGCACTCCACCAGTCCCACCAATCATTGCCCTGAACTCTTCCACCGACACTGATACTGCCGGTAATTTCCGTTTGAGAGAAAATGCTTGATTCATAGGACAAATCACCGGAGACATAAATATAACCGTTAATTTTAACATCCCGTTCTAAATGTAGGTCACCCGTTACAATAAGTATCAGTTCGTTCGCATCTCCATTTATATTAATTCGCCGCCCCGGCTTTATGGTTAAGTCGCCGTCAATATAAACACGTGAGGTTTGGCCGTTAGTTGAATAATTTTCACCAACATCCTCAAAATCTCCCGTTCGCAAATAATCCATAGGCTGGAGATTCGCAGGTAATTGGTTTTCCCATTGACTACCAGGTAAGCTAAAAGGAATAGGGACTGAGTTATTTGAGCTGGCAGGCTCCGCCCAAACGGCTTCACACAAAGGTCTCTCGTTACCACACGGCCGGGTTCTTTCTTTTAACGTAGTCACCTCATTTGAAGTTAGAGGTCGATTTCCAATAAAAACTTCGTCAATTTCACCGTTGAAACTAAAGTCGGAGGTTCCTTGACCACCAATATACAGCTTATCCGATACCGGATTTAAAGTATGAGTTCGATTAAACGAAGTCTCATCCACCAATTGACCATCGATATAAAGCCTTAAACGCCGGGCGTCTTTATCGTAGGAAGCTGCCAAATGGTGCCAGGTGTTATCAAATAAATTATCTTGGCCTCGCTGTGAGTTGCCTGCTTCTACTTTAAAAAGGTTGCCATTATCGTTGCGTATCTCGAAATAAATTCCACCTCCATCGGAGCGATCTTGTCGGTAAACTTCAAATCGCCCAAATGCACTTTCTGTAGGCCCGTCACCCATCATAAGTAAAGTCTGGTATCTTTCCCATCGATCCTGCTGTCGTGCTTCTCCCTTAAACCAAAAAGCTACAGAAACTGATTCAGCACTAGCAATTGAAGCCGCATTATTCACGCGCACCGCATTATTACCGTCAAACATCCCGTAGCGGCAAGTACCTGGGCTTCCGGCTATTGCGGGGGCAATGCCTTGAGTATCAGCACCTCTTAACGCTACACCGTTTAAGTCATTACCTGAGGAATCCAAAACTTCCTCTGAACTTCCCTGCCATTGAGGCTCGTCAAACGTCCAGTAACCTAATTCTCCTAACGACGGGTTGGGAGGCTCGCCATCACAAGGCCCTCGATTATTGTTCCGGTTACATGTTTGACCGACAACAGTACCTTCTCCCAGATCACCGTCTTCATCACCATTCTTTGCATTAACATACCCCTCGACTGTCGAACGAATCTCTAGTTCAACATCACCACGCGAGTTAATGTTTCCCTTAATACGCCCTTGTGTTCCTAGCGAAACATCGTCATCGGCATCAACTGAGCCCCCTACTTCCGCCAGAAAGGCTAAATCTATTTCACCGCCGGATTTAATATCTCCCCTAACGCTGGCCTGTTGATTTAGCGAAAGATCGCTACCAGCATCTACAAAACCATCAACACGTGCCCTATCGTCTAAATCGACTTTTCCAGAGCTATTTATATTATTTTCAAATACAGTTCCTTTTCCCGCCCTGAAATCAGCTGAACCATTTATTTCACCTATTACTTTAGTTCCATTCCCGATATCAATATCGCCTTTGGAAGAAAATGTGGTTATTCCGCCTTGAACATTGGAACCATCACCAACTTCCAATTCATCCACAGCGATAATATTTCCGGCGACTACAGCACGGTCTCCCAGTTCAATTGAATCGTCTGACCGAATGTTTCCAACGAATTCAACACCATCGCCGCTCTCTATTTCACCTCCGGATATTACATCGCCAAAAATTTTGGCCTGACTCTCTATTGATACATTCCCTCCAGCTCGTACTGTTCCACTAACGGTAGCCTGGCTGTCAATTTCAACATCAGAAGAAGCGCCTATATCACCATTTATTTGCGATTGACTTCCAAGCTCTACTTTATCTGCAGATATATCTCCAAGCTCTTTCGTTCTGTCGCCTATAGAAACTTCATTAGCTTTCTGAATCGTTGCAGCCACAGATGCGTCATCACCAACAGAGAAGTCGCCGTCGATACTAAATTGAAGGTCCTGCGCGTTGCCGCCTCTGTTAACTCTTACTCGGTCACCGAAAGAAACATCCCCTTTTACACTTATAGTAATTGGTAACGATGGGTTTCCTCTAAACTCAATGATGTCGTCGTCATTAAGTTCCAAACCCGAGTTACATTGAAATGTGCTAGTATTTCTTTCGTAATTACAATCAGGCAGTCCCCCTTTCCCGGAATTACCCGGTGGAGGTATCTCATAGGTTTCTGCTTCGACCATGAACGTGAAGAATAAAAATGCTAAAACCCAAACTGGTGAATAGCGAATATGCATTTTAATTCTCCACTCGCGTTTCTATTTGCAGTTGTCGTGAAGTTTCCTGTGAACCTGCTTTACAAACCCCTATCGACGTCACGGTGAGATGAATAAAGGTTTCGTCGGCGTTGTTAGTATAGCTTTCGCTATCACAGCTAATACTCGCTGTGCATTGCTGAAGGCTTCTGTCCTCTGGGAACTCATAATTCTGGCCATCAACACTACAATCAGTGACGGGTTCTTCGTTTAGAGGGTAAACCGTCATCATAGCCTGCTCTAAACCCGATTGCGCCGCCAAATGACTCCGTGTTCCTAACACCTCAACCACCACACTCTCAGATGAAGTTCTCAGCAAACTAGCCAAAGCAACGACCAACCCGCCGAGCACAACAATAACAAACACTGCTATGACAAGCGTGTTTCCCCGCTGCTTGTTAACTGATTTAAATGAATTGTTATGGTGCATTGGGTATCTGCACCTCGCGATAATAGAAAATTTGTTCTTCAGCATTTTCACCAAACTGAAGTTGGATGGTGATAATATTATTACTTTGCTGGTTATTAGCGGTTACGTCAAAGTCCGCTGTAGCCATATCAATTCCCATGGCTAGGATATTTCTCTCCGTAAAACCGGCTGACGGTATCGGTTGATTTTTTTGCCAACTATAGCCACTGACACGATAAAGATTCCCTAAACTTAGGCAAAAGCTAACTGGCTGAGCGCCGACATAAGCCCTCTTGAAGGGGCTCTCTTTAGCAAACTGACTACCATTTTCTAGCGGCAATATACTTTCTACGCTGTCAGAAGAGTAATCTCCGTCAATATTCACATAACGCTGAGAATTATCAGAATAGATGAAGTTTGACCGAGTTGCGTATATAAACACGCGCTCGGTTCCCTCTAACGTCCAGGAAATATTATCAGCATACCGGCTACCGGCAAAGGTAACCAACGTCATTTCATCTGAGGAGTCAGGCCGGATAGGCGCATCGTAATAGGTACCGGCAACTACAATAGGAACGAACTCAATGCATTGATCGTTCTCTCGAACACTGTTAGGGACAGCCCCTCGAATTTCACGCGTCACTCGCTCAATAGCAAATCGACTTTTTTCAATAGTTTGCAAGCGCTCTGCCCCTGTAGAAAACATTTGCGCACCAATACCTACAAACTGGAAACTAAAACCAGCAATAATTGCCAGCAGTACAATTACGATTATAAGTTCGACTAATGTAAAGCCTCGCTGCGCATTCATTACCAGTTTCCTTTTATGGCGCTGAATTCGATACTTTCGCCTTGAGGCGTTGTCACTGCGACCGTTACACGCTTCAGTTGATTAGCCGTTTTTTCACTAACACAGATCCTTGCTTTAAAACCGTTATAGCGGTTAGATGAAGAGCCACTGAGTTCAGCGCCTGTCAACATCAAACCATTGTAGTCATCAACATCATCAAATTGTTTTCGCTGAGCTTCTTCAGCGTTGGGTGTACTACCATCAGTTGGGCATGGTTCAAGAACAGTGCAGTCTTTCGCGTCATCTTCAGAACACCGTAGATACCGATTACCAGCATTAGAGTTTTCATCGAAGCGCCGGGCCATTATTTCGTTCATTAAGCTTTGCCCAGCTTCTGCTGTTCTTACCTGCTGCCAGGGTTCTACGCTTTGTCGAAAAAGCAGACCCAGACCAGACGTCACCACAAGTGTGGCAATAGCAATAACCACAATTCCGGCAATCAGTTCAATAAGCGTAAAGCCCTTAGAGAAGTTATTGCGCATTAATAAAGCCCTCTTTATTAATGCTAATAACCCGGTCTACACCTGAACTTTCTTTAAGGGTAATAACGCAACCACCTTCACAGTCTTGAGTCGGTCGGCCTAAGCCATCGAAACCTATTGTAAAATCCGCAGGTGAAAACTCTATGCCGCTATTACTTATTTGCAGGTTGTTCTCGTTATTATAAGGAGGCATACCCAGTGTTGTTTGGGTTACCTGCAACTCAATCGGTTTATCGGTATTTTGCATCGCTTGTTGCTGAATGCTGCGCAAAATACTCATTGCCTGTTGTCGTAAAACCTGGCTTTGCGTACCGGAGCTATCAAAAAAAACGGGAGCTGCGGATACAGCGAGGATACCGATGATCACCAGTATGATGATAAGTTCAATGAGTGTGAAGCCTCTGGACTTCATATGCGGCCTTGGTTTGAAAGCCCGCAGAGAGAACTACGGGCTTCGTCAGTTTTAACAACCTGAATCTGTAACCGTTACAGAGGCTGATGAAATTACAGGAGGCTCTTCTCCATCTGAAGATGCAGCTGTATAAGTTAAATAGCACTCTGAAGCCTCAACATCACCCTCACTATATGTATCTCCACCTATTGATGAAGATTGAGCGACTACGACTGTATCTGTACCAACTTCATAAACCCAATCGTTTGTTAAAGCTGAATCAGCAAAATCACCATCAACAGCATTAATAATTCCGGATTCTGAAGCCGCAGGGTATCCGTAGACTAAGCCCACAGTGCTACCTTTAACTGAAATAGTCTCACCTGAGGCGGCCGATTCTTTTCCTTCGACCGCAGCCTTAGAATAAGTCAGCTGCATAGCGCCCTTAATAGAACCTTCCATACCTTTCAGAGAACTGGTACGAGCATCACTAGAAAAATTAATAAACTGAGGCGCAGCCGTTACTGCTAAAATCCCCAAAACTACAATAACGATGATCAGTTCGATCAGGGTAAAACCTTTTTGATTGCGCATAATTAAAACTCTCAATTGTTGTAAAAAAACTTACTGGTTGTTGCTGTGAATACTCACGCCGCCGTTGCGTGGATTATAAACGAAAGCATTGCCCACTGTCAGATAATCATCACCCGACGGAGCTTCTGTTTCATTTTTTATGGTGTTCGCTAAATAGTAAACACACATATCGTTACCTGCTGCGCTATCTTGTGTCACGTAAGTAAAATAGCGTGTTTCGTTCAGGTTATTAAAATTGGTTGTGACCGTTGGTGCGCCCTGCAAAATAGATTGCATAACACTGACGCAGTCTGTTGCCGCTAAGTTTTCGTCGTGCGCATTTGCATTGTCACCACTCACCGGATACCCCGTGCTACCGTCTACGTAAAGCTGAATTTGGTCCATAGACACCTCAGCCCCGGCTCCCGTGCCACTGGCCCCTTTCGGACGACCGCTCAGTTCCCATTCGCCGCGAACAATGCCAACCGCACTGGCAAAACCACCGGCAACACCTTCTAGGGCGGCGTCTTCAGCATCCGATGATACATCGGTGAAGCGAGGAATGGCAGCGGCTGCCAACAGGCCGAGAATGACTACGACAATAATCAGCTCGATGATGGTAAAACCCTGCTGTTTTTTACTCATTTTAGCTCTCATACTAAAACTCCAATAGAATCCATTTTATTACATTCCTTTAACACTTAACACCGGGTTCCCGGGTTATTTCCGAACAACCTGACCCCGGTCACTTTTATAGGAAAACCAAGGTTTTTGGTTAATTCTGTAATGACAATTCCCGTTCTCTAATTCCGTATCTAAAGCGCTGCCGGGCACGTTACTGCCCAGATGCTGCCATAACTGCAAACATCCCGGCTCAACCGACGGCCACCCTTGTTCATTCATTACTACCGTGGTTTGCTGCGCTTTATTCTCGTACAACAAAGCAATTTCTTTTGGCTTACCACGTCGCATCCACTCGGTTCTGGCCAGCCAAAGCGAGTCTATAAAACGCGAAACCGCAATATCTAACTCGGTCTGACGCCATTTTTGCGGCTCTTCAACCAGAACCATTCTGGCCGCCACTGCAGCCAATACCAACAACAGCAAAACCACCAGAATATTCTGCAGCCGCTGAATACCCTTGCGCTCATCCGTTGCGGTTCTGGTCATTATCGTCCCTGATACGCACTCATCATATCCCACATTGGGGTAAATATGCCCAGCGCGAGAATCAATACCATAACGGCTACAACGGCTATCATTAATGGCTCAATACGCGCTGTTAAGGTTTTGAGATCGTAGTCGGTTTCACGTTCGTAATATTCAGCGACCTCTAACAGCAAAACATCAACCCGGCCGGTTTCTTCACCAACCGATATCATTTGCAAAATTAATGGCGTAAACAGGCCTGACTGTCGGGCAACCCGCGACAGGTTTTCGCCTCGTTCAATGCCGCGGCGCATCTCAATAATGCGCTTTTCCATCCAGGCGTTATCCACCGCTTCAGCAACTAAAGATAAAGCCTGTGTCAGCGGAACGCCGGCACCTATCATGACCGAAAAACTGCGGGCAAAACGACCTAACATGGAACGCATTAAAATGGAGCCAATAATGGGTACTTTTAACTTCAGGCTGTCCCATTTCAGTCTTCCGTTGTCTGTCGCTATGTAATACCTGAGGCCGAAAAAAACACCGACCATTGCAATCAACAACACATGCCAATAGCCGACAAAAAATTCAGACGAGCCCAACAGGGCGCGGGTTGCCCATGGCAGTTCGACATTAAACCGACTGAACATAGAAGCGAACGTTGGGATCACAAAAATGTTCAATACAAACATGGCAATGACGAGCGCGATAAGAACAAAACTTGGGTAGCGGGTGGCTGCTTTTATTCGCTTTCTGGTGTCTTGCTCTTTTTCTAAATAAACCGACAGCTGCTGAAAGGACTCTTCCAGCTGCCCGGTATTTTCACCCACATGCACAATAGCAATAACCAGCCGTGGAAAAACGCCCCGGTGATGTGACATGGCTGACGACAGGTTGCGCCCCCGCTCCAATTGCTCATGCACATCCTGCAAGGTTTTACGTAAGCGCTTGTTCTGGGTGGTATCTGCCAGCCCTTCAATAGCCCGCAACATAGGGATACCGGCTTGGGTCAGTGAATACATTTGACGACAAAATATAATCAGCTCGTCCAGCGACACTTTTTGCTGAAACGCAGACTTTAAACTTTCCCCAAAGCCACTATTCAAGAAGGAAAAGCTCTGACTTTTTACAGAATTAATCGATAACGGTACCAAGCCGCGACGCATCAGTACATCGGCAGCATTGCGCTCATCACTCGCATCCAGTGAACCTTGCTGCAGTTGCCCTGCTTTGTCCCGTGCACGATACCGAAACTGCATCAGATACTGTCCTCAACACTTTCAGCCAGAAACAAGACTTCGTCGACGCTGGTAATACCTTCACGGGCATAATCCAGTGCAACCGTGGCCATAGACTGATAACCCGGATGCGCTTTCGCAGCTATTGCAAACTCTCGCGTATTACCATCACGCAAGGCATCCATCATTGGCGTATTCATTTCCAGCAGTTCAAACACACCTATGCGCCCACGGTAGCCGGTATGGTTACATGTCTGGCAACCAACTCCGCGTTTAAAAGAATAGCCCGAGCTACCCTCACGTAAATGCTCCAGCCACTGACTTTCGGCTTCATCCGGCTGATAACTCTCTGCACATTTATCGCACACCCGACGCACCAAACGTTGTGCCAAAATGCCGCGTAGCGCAGCAGCGACCAAATAGGAAGGCGCGCCCATATCAATTAAGCGCATAGCACTGGTAATGGCGTCATTGGTATGCAGAGTAGATAAAACCAGGTGACCGGTAATAGAGCCGCGCAAACCAATTTCAACGGTTTCGTGGTCGCGCATCTCACCAACCATAATAATGTCCGGATCCTGACGTAAGGTGGTGCGCAGAACCCGTGAGAAATCCAGCCCAATTTTACTGTTCACCTGCACTTGCGAAATACGCGGCAAACGGTACTCAACCGGGTCTTCAACCGTAATCACCTTTTTACCTTCGGTATTCAGCTCGCTAAGCGCGCCATACAAGGTTGTGGTTTTACCTGAGCCGGTAGGCCCGGTTACCAGCAACATGCCATGCGGACGTTTTATTAAAGCCCGTATACGCTTAATAATAGAGGCTGGCATACCGGTTTGCTCCAGCGACAACAGCCCGGCAGACTGATCCAACAGACGCAATACGCAGGACTCGCCGTACTGCACCGGCATGGTTGATACCCGCACGTCGATACTGTGTTTGCGAATTTTAATATTAAACCGGCCGTCCTGCGGCAGACGTCGTTCAGAAATATCCAGCCCGGCCATAAGCTTCAGACGCAAAACTAACGCATTGGCAATGTTGGTTTCTTCCAGCACATTTTCCTGCAACACTCCGTCCACACGTTGTCGAATCCGTAATTTGCGGTCGTCCGGCTCTATGTGAATATCCGAGGCTCGAACTTGCACGGCATCCTCAAAAATGGACTGCAGTAATTTAGCCACCGTAGCTTCATCGGTATCGTCATCGAGGCTTAGCCGCCCCAGCTCAAACTCGCTGGTGTCTTCGTATTCGTCCTGCAGTTGGCTGGCAAAGGTTTCAATTTCTTTGGTGCGCCGGTAAAGGTTATCAAAAGCCTGCATCAACTCGCTTTCAGGAACCACTGCCAACTCTACCTGGCGCGGAGCAAGTAACTGATTAATGGCGTCAATTGAGGACAGGTCGGCCGGGTCACTCATGCCAACTAACGCCTGCTCTTCACTGGCTTCTATAACCAATGCCCGATGTCGACGCGCCTGAACTTCAGGGAGTAATTTAAAAACTTCCGCCGGGATCTTGCGTTCAGAAATACTGATAAGCGGCAGCTTGAGCTGCTGCGCCAGGAATTCAAGTAACTGTTGCTCAGAAATAAAGCCGAGATCTGTTAAGGTTGCGCCCAGTTTGCGTCCACTTACACGCTGCTGCTCAAGTGCTTTTTGCAGCTGCTCTTCACTGATGATTTGCTCGTGAACAAGCAAATCGCCTAATCGCATTTTAAGACGAGGACGCTTCATTGCTCACCTGCCTCAGTTGCCTGTAAAGACGCAATTTGCTGCTCAATAAAGTCCAGAGTTGGCCGATGTTGTATCCGGTTTAAAGCCTCCTGATACGATGCTATAGCGGCCTCAGGTGCGAACTCCTGTTGAGCCACTGCCTTACCTAAATACCAGCGGCCTTGCGTAGGTTCAGCCTCAAGCAGGCGCTGATATGCGTCAGCAGCGGATTTGTAGTCACCCTGCGCCTGGGCCAACAACGCCTGTTTCTGGACATATTCCGGATAGGCACCGGCGTCTGGTGTCGCTTGCTTCAATAAACTCAGTGCCGCTGCAGGCCGCGCTTCTTTTTCAAGAATACGGGCACTTAACAGACGAAACTCAAAGTCATTTGGGTTCAGTTTAAAACCGGCTTCTAGCGTTGTTAATGCCTGCGATACCTTATTCCGGCCAAACTGCAAAGCCGCCAGCTTTTTTCTCACTTCTTTATTTTCCGGTGTAACAGCAAGCGCCTTACGCCAATGGTCTTCTGCCGACGTTAAGCGTCCCTGTTGCTGAGCTTTTTGCGCTTTCTCAATATGTTGTGCGGAAATTTCTGCTGGCGAGAGCTGCACGGCTTGCTTGCTAAATTCACCGCCTTTTTGCGTCTCGTTTTCGGTGTCTTCAGTGGCAACAACAGGCTCTTCTGGCATGGACTCTGCTTTTCCGGCCTTTTCCGGTTCCGTTTCCGGAATCACAACCGAAGCCAAGTCTTGTGATACTATCTCACTAGATTGCCGTGAATCACTTTCAGAGCGAGGGGTGCGCTCAGCTGGCACTTCTATCACTGCAGTATCAATGAATGGCTCGACCCGCTCTTGCAGTTTTGGCATTTCAGCCGGCTCGCTCTCCGTTACCGTCATTGTGTTTTCTGAACGCGACTGCCACCAAAAAACCACTAAGGCCAGAACAATCAATAGCATCAGCGCCAGCAACCATAACCCTAAACGATGACTACTGCGGCGCTCAACGGCGCTACTCGCCGCCCTTTTCGAGAAGGGCTGCTGCCCCCGACGGTCTAAATCTTTTAAAACTTTATTAATAACGCTCATAGCGAACCACCCATTTGCCAATAACTGAGCGCGGCTGCCGCCAGAAAAAATACGCACACAGACACCGTTACGGGAAGCCATACAGAACGAGTCAATTCCGCGTCTTCGGTGTCATTAACCGCGAGCTTTAAGTCCCGCGTCGACAGCTGATGACGTCCTTCACCATAAGCCAGCAACAGCATTTTATGGCACAGCATATTAATCAGACGGGGCACGCCACGGCTGCAACGGTGTAATCGCCGGACTAACTTCCAGTCAAATATCGGAGTCCCCTGATAACCGGCGACATCCATCCGGTGCGCTATATATTCGGCTGTTTCATCCGCATTCATGGCGGTTAATTTATGCGAAAAACTGATTCGCTGACGAAGTTGCCTAAAGGCTTTTTGTGACAAACGCTCATCCAGTTCCGGCTGACCCAGTAAAATAATATGCACCAATTTACGCCGTTCAGTTTCCAGGTTGGATAATAAACGCAAAGCTTCCAGACTTTCTTCCGGCAGCGCCTGTGCCTCATCAATGAGTATCACCACGGCCTGGCCGTTTTTATTAATATCCAGCAAGCGCTGTTGCAATGCCCGCGCCAGCTGCTGCTGATTGGTCATTTGTCCGGTTTCCAGGTCCAGTTCCTGAGCAATGGCCAGCCTCAGTTCAGCCGGGTCAAGGTATGAGTCTGGAATGTAAGCGGTTTTAAAAAAGTCAGGGATATCATTTAATAACCGTCGGCACAGAAGAGTTTTACCGGTTCCAACCTCTCCGGTAATTTTAATAAAGCCTTCACCGGTTTTTAACGCCGTTAAAACCACCTCGAAAGCTTCGTGGTGGCTTTTCAAGTCGTAGTAGAACTGCGTGTTCGGCGTTATAGTAAAGGGCAGTTCGCGTAAGCCGTAATGGTATAAGTACATACTACCTTAGTTATTGCTCTATATCCGGGAACCATTCTTGCAGCAGTTCGCGAGATCGTTTCAGTTCATCGCGCCAGGTATCAACACCCACCACAGTCGGTTTCAGTAATATAACCAGTTCTTTCTTTTCCTGGCGGTTGCGACGGTTAGTAAATAACTCGCCCAACAAAGGAATATCACCTAATAGCGGTACTTTACTGACTTCTTCGGAGTTAGTCGTCTGCATCAAACCACCGAGAACCACTATTTCGCCGTTGCGAGCTTTAACTATGGTGTCTGACTCACGAATATTGCTACGAGCCAGAGGTAACACCAGCTCACCGTCGGTTAAGGTAATGACTTTTTGTTGCTCCTCCGTTTCGACAACTGACGGATGTACATGAAGAATGACCTCACCATCGTCGCTAATTTGGGGGGTAACATCTAAAGATATACCTGAGAAGAACGGTGTTAAATCGACATTTGAGTTCGATACAGGTGTACTACCTCCACTTCCAAAATTAGTTGTCGAATCTACGTTGGTTACGAAATAAGAATCTTCACCAATTTTAATAACCGCTTTCTGATTGTTCGACGCACTAACACGAGGATTAGAAAGTACTTGTACAGTGCCCTGGGTTTGCAGCATTTCAATCATGCCGGAAAAGTTATTGCTTTCATCACTATATGTTAACCCAAATAGACCACCTATAGTTGAAGCTGCAGGAAGCGGATTTGTTCCAGCAAAATCTACACCGACCCCTACTCCCCAACCAGCTTTACCATTGTATAAGTCACTCCAGTTTATCCCTTGTTGATAGCCATCGTTCAGAGTTACTTCAATAATACGAGCTTCCAGAATAACCTGACGCTGCAGACGAGATTCCAGAACCGTGATGAAATCACCAACAGCGCGCAGCTTACTTGGTGAAGCAGTAACACTAACAATACCCGCCTGCGGCGAAAGCACCACATTGCCGTCACCAATAATGCCTTCAATAACATCTTTCAGACCGCCCCATAAGTCGGTTTCTGACTGGGTATTTATGCTGGAACCATTACCTTGCAACTGATTCTGCTGACTGTCCCGACGGTACTCACCATCGTTATTACCAAGCAGAGGAGTTCCTTCTACACGGGTGTTGCTGTTTCCTGAATTGTTACCTAATCCTCTGTTATTGTTACGCTCCTCACTGACACCACCACCTGAAATTTCGGTCTGTGACATACCAAAACGGCGAAGTGACAGGTAGTCCAGCGAGAACGTCTGAGTTCTTACCCCGGCAGGGTATATTTGAATAGTACGTCCGGAACGACGAACTTCAAAACCATACATGTTCTGCACAGCATCCAGCGTTTCATCTAAAGTCACGTCTTTCAGGCTTAACGAGATTTCGCCACTGACATTGGGGTGTACCAGAATGTTGTAAGGAGAATCTGCCGCTAGCCCATAAAAGAAAGCTTTCGCATCAACATCATCGGCCTGCAGCACAAACCGGGGCTCCTCGAGTAAGGCGAGTCCGTCTTCCTGTTCTTTATTTGCCGTCTGATTTAAGAAGTTACTGACTTCTGCTGGCAGTTCTTTCTTCGCCTCCGTTTTTTTCTTTTCAGAAGCTTCCGGTTTCATTGCTTTATTGGCTTCATCCGGAGAATAGCTCGGTTGATAAGCACAGCCGCTTAGTGCCAACAATAACGCTCCTGCTGCAACTTTTTTCATTTTACGGCCCCCGAATTGCCTTTCTCGTTCTGCTTTATCGGCTTAAACAAAGTAATCTCTACTCTTTCGTTGTTCTTCTCTAAAATAACGCTGTTTGGATTAACTGAATTAACCCGAAACCCATCAATATTTTCACCAGGCTTAACCCATTCACCGTTAATACGGGCTGACTGACTCTGCTCTGAATAAAAAATTTGAGACAGTTTTATATTCTGTCCCCAACTATCCATTTCCACTGTGGGCTGACTTACTGTAAACGGCGGCTGGGTAGGATCCCGCTCTTGCGAAAAAGCCGAGACCGCGACCATAAGTAATAACAACGCAATTCCTTTAAGCACTGATAAACTCCTTATCCGTACTTAGCAGATACCAGACTATCGTCACCTTCGCTGTCGGGTAGTCGCCTACCTGATAATCAAAGCGGGCCCACTGGACATTGGGGTACTCTTTTTGCAGCGTATCCACAAAGTCGGATACCGCGAAAAAACGCCCGGTAAATTCCGCCTGCACAGCATGCTGATAGAGTTTAATAGACCCGGTTTCAAATACGACGGTCGGCTCTTTAGCTTCTAAACTATCCATTCCCAGTTCCGAGGCATGACGTAACACGCTGTTGAGAAACTGCTTTCGTTGTTGTGCGGGCAATAAAACCTCGCTTTCCGAAAAATCGCCTTTTGCCTGCGTTAACCGCTGCTTCAACTGCTTAATTTCAGCCCTGACCGGAGCATCAATGTCGTTAGCTAACTGCGCCTGCAAGTCCTGCTCTAATTGCTCAGACTGTTCTATTTGAGTAGCAATACGGTGGTTATCCGCTGAAAGAACTTTATTTTGTTCCAGCGTTGGAAAAATAACGTAACTCATAATTGGCAGGGTAATAATTAAAAAACCGGCCAACGACAAAAGCGCTCGCTGTCTTCCGGGCATAGAATTAAAAGTTTCTTGTGCGCGTAACCACCAGTTATTCATTGTTTGATTCGCCCTCGCTGCTTCTGACGCTTTGCAGCAAAAACTGCTGATAACCCTGCTCACTGCGCTTAAGTTCTACAACCGCAAAACGTTTATTTGCCAGTAAGCTCGACTGACCAAATTTATCCATCCACAGCACTAAGGCTTCACTGTTTAGAGCTTGCCCGTGTAAACGGATATTTTCACCAGACATTGAAAAATCGGTTAACCAAATGTCTTCCGGGGTGATATCTGCAAGTTCCTGTAAAAACTCACTAACGGATGAAGACCGGTTTTGCCGAAACTCTGCAATTTGCTGACTGAAACTTCTGGCGTCCTGCAATTCTTGTTGCAACTGCTCTTTTTCTGCCTGCAGTTGCGGGCTTGGCTGCCGCCGGGACATTCTCTCGCGACTGCTCTCCAGGTCATTATTGAGCTTAGTCAGGGTAGCTGACAATTGTTCATTCTTTTGCACAACTGTTGCCTTTTGCCACTGAGTAACACCTACCACAATGAGCAACAGCGCCAGCCAAACACCCAAAACAGAGCTTACCTTTGTTAGTGTGAGCCTCTGCTTTACCGGCTTCAGCTCACTGCGGTACAGATTTACCCATTGCTTCATAAATCGCCCTCAACTAACGCACCTAAACCGGCAAGATCGGAGTAGTCGCCCTCGCGTAAGTCAGCGGACCATTGCGGGTACTGATACATAGTGCACTCTACTGCTAACAGCTCAGCCAGGCTCTTTTCAAGGGACGCCGGCGTCATATGTTCTACGGCAATAATAATTCGGCTAATGGGGGCCTGTCGCAAATGGCTTTCGAAATAATCAACCGAGCGCTGTAGCTCTGTTGCCAAAGGTTCTAAAGCACCAGCTGCTATTTCACTCTCTGTGTATTTAGACACATCGGTCACACCGCGCAGCAAGCGAGTAAACATAAGCCCTTTGGGGGTATTAATTTGTGCAAGGTAATTACCAGCAGGATTTTGGTATAAAGTGAGTTCAGCGTGGTTCTGAGTTTCAGCTAACCGCGGTAACGTCAGTTCAGTAATGGCGATATCCGTTAAGCTCAGGTCATGTTCACTGAATAGCTCAACCCAGGGCATTAAATCGTTTTTATTCGCCGCAACCGCAACCACTTTATCCTGACCGGATGGTTGCTCCGGAAACTCATAATAGTCGGCAATGATTTCATCAGCCGCAAAGGACACTAAGTCGCTTAAACTGTATTTTAAGCTTTCCGAAATTTCTTCCGGATCCAGCATGGGCCTATCCACCTGAACCGACTCGTATAAATCCGTTCCCAACACCAGGGTGACTTGCGCATGCTTTAACGACAAGCGGGAATATTTACCCAAAAGGGTATCCGCGTGCTTAAGTAACGAACCTCGCTGCACTGGCTCGTAGTCATTAACGATCAATTCGGGGGCGTTAGCAGAGCCTTTAGCAACGAGAAGACGGACGCTGTTTTGCGTTATTTGAAAGCAAATACGGTGATCATTTTGTTTTTGCTTTGAAAATCCTAGCACTCAACAACATCCTTTATTTTATTTTCAACCATGTTAACAGAAACTTTGCAAAGCTCATCAGAAAAAGCGCGGGTTCGCTACAGTTTATGATCTTCGTCATAACCCATTTTTCGCACTACAACTTTAATGGCTAGCCGCGCAGTTTCCATTGCAAATCAGACCCTGCCCAATAAGGCACCATAGGCCCTGTTGCCGTGTCTACCGTTTCAGCAACAGTCCATGGTTGTTGAACCAGTTCAATGGTCTCAGTGTTGCGGGGTAACTGATAAAAATCAGCTCCAAAAACACTGGCAAAATTTGCCAATTTATCCAGCGCGTTATGCTGACTAAAAAACTCGGCATAAAGCTCAATTGCTGCTGGAGCTGAATAACAACCAGCGCAACCACAGGCAGTCTCTTTACTTGCCTGCACATGCGGAGCTGAGTCAGTTCCGAGGAAAAACTTAGGGTTACCGGACAAGGCCGCCTGCTGCAAAGCCTGCTGGTGTGACTGGCGTTTTAAAATTGGCAAACAATAGTTGTGTGGACGAATACCACCGACCAGCAAGTCGTTGCGGTTCATCAGTAAGTGTTGCGGGGTCATTGTTGCTGCGACATTACTGTTGGCATTTTCGACAAACTTAACCGCGTCGGCGGTGGTAATGTGCTCCAGCACCAGCTTTAATTGCGGGAAGCGCTCGGTTATCGGAATTAAATGCCGCTCAATAAAGACTCTTTCGCGGTCAAAGATATCAACGTCGCTGTCGGTTACTTCACCATGCACCAGCAAAGGCACCTGATGCTCCTGCATAGCAGCCAGCACCGGAGCAAGAGCTTCTACCGATTTTACACCAGCGGCAGAATTTGTGGTGGCTCCTGACGGGTATAGCTTGAAGCCAATAACATGCTCGTTCGCAGCAGCTTCAGCAATTTCTTCTGGAGTCGTGTCTGCCGTGAGATACAGAGCCATAAGCGGGTGAAAACTCATACCAGCGGGAATTTCGGCCAAAATTCTCTCACGATACTCCATAGCGGCCGCTACGGTTGTTACCGGAGGCACCAGGTTTGGCATAACCACAGCACGATGAAACACTGCTGCGGTTGCAGGTACGGTTGTTTGTAACATAGCACCATCGCGTAAATGCAGGTGCCAGTCATCAGGTCTTGGAATTGTTAAGCTTTGCATAGTCACTTCTGGCTAAAAAATGAGAAACTCAGTATACCATCAAGTGCCTTCGCTAAAACCCATATTCCGTACTCTATTTGACCGTTTTAGCGCAGCCCCATGGCTTCTTTCCAGTGTTTACGACAACAGGAAACGTAACGATCATTGCCACCAATAGCTATTTGCTGCCCCATGCGTATCGCATTGCCCTGTTCGTCAACCCGCAATGACATGGTCGCTTTGCGACCGCAGTGGCAGATGGTTTTCATTTCCACCAGTTTGTCGGCTATAGCCAACAACACCGCACTACCCGGAAAGGCGTTGCCAAAAGCGTCGGTGCGGATGCCGTAACACATTACCGGAATATTGTCGGTGTCAGCCAGACTGGACAGTTGCCACACCTGCTCTTCACTTAAAAACTGTGCTTCATCAATTAACACACAGTCAATTGCCTGTTGCATGTAGCGAGCCCGGACTACGGCAGCTAAATCTGTCCGGTGTGTGAAAGACACCGCATCGCGACCAATACCTAATCGGGAAGCAATACGCCCTTTACCTGCCCGGTCATCTAAAGCTGGCGTCATCAGCAGGACATGTTGTTGGCGCTCTTCGTAGTTGTGCGCCACTTGCAATAACGACGTGCTTTTGCCTGCATTCATTGCCGAATAAGTGAAATATAGAGAAGCCATTTTGTTCTATTTTTTTAAGTTAATGTGGTCAGATCCTGGCAGAGATTAGCACGATTTTATGGCATTATGGGACAAAGCAACCTTAAGGCAGGAGTTCTCAATGCAATATTCCCCCGAATTTATCAAAGCCATTCCTAAAGCTGACTTGCACTTGCACCTTGATGGAAGCCTTCGTGCCAGCAGCTTAATTGATATGGCTAAGCGCGCTGATATCGAACTTCCAAGCTATACCGAAGAAGGCCTGTTTGATCTGGTATTTAAATCGCATTACAACAATTTGGGTGAATACCTAAATGGGTTTCAGTACACCTGTGCCGCTTTGCGCGATTTAGAAAACCTGGAGCAAGCCTCTTATGAATTAGCCGTCGATAATCAAAACGAAGGGGTTAATTACATTGAGGTACGTTTTGCTCCTCAGCTACTCATGGACCCAGGTAAAGGTGTTACTTTTGACACCATAATGCACGTAGTAAACGACGGCCTTTTGCGCGCAAAGAAAGAGTACAATAACAGCGCAGACGTTAAAAACGGCGATAAGCCACCATTTGACTACGGCATTATCAACTGCGCCATGCGGATGTTTGGTAAAAAAGGGTTTTCCCCTTATTACACACAAATGTTTCAGTTAATGCGTGACTTTGAACCTATGCAGGTTATTAAAACGGCCGCAATGGACTTAGTTCGCGCCAGCGTCCGTATGCGTGACGAAGAAGGCATGCCAATTGTCGGGCTGGATATTGCCGGTCAGGAAATTGGTTACCCGGCAGGCGAGTTCAAAGAAGTGTACGAATACGCGCACGAGAACTTTCTGCTGAAAACCGTACATGCCGGAGAAGCTTACGGCGCTGAGAGCATTTTTGAGGCGTTAACCAAGTGCCATGCCGACCGCTTAGGTCATGGTTATTCCTTATTCTCTCCTGAAATGACTCAGGACCCGTCTATTGAAGACCCAAAAGCTTATGGTGAAAGCCTGGCCTCTTATATTGCTGACCGTCGTATTGCCGTTGAAGTTTGCCTGACCAGTAACCTGCAAACTAATCCCGATATTGGCGACATTAAAAACCACAATTTCCAGCATATGCTGGATAACCGCTTAGCTACCATTATTTGTACCGATAACCGTTTGGTTTCTCGTACCACGGTCAGCAACGAATATCAGTTAGCTGTGGATAATTTTGATATTTCGCTGAAGCGCCTGAAAGACATTGTCGCCTACGGCTTTAAGAAAAACTTCTTCCCGGGTCGCTATGTAGAAAAACGCGATTACGCTAAGCAAAACCTGGAGTATTTTGACAAAGTGGTTAAACAGTTTGGGTTAAACGACGCAAGCTAAGTAAAAAACCGTTCGAGTTTAGATATTTTAGACAAGCATGCAGCTGATTAAGTGGCTGCATGCTCTTCCAGGCACTATGGGTATCAATTTTAAGCAGCGCCAAATCGCGTTCCCGCAAACTGATTCAAGAGTTTGTGTACCAAATAGCACACCATCATAGCCGCAATAATTGCGACAAAGGTGCTGCTCAAACGGTAAAGACCGGAATACACCAAGTCTTGTGCCGGCGATAAATACTGACCGAAAAGAATGCCCATAGTGGTCATTGCCCCAAAACCCACTCCGGCTCCCGAAGCTTCAAGTACATGAATGCGGGCAAACAACATCACCCCAAGCCAGAACAACGGCACAATCAACCACAGTATGTCATACCAGCCGTAAAGTAGAACCTGAGCACCTAGACCAAACATAACACCAATTAGAGTCCCTGCCGCTCGCTTGCGCGCGTAAGTTAATGCCCCGTTCCAGTTCATGGGAAATAGCACCAAAATAGTAGTGGCCTGCGCAGAAATAGAATCCTGCAAATCGAACAGCTGAAACACCAAAAACGACAGGGTTGTCACCGTAGCGCCCAAAATAGCTTCATGGCGCACGCGGTTAGGTGACTTGTCCGGCAAAGGCGGTGGTGCCGCGTTATGTTCTTTATTGGGTATAATCGCATGCATAACAAAGGCAATGGCTATTGCCAGTATCGACGCAAAGAAGTTACTGGCTATTAAGTTATTAACGTCGGTGCCCGGATAACTGGCGTAATGCAGCATAATACTCAACATCAGTACACCATTTGCGCCGAACAGGAACGCCGTGCCGCGCGCCATAAAAGCAAACCTATACAGAAATAAGACAAAGGCGACCATTGTCATTAATACTGAATGCCCGCCCAGTATCTGCGCCAGAATACCCACTTCCAGTCCGCACATAACCGACGCCGCAAGTATTTGCCTGGCGACCTGCCGGTTTATCATTGGCACTAACCCCAATAGCAGCATTGGTAATACGGTAAAAAACACGCCATAAGACAAGTCAAACAGTGCCGTGACCAGAAAACCGATGGAGCCACCAAAGGCGATTCGTAAGCATTGCCGTAGGCCGTTTTCACTCAAGACTGAAGTTGCCATAGTTCCTTCCTGATCAATAAATGTAGTGTAACCAGCCCAGCAACCGGATTTGCGCTTTCGCGATAGCAGCTTTGACGCTTCCTTCAGGAACTATCTGTACCGTGGCCTTCGCTCCGGCCGGGCGCTCTGAATCCGGTTGTTCTGCTAAACTCAGGTGAACCCGAAGTCGCTGCGCGTCTCGCACCCAACGGTTAGAGTTAACCGGTGCTGCTAAGGCTCCGTCGGCACTTAACTGACCTGCGTTGACACCGGCATCAATGCTCTCCACTTTCACCTCATAAAGCGTGCCGGGTTCAGCATCAAATACCACCAGAGCCTGCTGCCCGGACTTTATGTGCCGTAAATTCTTCTCACGAAAATCGGCGACAATGTCGGCATTGGGTGATACCAGCGCCATTAGCGGCGAGCCTTGACGGGCATAAGCGCCTTCGCTGAGCTTTAGATTACCGACACGTCCGGCATGTTTCGCACGCACGGTGGTGTAGCTTAAGTTAAGCTTCGCTGTTTCTATCGCATTTTCAGCTTGTTGAATAAGTAAGTTGTTTGCATCGTCCTCGGCACCTCGTTGCACTTCTAGACTCTGTAGTTGCGACTGGGCGGCTTCAACATTTGCCAGGGCCTCTAGCTTACTGCTCTGCGCACGGTCATATGCCTGTTGCGACGAACTACCGTCTTCTACCAGATCTTTAATGCGCCGCGCCTCACGGCTGAGCTCTTGAGCTTTTGCCTGTGCTGACTTTAACTTTGCCCGAGCAGTTCGAATTTGGGCATCAAACTGTTGGTTTGACTGTTGCGCCTGAGCCAGTGCCAGCTCTGATTGCTGTAATTGCAGTTGATAAGGTCGCGGGTCAATTTCAAATAGTGGCTCGCCCTCTTCAACATACTGGTTATTATTAACCAAGACTTTCTCTACCGTACCATTCACCTGCGGTGCAACTTGAGTCACCACCCGGGTCACCATTGCCTGCGGGGTTAGCGGCAGGCTCAAGTCGGCCCACAGAAAATAGGCAAATACGAGCACAAATAGCACCAATGCCCGCTTAACCCAACGGGCAAACTTTTCGTCTGCGGTCATACTTTTTCCTCATTATTTTGGTCAAGCTTCTGAGCTTCAGACATGTGATTCGCATTGTATGAAATCATCGCCAGAACCTTCTTAACCGTTTCAATTTCTTCGTCTTCGATATTGGCCAGCAACGCCCTTCGTACTTTTAGAATTTTCGCTTCCATTTTTTTAACCAGCGCATGACCTGACTTCGTCAAAAACACCTGCTTAGCACGGCCGTCGTCCGGGCTTGCTTCGCGCGTAATCAACTCTTGCTCTTCCAGTTGCGCGAGCGTGCGCATGAGTGAACCAAGTTCTAGCTCAAGCGCTTCCGCAAGCTGCTTTTGGCTGACACCATCTCCAATACGTGCCAGTTTCCACATAGCACTCCAGCGCGGGTAGGTTAACCCCAGCGGCGCCAGTTCCTTATCCGCAATAGCCTGCCACTGACGCGCAACGCGACCGAGTCGTTCAGGTACAGATAACTGTCTGAGCTGTTCTTGTGTTAATGTCATAGCAACCTCTTTAGTTAGCACGCTAAGTATAATAACAAACTTAGCGTGCTAACTAAAATGAAAATAGCGATAGGTTTGAACTAAAAATTAGATACAAAAAAAGCCCCTGCAAAAGGGGCTTTTTTCACATGATACAGATACCCGAGCGGGTAAATCCTATACTCGGCAAACTAGAACGGAATATCGTCATCAAAATCATTGTCAGGTGAAAACGGCGCGGGTTCTGCCGGTTTTTGTTGTGACTGTTGATTTTGCTGCTGCGCTGGCTGAGGCGCAGGACGCTGTTGTTGCTGTGATTGCTGTTGTGGTTGACCACCACCGTAACCACCGCCTTGCTGCTGACCGCCACCAAAACCCTGGCCTTGTTGTGGAGCACCACCCTGCGGGCCGCCACGAGAATCCAGCATTTGCATTTCGTTAATGACCACTTCTGTCGTGTAACGCTCTACGTTGTCCTGGCCTGTCCATTTACGCGTTTGCAAACGCCCTTCAACATAAACTTTAGAGCCCTTTTTCAGGTACTCACCGGCAATTTCAGCTAAGCGACGATAAGCCACACAACGGTGCCATTCGGTTTGTTCGCGCGGTTCGCCTGTTTGCTTGTCTTTCCAGGTTTCGCTGGTAGCAATCGACAGGTTGGCTATCGCTGTGCTGTTTTGGGTATAACGAACCTCTGGGTCAGCGCCCAAGTTACCAATTAAAATTACTTTATTTACACCGCGACTGGCCATTAGATTCTCCTGTTCCTTGTACGCGTTACAACTGCTTCAAATTATTAAGCGACCGATGCTTCTTTAAGCAACTGATTAACCGCCTTTTCATCGTAATGTTTTTTATCAACTTTTAAATAAGTGGCCTGATCTTCTTCAACCCATCTTGCTTCCGTAACGCCGGTTACGGTAAGTAACTGCTCACTTAGCTTGGTAGCCTTGCTTTCAGTTAACCCGGGCAATGATAACGAGACACTGGTGACACCTGCGGGGTTAACCATGACTAAACTGATTAGCAACCAACATACTAGCAAGATCAGGCAGAAAACAACAACGCCAGATATCCCAAAAAACTGTAAGACTGAGCCGCCTACGACCCCACCAACAAAAGAGCCTAAAAACTGACCTGTTGAATAAATTCCGCTGGCACTGCCTTTGCTTCCCGCTGGCGCAATTCGGGTGAGTAACGAAGGTAAACTGGCCTCAATAAAGTTAAAGCCAGTGAAAAATATAACCAGAGCAGCAACCAGCAGCCAGGGGTTTTGCCCCGCTATGGCAATAATTAGCAGCGCAACAATTAAAGTAATAATAGAAAACCGCAGCCACTGCACAGAATTATTATTACGCGAACTGCTGATAATCATTGGCACCATGAACAAAATGGACGCTGCCAGCGTAGGTAAGTAAAACCAGGCATGAGTCTGACTTTCAAAACCTGCGTTTTGCAGTTGCATGGGTAAAGTCACAAACCATGCCGTTAAAATAGCGTGTAATACAAAAATACCACTGTTCAGGCACCACAGTTGTTTGTGTTTAAGCAAATGCCCCAGTTCTGACAACACGGGTAAGGATTCACGCCTCGCAGAAGTTGTCACCACTTTGGGGACGCTCAGCAACAACACCAGAATGCCCAGAGCGCCACTGGCGGCGGTAAACCAGAACAAACCCGAAAGCCCAATAATATTGCCCAATAAAGGTCCGGCTACCAGCGAAATAGCGAACGCCAGGCCAATGCACATACCAATAGTGGCCATCACTTTCGGCCGTTGTTCGTCACGCGATAAGTCAGCTGCCAATGCCAGAATAGCAGCCGCAATAGCGCCCAGCCCCTGTAGCGCCCGACCAATGGATACACCCAATAGAGTATCAGCCTGAGCTGCCACCGCACTGCCTAGAATAAAGACCAGCAAACCACCGACAATAACCGGCTTTCGGCCAAGGCGGTCAGACAGCATACCTAACGGAATTTGCAACAGTGCCTGTGTCAGGCCGTAGGCACCCAGAGCAATACCGACCCAAAGCGGGGAATAGTCAGGGTAGTCTTGTGCATAAACCGCTAAAACTGGCATGATCAAAAACAGCCCTAACATCCGTATACCAAAGACGGAAGCTAGTGCTAAAGCGGCTTTTTTCTCTGTTTTATTTAATTTTTGCGGCGTCATTTCACTGCTTTTATATCAGTAACATGATAAATGATGCCGTTATTGTACCAGATGCCTAACACTGTGCGATAATAGCGTTTTGTCGTCAGTCATTTACTGAACAACAGACGGGAATTATGGATACTATCGAAGTACGCGGTGCGCGCACGCACAACTTAAAAAATTTCAATCTGACCATCCCCCGCAATAAGCTGATTGTGATCACCGGCTTATCCGGTTCGGGTAAGTCATCACTTGCTTTCGATACCCTATATGCAGAGGGACAGAGACGCTATGTTGAGTCGCTCTCTGCCTATGCACGTCAGTTTTTGTCACTGATGGAAAAGCCTGATGTTGACAGTATCGAGGGTCTATCACCCGCTATATCAATTGAGCAGAAGTCGACATCGCATAACCCGCGTTCGACGGTCGGTACTATTACGGAAATTTACGACTATTTACGTCTGATGTTTGCCCGGGTGGGCGAGCCGCGTTGTCCGACTCACGACGTGCCGCTGGCGGCACAGACCGTATCGCAAATGGTCGATAACGTGCTGGCAGCTCCTGAAGGCGAAAAGCGCATGTTGCTTGCGCCTATTATTCAGAACCGTAAAGGCGAGCACTTGAAAGTGCTAGAAAACCTCGCCTTGCAGGGCTACATCCGCGCCCGTATAGACGGTGAAATTTGTGATTTAAGCGATCCTCCCACGTTAGAGCTGCAAAAGAAGCACACCATTGAAGTGGTCGTTGACCGCTTTAAAGTTCGCGACGGCATGGAGCAGCGCCTGGCGGAGTCCTTTGAAACCGCACTGGAGCTTAGTGGCGGAACGGCTTTAGTCGTGCCTATGGAAGGCGACGGTGATGCCGAAGTTTACTCAGCGAACTTTGCCTGCCCGCATTGTGGTTACAGTATGCAGGAACTGGAACCACGGTTGTTCTCGTTCAACAATCCGGCCGGTGCCTGTACTACTTGTGACGGTCTGGGCGTTGAGCAGTTTTTTGATCCGGCCAAAGTTGTTGTTAATGCAGAGCTGTCGCTAACAGGCGGTGCAATTCGCGGCTGGGACAAGCGCAACTTCTACTATTACCAAATGCTGCAGTCACTGGCGAAGCATTACGAGTTTAAATTGTCGCAGCCTTTCAACGAATTGCCCGATGACATTCGCGAAAAAATTCTGTTTGGTAGCGGTAAAGAAGAAATAAAGTTCACTTACATGAACGACCGCGGCGACAAAGTGGTCAGAGCGCATCCGTTTGAAGGGATTATTCCTAACATGCAGCGCCGTTACCGCGAGACTGAATCACAGGCTGTGCGCGACGAGTTGTCCAAATACGTAGCGACGCAACCCTGTAAAAGCTGCGGTGGCACCCGCTTACGTACCGAAGCTCGTCATGTGTTTATTCAGGGTACAACCCTGCCGGAAGTTGTTGAGCAGTCCATTGGCGACGCACTTGAGTTCTTCCAGCAACTGAGCCTGGAAGGTCAGCGTGCGCAAATTGCAGAGAAAATTCTAAAAGAGATTAATGACCGTCTACGCTTCTTAGTAAACGTGGGACTCAACTATTTAAGTTTGTCCCGTAGCGCAGAAACCTTGTCTGGTGGTGAGGCGCAGCGTATTCGTCTGGCCAGCCAAATTGGTGCGGGGCTGGTTGGTGTTATGTACGTACTGGATGAACCCAGTATTGGTTTGCACCAGCGCGACAACGAACGGCTGTTGAACACTCTGACTCACCTGCGTGACCTCGGTAACACCGTGATTGTGGTTGAACACGACGAAGACGCTATTCGTCAGGCCGATCACGTTATTGATATTGGCCCTGGTGCCGGCGTACATGGTGGTGAAATTATTGCTCAGGGTCAGGTTGAAGATATTGTCGGAAGTGAAGATTCACTAACCGGCGACTATCTGTCCGGCAGAAAAGAAATAGAAGTTCCTAAGCAACGCCACAAACCGGATAAACGCCGGTTAACCATTCATGGAGCCAGCGGGAACAACCTGAAGAATGTCGATTTTAATTTACCATTAGGTATTATGACCTGTGTGACTGGAGTATCAGGTTCAGGTAAGTCAACGCTGGTCAACAATACGCTGTTCCATATTGCGCATCGTGAACTTAATGGCGCAACGACCGGGGAGCCTGCTCCTTACAAAAGTGTCGATGGCATGCAACTGCTGGATAAAGTGGTAGACATTGACCAGAGCCCAATAGGTCGTACGCCGCGCTCCAACCCGGCGACGTACACCGGTATTTTCACACCAATTCGCGAACTGTTCGCAGGTGTGCCGGAATCACGTGCCCGCGGTTACAAACCCGGTCGTTTCAGCTTTAACGTACGCGGCGGTCGGTGTGAAGCTTGTCAGGGCGATGGAGTCATTAAAGTTGAGATGCACTTCTTGCCGGATGTTTATGTTCCTTGCGATATTTGTAAAGGTCAGCGCTATAATCGCGAAACGCTGGAAGTACAGTACAAAGGCAAGAATATTCACGAAGTACTGGATATGACCATTGAAGACGCTCGTGAGTTCTTCGACCCGGTTCCGGCTATTGCACGCAAGTTGCAAACCTTAATGGATGTGGGCTTGTCTTACGTCCGGTTAGGCCAGTCAGCGACAACACTCTCTGGTGGTGAAGCGCAACGGGTCAAATTGTCACGTGAGTTGTCCAAGCGTGATACTGGCAAAACCTTATACATTCTGGATGAACCGACCACAGGTCTGCATTTCCACGACATTAAGCAATTGCTGGCGGTGATTCATCGTCTGCGTGACCACGGCAACACGGTAGTGGTTATTGAGCACAACTTAGACGTGATAAAAACCGCTGACTGGATCATCGACTTAGGTCCTGAAGGTGGTTCCGGCGGTGGTGAAATTCTTTGCGAAGGTACACCAGAAGATATCTGTGAAAATGAGCGCTCTCACACGGCTCGTTTCTTAAAACCTATGCTTAAGCTGTCATAAAAAGGACGCAATATGTTAACGGAAGACTTTAAAGTAAGATTTTATGAAACCGATGCCCTTGGGCACGTCAATAACACGGTTATACCGGGGTGGATAGAAACCGGACGTTTACCTATTTTTGAGTTCTTTGGAGAAATGTCTCCGAAGACACAAAGCTTAATTGTCGCGCGGCTGGAAGTAGATTACCTCTTACCTATTTATTTTGGCGGTCATGTCACGGTGAATACTTACGTCAGCCGCTTAGGTGGCAGCTCGTTTGATATCACTACCGAAATTTGGCAGAAAGAAAAAATGTGCGCTAAAGGTAAAACGGTATTGGTGTACTTTGATTTTCAACAGGAACGTTCTGTGAAGCTGTCTGACGAATTAAAAGACCGCCTGTCCACCATCACGCATCCGGAGCATTCTCTTGACGCGTGATCTGGTCAGTGGCGGGCAGCAAATACATGCCCCGGATGATCTCAAAAGCCTGCTGGAGGAGATTCATCAGCAGGCCATGAAGATCACCGAGGGGCATGTTGCTGATTACATTCCGGCGTTAGCAGAGGTCGACCCCGAGCTCTGCGGACTCACTCTGGCCACCCTCGACGGCGAGGTATTTAACGTCGGTGATACCCAGGAGCAATTCTCTATCCAGTCCATCTCGAAGATTTTTGGCCTTATGCTGGCAATGGAGCGCCTTGGAGAAGATTTGTGGGACAGAGTTAAAATGGAGCCTTCAGGCCAGGCCTTTAATTCTATAGTGCAGCTAGAGTGGGAAAAAGGCATTCCGCGCAACCCTATGATAAATGCCGGAGCTATTGTTGTTAGCGACGTACTCGTTAGCCGCTACTCTGCCAGTAAAAATGCGGTTTTGAGTTTGGTTCGTACTTTATGCGGCAACGACAACGTTTACGCCGATAACATTGTTCACCAGTCAGAAAAAGAACACGGCCATCGCAATGCGGCCCTTGCTCACCTAATGAAAAGCTTTGGTAATATTGACGCAGAGGTTGATGAACTGCTGGATCATTACTTTTGGCAGTGTGCGTTAACCATGTCTTGCGAAAACCTCGCTCGCTCTTTTACGTTTCTTGCTAATGACGGAATTTGTCCTTTTTCTAAAAAGAAAATTATGTCAAAACGAGACTCACAACGCATTAATGCTTTGCTATCAACCAGCGGCATGTACGACCAAAGCGGTGAATTTGCCTTTACCGTAGGCGTTCCGGCAAAAAGTGGCGTTGGCGGAGGTATGATTGCAGTTGTTCCTGACTTTGGCGTTATTTGTTCATGGAGCCCAAGGTTAAACAGCTACGGTAACAGTGCCCGTGGAATGTACATGGTGCGCGAGCTGGCAAACCGCTTGGGTCTTAGTGTTTACTAGCGCGTTATTGTCGGCCGATATAACTGAAATCGTTCCATATTAAATCGTCTAAAGAGTATTTCGAACTCTCCCTGTCGGCCAAGCTCCCGCAGTAGTCTCTGTAATGTATCTGCGCTGATACTCTTATTCTCGCCAACAAGTAAGTGCAGCTTGTACTCCAGACTAACCTTATCGGATAACAATAAACCGTCTACCTTAATTTGATTGGAGCCTTTTAAAGCAGCCAGCAGTTCATCATTGATAATAGTAAGGTCGATTCGACCGCCCAATATCATCTGCAAGTTGATAATTCGGGAATCTGCCAAATACGTCGTATACTTTTCCTGAACTTCATCTGAGGCCAGAAGTTCTCCGCCTAACAGGTAATGATAGCCCTTAACCCCACCTAAAGTTTTGCCATCGTATGTATCGAAAAACGTCTGGTCTCTGTCTGCTTTTTGTAAGGCGACCAGCCGCTCTTGTCCTCTGACTAAAGGCATTGTTTGCTGAAACCCTACTCCACTTTTTTCCCAACCCCAAAGGGGCGATTCGAAGAATATAACATCACAGCACCCTTTCACACTCAGGGCTTTATGACGATTTGCAGGGGGAATCACCTGAATGCGGAATTCGTAGCTGTCCTGATGCTCATTCAACAAACTTATCAGTTCACGGGTAAGATCCGTTTGCAGTACATCGGAAAAATAAGGAGGGTAATCGTAGGCAGCAACATAGACCGGTACCTGTGCTGTAGCAGAACAGCTTAGTCCCATAAAAACGAACACAGAAAAGTATCTGAGTAATTTCAATTGATTGGCTGACTATAAGTTGAGTATCTATCTCAATAGTTCATTTTTTAGTCTTGAATGTCAATACTTGAGCGAGCCTTCGCTTACTTTTGATAAGCTATTTTGATGAAAAATTATGAGCAGGCATAAAAAAGCCCGGCCAAAGCCGGGCTCTTAAAATCAACAGGACTGCTTAGTCCATGATTTTTGATACAACGCCTGCACCTACGGTACGGCCACCCTCACGGATAGCGAAACGCAGA